>DASPRN010000141.1:0-21525 GCA_035624425.1 Gaiellaceae bacterium
GACCGCGGCTTCGTCGGAGACCTGGTACGAGCCGAAAGGCATGTCGCCGACCACGATCGGCCGCCGCGCAGCCCGCACGACCGTCCGTGTCAGAAAGAGCATCTCCTCCATCGTCACGGGCACCGTCGTGCCCTCGTAGCCGAGCACGACCATCGCGGCGGTGTCGCCGACGAGCACGATGTCGATCCCCGCATCTTCGGCGAAGCGCGCCCCGGGCGCGTCATACGCGGTGACCATCACGATCTTCTCGCCGTTGATCTTCATCTCGGCGAGCCGCGGCAGCGGCAGCTTGCCCTTGGGAACGCTCATGCGCCTTCTCCTTCCAGGACGACGTTGTCGATCAGGCGAGTCGATCCGACGCGAACCGCGGCGGCCAGCACCCGCGGCTCGAAGTCGGCCTCCTCGAAGTAGTCGACCGCGAGGCCGTCGAGGGCGCCGGGATCGCGGGCGGCGAGGGCGCGCGGGAGAGCGAGGGCCTGCGCGCGCTCCTCGGCCGAGAGGAAGGCGTTGCGCGACGAGAGCGCGAGCCCGTCCTCGTCGCGGACGGTCGGGCAGACGCGGATCTCGACCGGCACCGCCAGGTCGCGCACCATCCGCCTGATCACCGCGACCTGCTGGGCGTCCTTCTGTCCGAAGTAGGCGCGGTCGGGCCGGACGAGGTTGAAGAGCTTCAGGCAGATCGTCGCGACGCCGCGGAAATGACCCGGGCGGTGCTCGCCCTCGAGGATCGAGCCGAGCTCCTCGACCTCGACCCAGGTCTGGAACCCGTCGGGGTAGATCTCCTGGACGGCGGGGACGAAGAGCGTGTCGACCCCGTTCTCCTCGGCCAGCGCGGCGTCCCGCTCCTCGTCGCGCGGATATCGGTCGAGATCCTCGCCGGGCCCGAACTGCGCCGGGTTGACGAACAGGCTCGCGACGACGGTGTCGTTCTCGGCGCGCGCGGCGCGAAAGAGCGAGAGGTGGCCCTCGTGAAAGCCGCCCATGGTCGGGACGAGGCCGATGGAGCCCTCGGTAGGCAGATCCGTCGCCGTGCGCACGATCCTCATCGCGACGTCGCCTCCGCCAGCACGTCGTAGAGCGGCTCGAGGTCGGGCCGGACGCTGCGAATCGCCTCGCGGTGCGCCTCGACGGTCGCCCAGTCGCCGCGCTCGATCGGACCGGTCAGCTCGAAGCCGTTCTCGATCGTCCGGCGCATCAGCGGCTCGAGCGCCTCGGGCGGAGCGCCGGCGGCGGCGAGCAGCTCCGATGCGGCGCGGTGCAGCGTGACCAGGTAGTTCGATGCGATCGCGGCGCCTGCGTGGTAGAGCGGCCGTGCCCGGTCGGCCAGCTCGAACGGCTGGAGGCCGAGCGTCCGCGCGAGCTCGAACCCGAGCTCACGCGCCTCGTCCGTCTCGGCGGTGACCGCGGCCCAGGCGCCGTCGAGCTGCTCCGGCCCGCGCGAGCGCGTAAAGGTCTGAAGCGGGTGGAGCGAGAAGCGTTGCTCGTGCGGGTCGAGCGCCGCGAGCGGGGTCGCCCCGGAAACGTGCGCGACCCAACGGCCATGTCCCAGGGACAGTCCCTGGGCCACGTCCCGAATGGCCATGTCCGGGACGCAGAGCACCGTCAACTCGGCGTCCTCGCGCAGCGGGATCCCGCGCTCGTCGAGGCGCGCGGCGACCGCCGAGCCGACCCGGCCGCGACCGATCACGTTCACGCTTTCGACCATCAGAAGCTCCAGTTCCGTAGCGGATACCGGGCGCGAAAAGCTTAGCGGCTCAGGCGTTCTCGAAGATGTCGTCCGGCAGAAATGCCCCGACCACCCAGTTGGGTGCGTCCACGACCTCGTGGATGCGCAGATCGGCGACAACGCTGCAGAGCGCGTAGGCCTCTTGCCGGTCAAGGCCCCGGCGCTCCTCGAGGCGCCGAATCGCGGCTCGCACAGCGTCCCTCGCCGCCTCCATCAAGTCGGGCCCGATGCCCGTGCACACGTGGTAGGCAGTCTGCTGCTCCGGGACGAGGGCGCCCTCGGGCAGGCGGTACTGCGGCGCGTCGATCTGGAAGTCTCGCCGCACCGAAAGCCGCAACACGACGTCCATTGCGGTCTCGATCGCAGTTCCGCATACCTCGCCGTCGCCCTGGATCGCGTGCGTGTCGCCGACCGAGAAGAGCGCGCCCTCGACGCCGACCGGCAGGTAGAGCGATGTCCCGGCCTGCAGGTGCTTCGTGTCGATGTTCCCACCCCAGCGAGAGGGCGGCACGATCGAATGCTGCCCCGGCTCGGCGGGAGCGACGCCGATCGTCCCGGGAAACGGCCGGTACGGCAGCGAGATCTCGTCGCTCCAGGCCACGCGCCCTCCTTCCGCGTCGATGCGCGAGATCCGCAGCCAGGGATCGGGAAACTCGTCGGCGAGCAATCCGAAGCCGGGAATCAGCGCGGTCCAGCCCCAACCGTCGCGCTGGCGGAACTCGAGCAGCTCCGCTTCGAGCACGTCGCCCGGCTCAGCGCCTTTGACGAAGACAGGGCCGCTGACGGGATTGACGTGGTCGAAGTCGAGCTTGGCGACGTCGTCGACGCCAGACGAGGAGGTGATCTGCTCGTCCGAGGCGTCCCGGACGTGGAGCTCGACCACGTCGCCGGGCTCGATCTCGAGCGCAGGCTCGATCGAGTAGTCCCAGGCGTAGTTGTAGGCGTCCTCGCGAACGCTGTGGAGCGTGCGCGGCGCGTCCGGCATGGGACGAATCTACTACCGGAGGTTCAGCTCTTGCCCTCCAGCCGCCGTTCGAGCGCGACGCGTACCCCGGGCCAGTCGTCGTCGATCACCGCGTACCAGGCCGAGTCGCGCCGCTCGCCGTCGCGGACGAGCATGTGCTTGCGGTGGATCCCCTCGAACTGCGCCGGCAGCGCGGCCAGCGCCGCGCGCGCCCGTTCGTTCAGGGCGTCGGTCTTGAACTCGACCCTCCGGCAGCCGATGTCCTCGAAGGCATGCCGGAGCAGCAGGTACTTGGCCTCGACATTGGCGCCGGTCCCCCAGGTGGACGGGTGCAGCCACGTGTTGCCGATCTCCAGCCGCAGGTGCTCCGGAGCGAGCGACATGTAGCTGGTCGAGCCGACCACCTCGCCGTCGCGCAGCACCGCGAACGGCTGCATCGAGTCGTTCCCGAGCGTGTAGCCGAGCCAGACGTCCAGGTCGGTGGTCAACATCCACGTCCAGATGCGCTCGTCGGCCGCAGCCGCCCGGATCCCGTCCACGTGCTCCGGGACGAGCGGCTCGAGCACGACGATCCGTCCCTCCAAACGCTCATCGAGTCGCTCGAACACGCTGGCATCATGAAGCCATGGGCAAGAAGCGCAAGGTAGAGAAGGCCGAGCTGCTGCTCGCGGCGGCGCGGTACCTGAACGAGACGCTCGAGCCTGAGCGCGTCTACGCCCGCTTCCACGAGCTGCTTGAGGACGCCGTGCCGCACGCCGGGGTCGTGGTCTCGTCCTTCGACGCGGACAGCGAGCTGATCAGCTGCGAGTACGCCTGGGTCGACGGCGAGAAGCTCGATCCGGCGATCTTCCCGTCGCTGCGGCTGAACCGGACGGGCGGCGGGATGCAGAGCCGCGTGATCACGAGCGGCGAGCCGCTGCTCGTCAACGACGTCCCCGAGCAGGTCAAGCATCCGGACGGCGTCTACTACGACGTCGACCGCGAGGGCCGCATACGAAAGCTCCCGGACGACGAGGGCCCGCCCGGGGTGCAGGCGGCGATGATGCTGCCGATCAAGCACGAGGGCGCGGTCGTCGGCGTCGTCCAGCTGATGAACGCCGACTCCGCATACGACGACGAGCAGTTCGAGCTGGCCGAGGGTCTTGTCGGCCTGATGGGTGCCGCCGCCCGCAACGCGCGCCTGCACGAGGCGGGCCGGTCCGAGGCGGCCGCGAGGGCCCGCGCCGAGGCCACCGCGGCCGAGCGTGAGCACGCCGCGCGCGTGCTCGATGCGGTCGGCGACGGCGTCTTCCTCCTCGACGACGAGGGCCTCGTCCGCTTCTGGAACCGCGCCGCCGAGCTCGTCACCCGAAGGACCGGCGACCGGGTCTGGGGCCGTCCCGCGGCCGAGACATTCGCCGACTGGGAGCGTGTCGCCGGGCAGATCCCGGTCTCCCTCGGCGCCGAGGCGGCGCGGCCCGTGACGCTGCCCGTCGAGGTCGAGGGTCACGAGCTCTGGCTCTCCTTCGTCGCCGTCCGCAGCCCGGCCGGTGTCGTCTACGCGTTCCGCGACCTGACAGTCGAGCGCCGGCTGGACGAGGCCAAGAGCGAGTTCGTCGCGACCGTCTCACACGAGCTGCGCACGCCGATGACCTCGGTGATCGGCGCCGCGCGGACGCTGATGCGCGACGACATCGAGCTCAGCGACGATCGCCGCCGCCAGCTGCTGGAGATGATCGGCGCCCAGGGCACGCGCCTGACCAAGATCGCCGAGGACGTCCTGATCGCGAGCCGCCTCGACCGCGACGAGCTGCGCCTCGAGCGCGACCGGGTCGATCTCGGGGAGGTCGTGCGCGAGGCCGTCGAGACGATGAGCGAGCACCTGCCGGAATCGATCTCCCTCGTCGCGGCGACCGACACGAACGGCGCCGCCGCGCTCGGCGACCGCAGCCGCATCGAGCAGGTCCTGGTCAACCTGATCGACAACGCGGTCAAGTATTCGCCGGGCGGGGGAGAGGTCGCCGTCACGACCTCGCTCTCTGACGGTCGCGTCCGCGTCGAGGTACGCGACAGCGGGATCGGGATCGCGCCGGCCGAGCAGGCATCGGTCTTCGAGAAGTTCTACCGTGGCGAGCTGCACGGCCAGCCGGTGCGCGGGGGAACCGGGCTCGGGCTCTACATCTGCCGTGAGCTGGTCGGACGGATGGGCGGCACGATCGGCGTCAGCTCCGAGCCGGGCACGGGCTCGACCTTCTTCTTCGAACTGCCGAGGGCCTAGCTCGCAGAGCTAGGCCGTCTTTTCGACGGACGCACGAGCGGCGCCCGTGCGTCCTCTAAACGGCATCGCAAGCGATGCCTCTGGGGGCCGAGTCCGTCCGGCTCGAAGTCGAAGATGCTGACCCGTTGCTAGGGTCTGCTGACACGGTGCCGATCTACGAATACGTCTGCATGGAGTGCGAGTCGCACTTCGAGGAGCTCGTCCGGAACGGCGAGGAGCCGGACTGCCCGGACTGCTGCTCCGCGAACGTGCGCAAGCAGCTCTCGGTCTTCGCAGCGCACGGCACCGCCGAGCAACCCAGCTACGGAGGATCAGCGGGTGGTTGTTGCGGCGGTTCGTGTGGCTGCTGCTGACCGTGCGCCCTCGCCGGCGACGGCTGCCGCCGGGCAGAGCCCGGCTCTGCCGCCGCCTGACGCTGCTGTCGGCACGGGGCTCTCCAGGCCCGTGCGGCTGAGCACTGTGCCCTCCGGCCCCGCACCGCCAGCAGCGCCCGAGGACGCACGGACGCAGTTGACCGAGCTCGAGGCCTTCGCGCGCCAGGTCGCCGGCTGCACCCGCTGCCGCCTGCACGAGGGGCGCACGCAGGTCGTCTTCGGCAACGGCGATCCGGACGCCGACCTGATGTTCGTGGGCGAGGCGCCCGGCTTCCACGAGGACAAGCAGGGCGTCCCCTTCGTCGGCCAGGCGGGCAAGCTCCTCGACAAGCTGCTCGCCGGGATCGGGCTCGAGCGCTCGCAGGTGTTCGTCTGCAACGTGCTCAAGTGCCGCCCGCCCGGCAACCGCGACCCGGTGCCGGACGAGAAGGAGGCCTGCGAGCCGTACCTCTTCCGCCAGGTCGAGCTGATCCGCCCGAAGGTGATCGCGACGCTCGGCAACCACGCGACCAAGCAGCTGAACGGCAAGGAGATCGGCATCACCCGCATCCACGGCCAGGAGCAGCCGATTGTGGTCGGGTCGATGAGCGTTCTGCTCTACCCGCTCTACCACCCGGCGGCTGCGCTGTACACGCCGGCGATGCTGAAGGTGCTCGAGGCCGACTTCGCGCGGCTACCGGAGCTGCTCGGCCGCCCGGCGGCCGCCCCCGAGCCGGCGGCGCCTTTGCTCGAGGCGATCCCGTCCGCCGAGCCGACGGTCCAGCTCGGCCTCTTCTGAGTGCAGGCTCCATCCGCCTCGCCGGCGGAGACCGAGGCAGTCGCGGCCAGGCTCGCGTATGGGCTCGAGGTCGGCGACGTCGTCACGGTCTCCGGCGAGCTCGGCAGCGGCAAGACGACCTTCGTCCGCGGTGCCTGCCGCGCTCTCGGCGTAACCAGGCCCGTGACCAGCCCGACCTTCACCATCGGCCACCGCTACCCGGGCGAACCGGACGTCTCGCACCTCGACCTCTTCCGCTTCCAGGGCCTCTCGGCGGCCGAGTGGGGCGACCTGGAGCCGTACTTCGAGAGCGCGATCTGCTTCGTCGAGTGGCCGGAGGCCGCGGCCCGCGCGCTCCCGCCTGTGCGGGTCGAGGTACGTTTGTCGCACGTGGATCCCACACACAGACTGATCACGCTCGACAGCACCGAAGAATCCCTGCTCACGAGCCTTTTCGGGGGTGCTGACTCTCGCGTTTGACACGGCGACGCGAGTCGCCACGGCGGCACTCGTCCAGGACGGGACCGTGCTCGGCGAGCGGGTTTCCCGCGCCGTCTCGGTGCTCGAGGACGCCGACGAGCTGCTGCGCGAGGCCGGCGCCGGGCCCGGCGACCTGACCGCGCTCGCGGTGGGGACCGGGCCGGGGAGCTTCACCGGCCTGCGACTCGGCCTGGCCGCCGCGCGCGGGCTGGCGTTCGCGCTCGGCCTGCCGGTGGCGGGCGTGTCGACCCTGCGCGCGCTCGAGGCCGGAGCACCCGGCGCGGTGCCCGTGATCGACGCGGGTCGCCGCGAGGTGTTCACCTTGGTCGCCGAAGAGCCGGTGGTCTGCGCCCCGCAGGAGGTCGAGCCGGGCCTGTGCGTCGGCGACGGCGCCCTCCGCTACCGGGCCGTGCTCGAGGAGCGCGGCGCCGAGGTGCCGCCCGATGACGACGAGCGCCACCTGCCCCGCGCCCGCTTCCACGCGCAGCTCGCCGGGGAGTTCGGCCCCGCCGAGGAGATCGAGCCGCTCTATCTGCGGCTCCCGGACGCAGAGGCCGTCTGAAATGACCGGTCGACCGGCCGACCGTCAGAAGGTCGGACCATGACGACCGTCGAGCTCCGCCGCCTCGAGCCGCGCGACCTCTCCGGGATCGAGGAGATCGAGCGTGCCTCCTACCCGACGCCCTGGTCGCGCTCGATGTTCGCGAGCGAGCTGTCGAAGCCGTCGTCGCTCTGCCTCGGCGCCTTCGACGCGGAGACCGGCCGCCTCGTGGGCTACCTCGTCATCTCGCGCTACGTCGACGCCTGGCACGTGATGAACGTCGCGGTCAGCCCCGAGCGCCGCCGGCAGGGAATCGCGTCGCTGCTGATGAACCGGCTCTTCGACCTCACCTCCGGCGGCAGCCGCCGCGGCTACACGCTCGAGGTACGGGTCTCGAACGCGGGCGCGATCAAGCTCTACGAGCGCCTCGGCTTTCGCGCCCGAGGCGTGCGGCGCGGCTACTACACCGACAACCGCGAGGACGCCTTGATCATGTGGAAGGACCCGGTCCAGGAACCGGCGGCGCAGTCCTGATTCTCGGCATCGAGACGAGCTGCGACGAGACCGCGGCGGCGCTCGTCGACCGCGGCGAGATCGTGAGCAACGTCGTCTCCTCCCAGGCGCACCTGCACGCCCGCTTCGGTGGCGTCGTGCCGGAGGTCGCTTCGCGCCACCACCTCGAGCTCGTGCTGCCGGTGGTACGGGAGGCGCTCGGCAAGGCGTCACTCGACGACCTCGAGGCGGTCGCGGTCACGCAGGGACCCGGGCTGATCGGCGCGCTGCTCGTCGGGCTCTCCGCGGCGAAGGCGCTGGCCTGGTCGCGGGGCCTGCCGCTCGTCCCGGTCGACCATCTGCAGGGCCACGTCGCCTCGCTCTACCTCGGGCCGGACCCGCTCGAGCCGCCGTTCACGTGCCTGCTCGCGAGCGGCGGTCACACGCTGCTGCTCGACGTGCGGGAGCGCGGCTCGTTCGCCGTCCTGGGCACGACGCTGGACGACGCGGCCGGCGAGGCCTTCGACAAGGGCGCACGGCTGCTCGGGCTCGGCTACCCCGGCGGCGCCGAGCTCGACCGGCTCGCGCGCGAGGGCGACCCGGATGCCTTCTCGTTCCCGGTCGCCCGCGTGCCCGGCCTCGACTTCTCCTTCTCGGGCGTGAAGACGGCGCTGCTCTATGCGGTGCGCGATCTCGGCGACGAGGCCGAGGCCCGCCGTGCCGACCTGGCCGCGAGCTACCAGCGCGCGATCGTCCAGGCACTGGTCGCGCGCGTGCGCGAGGCCGGCGCTGAGCGGATCGCGATCGTCGGCGGGGTGGCCGCGAACTCCGAGTTGCGCGCCGCGCTCCCGGAGGCGGTCGCGCCGCCGCTCGAGCTGTGCACCGACAACGCCGCGATGATCGCCTCTGCCGCCCGGTACGCGGAGGCGATCCCCCCGCCCCGTTATCTTGCGCTTGATGCCTACGCCCAGGCTCTCTGAGGTCCGTCGAGCTGCCCCCGCCGCGGTCATCGTGCTGGGGGCATTGCTGCTCGTGGTCGGCTTCGGCGTCGGTGGCGCGAACGAGCGCTCGCTGGTCTCGCAGGCGTCCGGCTGGCGCGGCCTGGTCGGCGGCCCCCGGCCAGCTGTCTCCGTCGGGCAGCGGGAGATCGTCGTCCTCAAGACGCCGTCGCTCGCGCAGCGCGTGGCCGCCAACGGCGGCCTGGCGACGCAGCACCAGGAGCACGAGTGGACGAGGGACGCGATCGCGTCGCAGAAGCAGCTCCTCGCCGAGATGGCCACGCACGGGATCCAGATCCGCGTCGACTTCAGCTTCGCCCGCGTCCTGAACGGGTTCTCTGCCCCGCTGGACGCGCGCGCCGTGGCGCTGCTCGAGCGCCAGTCCGACGTCGCCGGCGTCTACCCGGTTCGCGTCGCCTACCCGGCCTCGCTCTCCTCGCGGCTGCTCGGGAAGGAGGGGGTCGCGGTCGGCGCCGGGAGCCTGCCGTCCGTGCTCCTGCCCGGCTACGACGGGCGCGGCGTCACGATCGCCCTGCTCGACACCGGCGTCGACCGCACCCATCCCTATCTCCGCGGCAGGATTCTCCCCGGCGTGAACGTGGTCGACCCCGAGGTGCGGGGCGGGGCGGCTGCGGTCGCCGACCCCGACGAGCCGAGCCGGCTCGAGGTGCACGGGACCGAGATGGCCGGCCTGCTCGTCGGCGCGGGCGGGCCGGGCGGGATCGCCGGCGTCGCCACGGGAGCGTCGGTGTTTCCGATTCGCGTCGCAGGTTGGCAGCGCGACCTCACCGGCGGCCCGGCCGTCTACTCGCGGAGCGACCAGCTGATCGCGGGGCTGGAGCGCGCGGTCGACCCGAACCTGGACGGCGACGCCCACGACGCGGCCCGGATCGCGCTCGTCGGCGTGGCCGAGCCCTACGCCGCCTTCACCGACTCGCCGGAGGCCCGCGCAGTCGCAGGCGCGCTCGACCTGGACACGCTCGTCGTCGCCCCGGCCGGGAACGACGGGCCCGCCGGGCCGGGCTACGGGAGCATCGCCAGCCCGGGCGGCGCCCCGGACGCGCTGACCGTCGGCGCGGCCGACCTGCGCACCGAGGCCGAGGACGTTCCCGTCACGGTTCGCACCGGCCTGCGGCTGCTGCTCGACCGGCGCCTGGCGCTCGCAGGCGCCGTCGTCTCCTCGAGCCCGCTCGAGCTCGAGCTGGCCTCGCCGCGGGCCTCCACTGCCGGCCTGGCCGGCTTCTTCGACGGCCACGGCGTCAGCCTCGTCGCGAGCAAGGCCGCTTTCGTCCGGGCCGGCGGCGACCCGATGCTGGCGATCGAGAACGCCGTCCAGGCGGGCGCGCGGGCGGTCGTCGTCTACGGGGCGGAGCTGCCGGCGGGCGGGCTCGGCCTCGACGAGCAGGTCGACGTTCCGGTGGTCAGTGTCCCGGGCCGCGTCGGCCGGCTGGTCGTCGCCGCGCTGGCGGCCGATCGTCCCGCGATCGTCTCGATCGGCCTTCCGAAGACGGCGGCCAACGGCTCGGCGCAACGGATCGCGCCCTTCTCTTCGCGCGGGCTGGCGTACGACGCCCGCGTGAAGCCGGACCTCGCCGCCCCCGGCGTCGTGCTCGCGACCGCCGAGCCGGGCCGCAACGACGACGGCTCGGCCCGCTATGGCACGGTCAACGGCTCGAGCGGCGCGGCCGCGGTCGTCGCCGGCGCGGCCGCCCTCCTGGCGCAGCTCCGCCCGGGCCTCGGCGCGACCGAGCTGAGCGGCCTCCTCGCGGGCACCGCCGAGCCGCTGGCCGACACGAGCGTGACGGCGCAGGGCGGCGGGCTCGTCGACCTCGGCGCTGCGGCCTCGGCCGAGCTGGCGGCCTGGCCCGACACGCTCGCCTTCGGACGGGCGCGCGGCGACGGTTGGCACTCGACGGAGCGGCTGACCCTGCACAACGTCTCCTCACGCCGCTTCCGCGTCCGGATCGGCAGCGTCGGCCAGGGCGGTCTCCAGATCACGTCGTTCCCGCATCGCGTGCGGCTGAAGCCGGGCGGCTCCACCACGGTCCGCCTGGTCGCGCGCCTCCGGGGCGTCCCGCCGGCCGGCGGCTCCGCCGAGGGCGCCGTGATCCTGCAGCCGCGGGCCTCCGGCGAGCTGCGCGTGCCCTGGGCGATCACGTTCGGTCGCCCCGCGCGCGGCCTCATCTCCGCGGTCGCCCTCTCCGCCACCTCGTTCAAGCCCTCCGACACGCTTCCGGCGGTCCTTTCGTTCCGGGCCGGCAGCCTCTCGCAGGACCTTGCCGGGCCGCAAATACAGCCGCTGGCACGGCTGGACGTCGAGCTGTGGCGCGGCGGCGAGCGTCTCGGCCTCATCGCGCGCCTGCGTGATCTCCTGCCGGGGCAGTACGCACTCTTCCTCTACGGCCGCGACCCGGACGGGAATCTGCTCCCTGCCGGCCCGTACCGGATCCGCCTCGTCGCCAGGCCGACCGCCGGCGGCCCGTCCACGCGAGAGACAGTCCGGTTCAAGATCAAATAACCGAGATCCGGCTCTATACTTGGCTTGTTTGCGGCGGTTTTTGCACGGCCCGGACCCAACCCCGAAGGAGACCTGAGTGACCACTGTCGAAGCCCCCGAGTCCCACCTCCGAGAGAATCCCTTCCAGATCGCGCGGCAGCAGCTCCGGCGCGTGGCTGACATCTTCGAGATCGACGACCGGCTGGTGAACGTCCTGCAGGAGTGCAAGAAGGCGCTCATCGTCTCCGTGCCGGTCGCGATGGACGACGGCTCGACGCGGGCGTTCGAGGGCTACCGGGTCACGCACAACATCGCGCGCGGCCCGTCCAAGGGCGGCATCCGCTACCACCCGGACGTCACGCTCGACGAGGTCAAGGCGCTCGCGATGTGGATGACGTGGAAGTGCGCGCTGATGAACATTCCCTTCGGCGGCGCGAAGGGCGGCGTGGTCTGCGACCCCAAGAAACTCTCGCGCGGCGAGCTCGAGCGGATGACCCGCCGCTTCACGACCGAGATCATCAACGAGATCGGCCCGGAGAAGGACATCCCGGCGCCGGACGTCGGCACCGACGGCACGGTGATGGCCTGGATCTTCGACACCTATTCGATGAACAAGGGCCACTCGGTGCTGGGCGTGGTCACGGGCAAGCCGCTCAACGTGGGCGGCTCGCTCGGCCGACTTGAGGCGACCGCGCGCGGCGGCCTCTACACGATTCAGGAGGCCGTCCGGAAGCGCGAGCTCAGCCTGGAGGGCCTGAGGGTCGCCGTCCAGGGCTTCGGAAACGTCGGCAGCTACCTGGCGAAGTTCCTCGTCGAGGAGGGCTCGACGGTGGTCGCGATCTCGGACTCCACCGCCGGCCTCTACAACCCGAAGGGGATCGATATCAGCGCTGCGCTCGCGCACAAGCAGGAGACCGGGACGCTGCGCGGCCTGCGCGGCGCGGACGAGGTCACGAACGACGAGCTGCTGCTCGTCGACTGCGACGTGCTCGCGCCCTGTGCGCTCGAGCAGGTGATCACGGCGGACAACGCCGACAAGGTCAAGGCAACGATCATCTGCGAGGGCGCCAACGGGCCGCTGACGCCCGCGGCCGACGACATTCTCGAGGACAAGGGCGTGCTCGTCCTGCCCGACATCCTCGCCAACGCGGGCGGTGTCGTCGTCTCGTACTTCGAGTGGGTGCAGGGCCTGCAGGAGTACTTCTGGAAGGAGCCGGAGGTCAACTCGAAGCTGCGCGACATCGTCACGCGGGCCTTCAACGAGACCTGGCAGGTCGCCCAGGAGCGACAGGTGGCGATGCGGCCGGCCTCCTACGGCGTCGCCGTCGGGCGGGTAGCGCAAGCCACGATCACGCGTGGCCTCTACCCCTAGCCCACGTGCGCTCGCCGATTTCCGGTTCGTGTCGACCGGTCACTTCAGACGAACGTCCGGGCGAAGCCCGCACGTTCTGATGACGGCACCGCAAGCGGTGCCTCGGGTCGTCGTCTACCACGCGGCGGGTTGCCACCTCTGCGAGCGGGCGCTCGCGCGGGTGCGCGCGTTCCGGAACGGGCTCGACTTCGAGCTCGAGGAGGTCGCGATCGACGGCGACGAGGAGCTCGAGGAGCGTTACCGCGAGCTGATCCCCGCCGTCGAGATCGAGGGCGAGCTGGTCTTCACCCACTTCGTCCACGAGCCGGCTTTCCGGCGGCGCATAGGCGCCGCTCGCGGCGCCGCCGTCAGGGCGCGCGGTTCTACCGCGCGCCCGTCTGAACCGACCGGTCGATCCGACGAGGCTTGAGGAACCGCACAAAGCGGGCCGCACAAACTCGGCCGGACGAAGCGAGCTTGTGACGGTCTGACGCACGGAGCCAGGCGGTGCTGTCACAATGGTTGTTCATGTCACAAGCTACTGCGCACGGGACCGGAACCGCGCCGGCCGAGCGGGTTGCGGTTGGCGTTGCAGCCAGGCTGAGCCGCTACCTCCAGGTGCTGGCCCAGTCGAAGAAGATGGGGAAGGACCGCATCTCCTCCCAGGAGATCTCGGACTACACGAACATCAACGCGACGCAGATCCGGCGCGACCTCTCGAACTTCGGCAAGTTCGGCAAGCGCGGGGTCGGCTACAACATCGACTCCCTGCTCGGCGAGATCCGCCGCATCCTGCGGACGCAGGGGCAGCACAACATCGCCCTCGTCGGCGCCGGGCGGCTGGGCCAGGCGATCGCCAGTTCCCCGATCTTCGCCGAGCACGGGATCAACATCGCCGCCGTGTTCGACAACGATCCTGAGCGAGTCGGCCGCGCGATCGGGTCGCTCTCGGTCACGGACATCCGGACGCTTCCGCACGTCGTGCGCGAGAAGAACATCATCGTCGGCGTCCTCGCGGTGCCGGCCGACAGCGCCCAGCAGGTTGCGAACGAGGTGATCGGCTCCGGGGTGAAGATCATCTTCAACTACTCCGAGGCGCTGCTCGACGTTCCGCAGGACGTGACCGTGCACACGTCGAACCCGGCCGTCGACCTGCTGCACGCGCTCTACTTCCACCTGACCTAGTCGGCCCGGGGTCTGACCCCGGGATATGTCGGAAGGCGGCGGTTCGCCGCAGAGCGAAGCGGCGGTGGGCCCACCCGGGGTCAGACCCCGCCCGGGTCAGGGGTCAGACCCCGACTATCGTCCGAGCTCCTACGGCAAAGGAGGGCGCTGCTGAGAATCTTGCTCTGGCATGGGTACCTGCTCGGCGGGACCGGGTCGAACGTGTACACGCGCGCGCTCGCGCGGGAGTGGGGCCGCGCCGGTCACGACGTGGTCGTCTTCTCGCAGGAGCCCCACCCGGAGCTCTACGACCTCGGCGGCGCCCGCCACGTGCGGCCGGAGATCGGCCCGATCCTGCCGGTGTTCGTGCTCGACCGCTACGAAGGGGTCGAGGCCCGCCTGCTGCCGGAGCTGACCCGCGAGGAATGCGACCGCTTCGTCGAGGCGAACGCCGCCGCCGTCCGCGCAGAGCTACCCGCCGACCTCGTCTTCGCGAACCACGTCCTTCTCGGCGGCCCTGTCGCAGCGGCCACCGGCGCGCGCTACGCGGTCAAGGCGCACGGCTCCGAGCTCGAGTACGCGATCCGCGGCAACGCCGGGCTGGCCGCGTGGGCCTGCAACTCACTTGCCGGCGCCGACGCGGTCTTCGTCGGGTCAGAGCACATCCGCCGCGTGCTGGAAGAGGTCGTCGGCCACGTCGAGCGTGTGCACGAGGTACCGCCGGGCGTGGACGTCGACGAGTTCCGGCCCGAGCCGCGTGAGGAGGCGCTCGAACGGCTCGTCGAGGAGGCCCGCCGAGACACGACCGGCGACGAGCGTCTTCCCGATCCCGGGAACGCCGAGCGCTTCACGGAGTTCTTCGCGCAGGACGAGCCCACGGTCCTCTACTTCGGCAAGCTGATCCACAACAAGGGCGTCCACCTGCTGCTCGAAGCTCTCGGCGGCCTCGACGCCCGCGCGGTGATCGTCGGCTTCGGCGACTACCGCGCCGAGCTCGAGCAGGCCGCACCGCCGCGAACGCTGTTCACCGGCCCACTGGAGCACCGCCACCTCGTCCACCTGCTCCCGCTCGCCGACGTCGCCGTCGTCCCGTCGATCTTCCCGGAGGCATTCGGCATGGTCGCGGCCGAGGCTGCCGCCTCGGGCTGCCTGCCGCTGGTCGCGCGTCACTCGGGGCTGCAGGAGATCGCCGAGGGCCTCGAAGCCGGCTACCCGGCGGAAGCGCGGGACCTGACGAGCTTCACGACCGGCGACGTGAGCGATCTGACCGCGAAGCTCGAGCGCCTGCTCGCTCTGAGCCCGGACGAGCGGGACCGGCTCTCCAGGGCCGCCCGCGAGACCACCGTCGAGCGCTGGAGCTGGCGCAGCGTCGCCGAAAGGCTGCTCGGTCCCTTTCATTAATGTAGTGACGTGGGAGACTCGCAACGCCTCACGCCCGAGGAGCAGCTCGCCCTCGCCAGAGAGCAGTTCGAGCAGGCGACCGACTTCACAGTCGCCGTCGAGGAGGAGTTCGCCGTCCTCGACCCGGAGACTCTCTCGCTGACGAACCGCTTCGAGGAACTGCAGGCCGCCGCGCGCGGCACGCCGCTCGAGCCGCACCTCGTCGGCGAGCTGATCGCCTCCGAGGTCGAGATCCGCACCGGCCGCTGCCAGACCTTCGACGAGGCCGCCGTGCTCCTCGGCGAGCGCCGCGCCCAGCTTCGCGAGCTGGCCGATCCACTCGGGATCGCCCTCGCCGGTACCGGCACGCACCCCTGGAGCCCCTGGCAAGAGCAGCGAATCATCGACACGCCGCACTACCGCCGCAACGACGAGATCCTCCGGTACGTCGTCTGGCGCAACAACAGCTTCGGGCTCCACGTCCACGTCGCGATCAACGGGCCCGACCGGGCGATCGGCGTCTGCAACGCGCTCCGGAACTTCCTGCCCGAGCTCCTGGCCCTGAGCGCGAGCTCGCCGTTCGTCGAGAACGTCAACAGCGGTCTCCACTCGGCGCGCAGCCAGATCTTCACGCGCATGTTCCCGCGCTGCGGGATCCCGGACGACTACGACGGGTGGGACGGCTTCGAGCGGTATGTCCGCTTCCTCTACGACACCGGCTCGATCGACGAGCACACGCAGCTGTGGTGGAGCGTCCGCCCGCACCTGGCCTTCCCGACCATCGAGATCCGCATCTGCGATGCACAGCCCGACGTGGCAGAGGCGCGCTCGCTCGCCGCGCTCTGCCACGCGCTCACCGCCCGCATCGCGCATGCCATCGACGAGGGCGAGCCGCTCCCGGACCACCCGCGCCGCCTGCTCGAGGAGAACCTGTGGCGCGCGATCCGCTACGGGCTCTCGGGCGAGCTGATCGACCTTGCGACCGGCGAGGTGCGGCAGGCACGCGCCCACATCGAGCGGCTGATCGAGTGGGTCCTGCCGGCGGCGGAGGAGATCGGCGCCGCGTCCTACTTGGCGATTCCGGCTGCGAACGCGGCGGAGCGCCAGATCGCCCGGCACCGCGAGGGCGCGTCGCTCGAGGAGATCTACGGCGAGCAGGTCGCGATCGCGCGCAGCGCCGCGATCCCCGGCTGAAAGAGGTACTCGCCGCCGCGCAGCCGCACGAACGCAGGCTGCGGCGAGAGAAAGGCGGGCGGGTCACCCTGGATCGTCATCTTGCCGTTCGGATCCTCAGGGGCGAGCAGGAGGTCCTTGTCGTCGCCGAGCTTGAAGACGTTGCCGTCGTTC
The DNA here is from genome assembly GCA_035624425.1 of Gaiellaceae bacterium. GTDB lineage: Bacteria > Actinomycetota > Thermoleophilia > Gaiellales > Gaiellaceae > AC-32. The sequence continues at coordinate 16,329 of DASPRN010000141.1, forward strand.
AACCAGGCCGTCTGCACCGTCTCGAACTGGCGCTCGAGGCTCGCCATGAAGCAGGTGAAGACGAGCCCGCGGTCGACGCCGTCGTCGGTCGCGGGATCCTCCGGCGGCGGCCCGTAGGAGACACCGCGGCGGATCATCCGGTGGCGCAGGGAAAGCGAGCCGCCCCAGCCGAGCGCGTCGCGCGGGTTGGAGCGCCGGATGTGGGCGCCGAGCGGGCAGCGCAGGCCGGAGAGGTCGCCGCCGTAGCGGAAGTCGTCGACCCGCGCCGGGTCCGCCGCCAGCTCCGGGTCGGGCCGGTGCGGCGAGAGGACGAGCGGCGTCCCGTCGCGCCAGCGACCCATGATCTTCGCCGCGAGCAGCTCCTCGTCCCCGCCCGTCGCCGCCGCGTGCTCGCGCAGGAAGCGGGTGAAGAGAGGCACGTCCATGAAGTACTTGCGGTAGACCATGTAGGTGCCGTTGCGCCCGAACGGCTCGATCGGCGCGTCCGGCAGCTCGGCGTCCTCGTCCTCGTAGCCGAGGATGAACTCACCGGGCTTGAGCGCGCGCCAGGCCCGCCATGGCTCGGGCGTCCCCTCGCCGCGCTGCGGCGTGAGGCCGCTGCCGAGCACCGCGACGGCTCCCGCGCCCTCGACGTAGCCGAAGTGGTTCCGCCCGGAGGGCAGGAAGGCCGAGTGCTGCTCGTTGACGATCGCGCCGACGCCCGCCGCCTCCCCGCGCAGTCGCTCGACCTCGCGCTCGAGCCGCTCCGCGTCGCCCGCATCCACGCGCAGGAGCACATGCGCCTCTCCGGTACCGAGGCCGGGCTCCCACTCCGACGGGCTGTTGGCCCCGACGTCGCCGAGCAGCCCGGCTCGCGCGGCCATCCCGTCGCGGAAGCCATCCGAGAAGCTGGCGAGCGCCTCCTCCGGCACGCCCAGCGCCTCCAGGCCTGCGTGAGTGAAGCGTATGTTGAGCGTTGTCTCCGGCTTGCCGCCGGTCCAGGGCGCGGCGCTCGTCACCCGGTCGGCGAGCCCGAGCAGCCACGCGCCCGCGGCCTTGGGGTCGTCCACCCGCACGAACAGGAACTGGGCCTCCTGGAACCCGGACGGGCGCAGGACGTTCCCCTGGATGTCCGGCAGCTCGAGGCCGGGATCGCCGGGCGGACGACGGCGGCGAAAGCGCCTCAGTGCGGGGTGCGTGGCCATCGAGCCGAACGTAGCAAGCCTTGACCCCCTCTCGGGCCTCCTCTAGCCTCGACGCGATGGGCCTCCCGGCGCAGGAACGCGAGGAGATCGCCGTCCAGACGCCGAACCGCAACACCTGCGGCCGCGCGATCGCGATGACCCTCGCCAACCCGATCAAGCCGGGCCGCAGCAAGCTGCTCCGCTTCAACTTCTGGCTGACGCGCCACTTTCCGCCGCTCCTCGGCCGGTTGCGCAAGCTCTCCTTCATCCATTTCCTGCGCTGGACGATCGTCACCGGGTTCCCGTACAACGGCCCGCCGCAGGTCCCGGAGAAGCTCGGCCACGAGTACCTGCTCTTCGTCAGCAACTACAACGGCTACTGGATGCAGTACATCGACGCCTTCTACAGCGTCGTCCCCGACCAGATGGACTGGATCTGGGGCAACTGCTACGGCTATCCGAAGGGGCAGCCGGCCGGCGCGACCAAGCGCCTGATCCACAAGCTGGAGTTCACGGCGAGCCACTACTACTCGGCCTACCCGGAGGCCTCGGCGACGATGGTGCAGTCGGCGCTGGAGCTCAAGAAGCGCTTCGACCGCTTCCAGGCGGAGATGCGCGGCGCCGACCCGGGCCGCTTCCAGGAAGGCTTCCGCCGCTTCGTGGCCGACTCGCAGCGGTACCTCTGATGCCGAGCAGGATCGGCCAGGCCTACACCTACCTCGCGCTGAGCGCGATCCTGCCCTCCCGCTCGGAGGAGCTGCGGGAGGTGGTCGAGGCCTTCCCGCTCGGCTCCGAGAGCCCCTTCGCTCGAGTGGGACGGGTGCACTTCGCCCGCTGGGTGATCGTGCCGCAGCTCGTCGAGGTCGGCCCGCCGCCCGAGGTGCCCGACCGGCTCAACAACGAGTACCTGCTCTTCTCCGCGGACGTCGACGGCGACCTCGAGCCGTTCCTCGAGGCGCTCCGCATCGAGATCCCGGAGACGATGGACGTCGTCTACTCCCACTGCGTCGCCTACCCCGGCACGGCCGACCGGGACGGGTTCCACCGCTACTTCCGCCACAACCAGATCGAGACGACGTTCCCGTTCTCGGCCTACCAGGACGCGACGGTCCCGGAGGTGCGCGAGGCGCTCGAGCTGCGGCGGCGCCTGATCGACCTCGCCGTCCGCGCGCAGGAGCTCGATCCCGCCGGGCTGCAGGAGGCCTACCGCCAGGCCTTCGCCGGTTGACGCATCGCTCGACCCGTTCCTACACTGGGGAACATGCCTTTCAAGACCGCAATCGTCTTCGGGCTCGCACTTGTCGCGCTCGGCGTCACGGGATCGAGCGCCCCAGGGGCGCCACGGCTCGCCGAGACCAGCGGCCACGGCTTCGTCGGCGCCGTCTACTTCCAGACGAACTCGATGCCCAAGAACTACATCCAGGTCCTCTTCCGGAGGAGCAACGGCACGCTGAAGAAGGGCCCGCACGTATACACGGGCGGCTCGGGCACGAACCAGGCCTCGCCCTTCGCGAAGTACGGTTTCAAGCTGCTCGACTCCGCGAACTCGGTCGTGCTCAGCAAGGACGGCAGGTTCCTGTTCGCCGTCAACGCCGGCTCGGACAGCGTCTCCTCCTTCCGGGTGAAGAAGAAGGGGCTCAAGCTCGTCAACCACCTCCCGACCGGCGGTGACCTTCCGGTCAGCGTCGCCACGGCGAAGAAGGGCAAGAAGACCCTGGTCTACGTCGTCAACGAGTGGAGCGGCACCATCGCCGGCTACACGGTCTCGGCCACCGGCAAGCTGCACAAGCTCGCGGGGTCGATGCGCTCGCTCTTCGATCCCGGCAAGGCGAGCGCCGCCGCGATGATCGGCTTCAACGCCAACGCCTCGACACTCACCGTCAGTGAGCGCGGCGCGATCTTCGACCCGGTTGCGATGAGCTTCATCGGCTCCGGCCCGGACATGATCGACACCTTCAAGGTCGGCGCCAACGGGCTGACCTCGGCGCCGGTCGGCAACCACTCGGTCGGCGAGGACCCGTTTGGATTCGGCTACACGAAGAAGAACGTCCTCTTCATGACCGACTCGGGCGTCAACGGCACCGTGAGCACCTATTCGCTGAATCCGGCTACCGGAACCGAGACTCCGGTCGACCACAAGGTGGCCGGCGGTAGCGCTCCCTGCTGGGTGGTGTTCTCGAAGAATCAGACGCACGCGTGGGTGACGAACTCGCTGACGAACTCCGTCTCGAGCTTCGCGCTCGGAGCGAACGGCAGCCTCACCCTGCAAGGAGTGGTCACGGCGACGAACAACTCCGCGCTCGACGAGGGGTCGAGCAGGGACGGGCGCTACCTCTACGTGATCAGCACCAAGGTCGTCGGCACCGTGTTCACGTCGACCCTCGTCGACATCTACCGGACTGCGGCCGACGGCTCGCTCACGCACATCGGGAAGACCGGTGTTCTTCCCTGGCCCGGAGCATCAGGGCTCGCGGCGTCCTGAGGCGTCCGACACCTCGGTAGGCAGCGGGCCGCGCGTCCGCATGGACGCGTGGCAGCGCTTCATGGGCGGGCTGCTCTGGGGGCCGATGAAGACGCTGTACCGGCTCCAGGCGGAAGGGGTGGAGAACCTGCCGGCCGAGGGCGGCTACGTGCTCGCCTCGAACCACCTCTCGAACTTCGACCCGTGGATCCTGGCCTACCCGCTCTGGCCACGCCGCCGGCTGCGCTCGATGGCGAAGTCCGAGCTCTTCAACCCGGTGCTGGCCCCGCTGCTGCGTGCGTCGGGGGCGTTCCCGGTGCGACGTGGGGGGATGGACCGTGATGCGTACCGGACCGCGGTCGAGATCGTGCGCGCGGGTGAGGTGCTGCTCGTCTTCCCCGAGGGAGCGCGCAGGGCGAAGGGGCGCTGGAAGGGCGAGCGGCGGCGCCGACAGCAGGTGCAGAGCGGCGCGGCGCGGATCGCGCTCTCGGCGGGCGGGGCGATCGTGCCGGCCGCGTTGATCGGCACCGACCGGCTCACGCGCCTCGGCCCGGTGCGCGTGGCGTTCGGCGCGCCGCTCGAGACTGACGGGCTCGAGTGCCGCTCGCGCCACGAGGCTGCGGAGACGCTCACCGGGCGCCTGATGACCGCGATCCGCGAGCTCGAAGCCGGCCTACGGGCCGGCTAGCCAGGGGAAGGCGGCTGAGGCGCCGACTCGGCGGCGCCGACCAAAGAGGCCGCGCGGGCTTTGCCCGTGCGGCTGTCTAACGCACGGTCTCGGAGCGGGAGACGCTCAGGAGAGCCACGGGAAAGCAGCTTTGAGCCGCGGCAGGGCGGCCTCGGCGGCTGCCTCGCCGTCGTCGACGAAGCGGCGGCCGGTGCGGAAGCGCCGCAGCTTCGCCTCGCCGATGTTCTCGTAGCGCGGCGTGATCATCACACGGGTGGCCGCGGTCGCCTGGGCCTCGACCCGGCTCTGCATGATCTCGATCGAGCGCATGATCACTGCGATCGACGAGGGCGTCCGGCCGGCGGAGACAACCGACTCGGCCTCCCAGTCGGCCTCGTCGGGCGGGGCGAACAGGCGCACGCCGACGATGGCGCGGGCGCCCATGTGCTCGGCGACGCTGATCGGGACCGGGTTGAGGATGCCGCCGTCGACGAGGGTGTACGGCCCGACGCGGTGGGCGGGGAAGATCCCGGGGATCGACATCGTCGCCACGATCGCCTGCCAGACGAGCCCGCGGTGGAGCACGACCTCCCGCCCGGTCGTCAGGTCGGCGGTGACGATCGCAAGCGGCAGCTCGAGATCGGCGAAGGTGACCTCGGGCCCGAGCGCGCGCACGAAGCGGCGGAAGCTCCGGCTCGAGAGCAGCGAGCGATGCGGCAGCGCCGGACGGAGCAGCAGCCCGCCGCCGCGGTCGAGCAGGTCGGCGCACTCGTCCGGGGAGTACCCCGCCGCGTACATGCCGGCCACGCAGCCGCCGACGCTCGTGCCGGCCAGGTAGTCCGGCTTGAGGCCGGCCCGCTCGAGCGCTCGCAGGACGCCGCAGTGCGCGTAGCCGCGGATGCTGCC
>DASPRN010000018.1:0-25881 GCA_035624425.1 Gaiellaceae bacterium
CAATAGACGCCTCATTCTCCTCCTCCTCCTCCCACTCTGGCCGCATGTAGAAGCGTATACGCCGAAAAGCCCCCTCTGGTTCGCTTTGGTCGGCGCAAATCCCCACTTCGACCACTTTCACCAACTTCCCTTAACGCCCAGATCGAACGGTAGTTGCGCATCTCTGCGGGCGCAAGGGCCAATTTGTGTCTAGCCGTGGCAACGAGGGCCGAGGTCCCGAAAGCGGGCCTCGTAGAGTGGGCGGGGCGATGCCCTTCGACACCGGAACCGTGGCGCGCACGCTGCCGTTCGCGGCCCTCGCCGCTGCAGCGGCGGGCATCGCCTGGCTGGCGAATGGGAGCACGAGCGGGCCCGATTGGCTGCCGTACGCCTTTCTCGGCGCGCTGCTGCTCGGGGTCGTGCTGGCGAGCGGAGACGCGGCCCGCCCGCATGCGCGCGAGCTCGTGGCCCTGGGAGCGCTCGTCCTCCTCGCCGGCTGGGCGGCGCTCTCGATCTCGTGGTCGGCAGTGCCGCCGCTCGCGCGCGACGAGGCGCTCCTGACGCTCTTCTACGCGATCGCCCTGGGAGTGCCGCTCCTGACACTGCGGACGCCCGGCGATCGCGAGCTCGCCTGCAGCGCGGTCGCCGCCGCCTCGGGGCTGCTCGCGGTCGGGTCCGGGATCGTCCTTCGCTCCGGCGGCCACCAGCTCGACCACTTCTACCTGGGCCGGCTCTCGTATCCGATCTCGTACCCGAACGCGCTGGCGGCGGTGTTCCTGATCGGGTTCTGGCCGGCGGTCGTGCTCGCGTCGCGCCGCCCGCTGCCGGTTGTCGCCCGGGTGCTCGCGCTGGCCGCCGCGACGGCGATCGCCTCCGGCTGGCTGACCGCGCAGAGCAAGGGCGGCATCCTCGCCCTCGCGGCGTCCGCCGCCCTCGTCTTCGGGCTTTCGCCGCTGCGGCTGCGGCTGCTCCCGCCGGCGCTGATCGCCGGCGTGCTGACCGCTGCCGCCTACCGCCCGCTGACGGCGCCGTTCCGGACCGAGACCGTCGCGAATGTCCGCGGCGCCGGGTCGGCGATCCTGCTGCTGACGGCGCTGGGCGCAGTCGCGGGACTCGTCTACGCGCTGGCCGACCGGAAGCTCGAGCCCGGGCCGCGCGCCGTGCGTGCCTGGGGGATCGCCGCGCTCGGGCTCTTCCTGGCCGCGGTCGCCGCGGTCGTCGCCGTCTTCTTCGCCCGCATCTACCACCAGGGCTGGTTCGACGAGAAGTGGCAGGCCTTCACACACGCGCCGTCCGCGAACACGACCTCGAGCCACCTTTTCCAGCTCGGCTCGTACCGGTACGACATCTGGCGCGTGGCCGTGCACCAGTTCGAGCACCACCCGCTGGCCGGGATCGGCTCGCGCGGCTTCGGGCCCGCCTACCTCCAGCACCGGCACAGCCCTGACACGCCTGCGCGGGCGCACTCGGTCGAGCTGGACGCCCTGAGCGAGCTCGGCGTGGTCGGCTTCGCGCTGCTCGTCCTCGCGATCGTGCCGCTGCTCGCGCCCGTGGTCTCGCGGATGCGTGCGCGTGACCCTGCGGCGACCGCCGCCTTCGCCGGCGCGGCCTACTGGCTCGTGCACGCGTCGGTCGACTGGATCTGGACGGTGCCGGCCTGCGGGGTGCCGTTCTTCCTGCTGCTCGGGGCCGGCAACTCCGGCGGCGAGCGGCGAACGCTGGAGCGCCGTGCGGCCGTCCCCGCCGCGGCGGCGGCAGTGCTCGTGGCGCTCGTCCTGTTCGTGCCGCCCTGGCTCTCGGCGAGGCTGACCGACCGCGGGCAGCTCCGCTGGGCGAAGCGGCTCGACCCGCTCTCGGTCGACCCCTACGTCGCCGAGGCCGCCCGCGCCCGAACGCCGCGGGCGGCGGCGGCAGCGCTCGAGCAGGCCGTGCGCAAGGAGCCGCGCGTCGTCGAGCTGCGCTTCGACCTCGGCCTCGCGTACCGGCGCGCGGACGAGCTGCGGCGGGCCCACGCCGAGCTCGACAAGGCGCGCCTCCTCGACCCGCGCGAGCCGCGGATCGAGGAGGCGCTGAAGAACCTCTAGGAGAAGAACATGAAGTCGGCGGTGTGCACCGTCGACGTTCCGTCGGCGAGCTTGATCTGGAACTGCCGGCACGTCCCGGCCCAGGCCGAGTCGGTCTGCCAGCCGTAGGCGTAGTGGTTGGACGCGACTCCGAAGGAAAGGCCCGGAGTCGTGCCGTCACCGGCGGCGGGAACCGAGCCCGGCGCCGCCGAGGGGCACGCGATCGGGACCGAGGCCGGATAGCCGGCCGCGAACACGTTCAGGCCCCGGTCGCCGTTGAGGCCGAACCCGAGCTTGATCAGGTCGCCCGCGTGGACGAGGTTGAGGCCGTCGCCGGAGTTGGAGACCGGCGCGAAGAACCCGTTCCAGGTGTAGACGACGTTGTAGTGCTTCGTGAGTGTCGTCGTCTGCCCGCTGCTGTCGGTCGCGGTCACCGTGAAGGTGTGCGAGCCGATCGTCGACGTGTCGATGTCGTCGCCGTTGTCGACCGTGCCGACGCACGACGAGACCGCGACGTCGTCGTCGCACTTGTAGATCGCGGCCACGGGCTTGTCGAGCGGGAAGGTCGCCCCCTCGGCGGGCGTGACGATCTTGACCGTCGGCTTCGAGTCGAAGGCGAAGGCGCCCGCGTCCCTGGCCGAGTCGAAGCCCCCGACCACCGGCAGGATGATCTTGCTCAGCCTGGTGTCGAGCGTGATCGCGGTCGCGGTCGTCCCGTTCACCGACGAGTAGCCCGAGAAGTTGGCCCCGATGATCACTCCGATCCGGTGGCCGGCGACGAACGTGAAGTCGTTCGGCAGGGTCGGCCACTTGAACTCGTACTTCTGCCCGATCGTCGCCGGGCTGGCGAGGCCGGTGAAGAGCGAGTCGCGGTTCGACGAGTCGAGGATCCCCTTCGAGACGCGCCAGGTCGTCGGCATGTACGGCGTGGAGCTGCTCGGCGGGTTCGTCGTCGTCTCGGCCACGTCGAGATAGCAGCCGTCGTCGGCCGCGGTCGCGTCCCCGTAGCAGGACGAGGTGGTCAGGTTGTGAACGCCCTCGTTGCTCGTCCGGAGGATGCGCAGGACGCCTCCGCCGTAGTCGACCAGGAACGCCGAGAGGTTCGTCTGTGTCTTGCTGAGCGACGCCCAGATGTCGAGCTGAGGCGTTCCGGAGATGCGCAGGTCCCGGGTCAGCGGCGGCGAGAGGAACATCGCCTTGTTCGCCTGGGAGTTGGTCAGCGACTCGTAGTTCGTCTCGCTCAGGTTGGCGTCGGTGAACGTCAGCGAGTCGGTGCTCCCGCCCGGGGCCGAGCCGAGATGCCCCTGGAAGCCGGCCGCGGTCCCCTGCAGGTAGAAGTCGATCGGCTTCGTGTTCGGGAGTGGCCAGCTCCTCGCGGTCTCCCACGTGTTGGGAGCGACCTCGATGTCCACCTGCGGCTGTTTCATGATCCCGTTGTCGACGCCCTGGAGCCAGTAGTCGAACCAGCGGTGCAGGGTGTCGACCCACACGGCCCGGCGGTAGTCGAACGGGTCGACGTGGCCCTCCTGGGAGAGCCAGAGCTTGCGCGGCACGTCGTTGGCGGTCAGGCCCGCCCACCACTGCGAGAAGTGGTTCGGGCGCACGTTGTCGTCGTTCAGGCCCTGCGACTCGAAGACGGCCGCATGCACGTTGGCCACGCCGAGGTTGTAGTTGCGCGCCTGCCAGAAGTTGTTGATGTCGCCGTCCGCGTCCCCGTCGCCGTTCGTTCCCGCGGCGCTCATCGCGGTCCGCGAGGCCGCGCAGAGGGAGTTGCGATTCGGCGGCACGACGCCGAGCTGCGAAGCGCCGACGTTCTGGGTGATCGTGTTCGAGAGGCTGGCCGGATAGTGGGTGTTGAAGCGGATCCCGCCCATCCGCGAGTAGTCGTACCAGTCGGAGATCGCCGAGATCGGGACGATCGTGGTCAGGCCGTCGACGCCGGTCGCGGCGACGCCGTTCGCGAAGGTGCCGTCGTACGACTTGCCGATCAGCGCGTTCTTGCCGTTGTCCCAGCTCGCGGTCACGGGAGTCGTGTCGGCCAGCGTCGTGTAGCCGGGCGTGCGGCCCATCAGCCAGTCGATGACCGCCTTGAAGCCGGCGACGTCGCCCGGGCCGCCGTGGAGCGGGCAGCCGGTCGAAAAGGCCGTTCCGATCGCGTCCGCGGCGATGAAGGCGTAGCCGCGCGGGACGAAGTAGTTGTCGTAGAAGAGCGGGAACCTGTCGAGGACGCCGCCAGCGGTCGTGTGGATGAACTCCGACTCGTTGCCGCGTCCCAGCGACGTGTAGTAGGGGCTCGGGTCGATGATCGCGGGCACCTTGAGCCCGGCATCCGTCTCGGCCGGCCGGACGATGTCGATCGACATCTGGTCGGTGACCCCGTCGCTGTCCTGGTCTACCCCGGGAACGGGAATGAACACGCGCTCCCTGATCGCGTCCGCGTAGCTGAAGACGTCTGCCGTCGTGCCGTCGGGCCCGATCACGATGTGCGGGACGTCCGCCTGTGCCGTACCGGAAACGGCGAACACCGCGACTGCGGCCGCGGCGGCCGCGACCCATCCAACCCAGCGCCTCATGCCCTACCTCCCCCTCGATCTGACGGAACCACGATTGTCTGCTTCGCCCTCCACCTCGTCAACGGACAAGGCCCGAGGCGGTCGTTACGCTCTTCGTCATGTCAGGGAAGGCGCTTGTCACCGGCGGGGCCGGGTTCATCGGCTCCCACCTCTCGGAGGCCCTTCTCGCGAGCGGCTGGGAGGTGTTCGCGCTCGACGACGTCTCCACCGGCTCGCTCGACAACGTCGCCCACCTGCGCGACCGCCCCGACTTCCACCTGGTCGTCGACTCGGTGCTCGCACCGTCGGTCGTCGGCGACCTCGTCCACCGCTGCGACGTCGTCTACCACCTGGCGGCCGCGGTCGGCGTCCGCCTGATCGTCGAGCAACCGGTCCACACGATGGTGACCAACGTCCAGGGGACCGAGACGGTGCTCGGCTACTGCAGCAAGCTCGGCAAGCGCGTTCTGGTCGCCTCCAGCTCCGAGGTCTACGGCGACCACCGCGACGAGCGGCCGCTGGCGGAAAACGACCGCCGCGTCTACGGGCCGACCACCGAGAAGCGCTGGCTGTACGCCGACTCGAAGGCGATGGACGAGCACCTCGCGCTCTCCTACCACCTCGAGCGCGGCCTCGACGCGGTCGTGGTCCGGCTGTTCAACACCGTCGGCCCGCGCCAGAGCGGCCGCTACGGGATGGTGATCCCGCGCTTCGTCGAGCGGGCGCTGGCCGGCGAGCCGCTCGAGGTGCACGGCGACGGGACGCAGACGCGCTCGTTCTGCCACGTCTCCGACACCGTCCGCGCGCTGACCGGCGTCATGGACGAGCCGTCGACCTCGGGCGAGATCTACAACGTCGGCTCGTCGGAGCGCGTCACGATCCTCGAGCTGGCCGAGCGGGTTCTGCGGGCCACGGGCAGCGCCTCGGAGCTCTCGTTCGTCCCCTACGAGCAGGTCTACGAGCAGGGGATCGAGGACACCCTCCACCGCGAGCCGGCAACGGAGAAGATCCGGGCCAAGATCGGCTGGCAGACGACGCTCGACCTCGACCAGATCATCGCCGACGTCGTCGAGCACACCCGCCGCCGGGAGCCCGTCGCCAGGTCCTAGCTTGGGCCGTCGGCGCAGAGGCCAGACGCCTCCCGACAGCTCGCTGCCAGAGCGCATGCTCGCGGCCGGCCTGCCGTTCGACGAAGCTGCCCTCTCGGTGAACGAGGCGGCTACCGGCGCCGCCGGCACGACCGGCGCCCGCGTTGTTCGAGGCGGCCTCTGGAAGATGCTCGCGAACACGCTGCCTCAGCTGTACACGCTCGTAATCTCGGTCGCGGCGGCACGCTACCTCGGCGCCAGCGGGTTGGGCCGCCAGAGCTTCATCGCCTTCGTCGAGGCGACGGCCGTCACGCTCCTCTCTGCCAACTTCTCCGTAGCGCTGATGCGGTACGTGGGCGAGGCCGTCGGCGCCGACCGTCCCGGCGCGGCGCGCTGGCTCGCCGCGAGGATCCTGCGCATCGAGGTCGCAGCGGCGGCACTCGGCGGTGGCGCCCTCGCGCTCGCCGGAGCGCTCGGAGCCTCCCCGCCCCGCGCGTGGACGTTCGCCGGGATCGCCACCGCGAGCGGAATCCTGGCGACCGTGCCCGGCGCGGTCCTCACGGGCCTGCAGCGCTGGCGCCAGGCGACGATCGCCGGCCTGTCCACCGGCGGCTTCGGTGTGGGCGCCACGATCGCCGTCCTGGCGCTGGGGGGCGGGATCACCGGAATGTTCGCGGTCGAGGCCGCGACGACGACGGTCTCCTTGCTCTGGACGGCGTGGCTCGCCCGCGGCGCCGTCCTCCGGCTGCGCGCCGAGCCTACGGCGGCGCCGGACCTCGGCCGGGGCGCGCTTCGCTTCGCCGCCTACTCGTTCGGAGGCACGGTCCTCTACCTGATCGTCTGGCGGCGTTCCGAGTTCTTCTTCCTCGCGCACTACTCGACCGACCGCGAGATCGCCTTCTACTCGATCGCGTTTGCGGTCGCGACCGGTCTGGTGCGGCTGCCCGCGGCAATGGGCGAGGTGGTGGCGCCGGCGGTCGCAACCCTGTACGGGGCGGGCGCGCACGGCCGGATTCGCACGGGGTTCAGCCGGGCCCTGCGGTTGCTCCTGCTCGCGACTTTCCCGGTCGTCGCAGCCGCCGCGGCGCTCGGTCCGGAGGCCATACGAGTCATCTGGGGACCGGAGTTCGCCCCCGCGAAGGACCCGTTCCTGGTGCTGGTCGCAGCGTCGTTGCTGACCCCGGTGACCGTGCTCAGCTCCTCGCTCGCGGCCGGCCTCGGCCGTGTCGGCGTCCCGCTCGTCGTGGACACCGCGGCGGCCGCGGTGGACGTGGGCGCAGCTTTCGCGCTCGTGCCCGACCACGGTGCCCTCGGCGCCGCAATCGCGAGCGCCTGCGCGTTGCTCGTCTCGGGCGTGCCCCTGACGGTCTACGCTGCGCGAATCGCCGGCCCGGTTCGCTGGGAGACAGCGCGGCTTCTCCGGGGGGCGCTGATCTCTGCCGCCGGTGGGGTCGTTGCGTGGCTGCTCGTCGACGCGCTCGGCGGTGGGCTAGGGGTCGTCCTCGGCCTGATCTGCGGCGCAGGGGTCTTCGCCTCGCTCGCCCTCTTGCTCGGCTTCCTGCCGCGAGAGGACGCGGAGTGGCTCGAGAGCCTGCTCGGCGATCGCGCCGGGCGGTTTCCGCGCAGGGCTGTGCTGGCACTCGCCGGGTGGCGCCGGTGACCCAAGGAGCCGGGGTGCCGCTGCGGGCGCTCGTCGTCCTGACCCAGCCGCCGCTCCCCGAGGGAGGCGCGCCCGGCAAGACGTCGGTCGGTCTCTTGCGCGGGCTGCGCGAGCACGGCGTGGAGGTACGTGGGATCGCGGCCCGCAGGCCGTCGTCCGTGACCGGTGAGGTTCCGGCCGACCTGCCGGTCGAGGTCGTCGACGTGGAGCCGCCGGGACCCTGGCGCGCCCGCCTGCAGCGGGTCCGGCGCCCGCTCGGAGAGCTCTCGGGCGCCTTCGCGGCCCGGGTCCGGGAGGCGGCCTCCGGCGTCGACCTCGTCCACCTGGAGGAAACCGAGACCGTCTGGTGCGGCGAGGGGATCGTGGCGCCGTCGCTCGTCCACCTCCACTATCTCGCGCGCAGCGACCGGCCCTTCGGCGCACCCTGGCGGCGGCAGTTCCGCGAGGTGCTCGACGCGACCCGGGCCGAGCGGGCCGCGCTGCGCCACCGCCATCTCGTCGCGAGCTCGCCGCTCGTGGCCGACGCGCTTCGCCGCGCGGCGCCCGGGGCCGAGGTCGTGCTCGCCCCGCTCTCGCTCGACCCGGCGCTCTACCGGCCCGCGCCGCTCGACGGCCCGCCGACCGCCGGCCTGATCGGAACCGCGGCCTGGCCGCCAACCGCGGCGGCGATCGACGTCCTGGTCGAGGAGGTCTGGCCACGCGTGACGGCGCTGGCTCCGGAGGCGACCCTCGCGCTGGCGGGCCGTGGGACCGAGCGCTTCGGCTTCGCCGGCGAGGTCGACTCCGCGCGCGACTTCTTCCAGGGCCTCTCGCTGCTGCTGTTCCCGCTCCCGCGCGGCAGCGGCATGAAGGTCAAGGTGCTGGAGGCTCTGGCGAGCGGCGTGCCGGTCGTGACCACTCCGGCCGGCGCGGAGGGAATCGAGCCCTCGGACGGCGTCGTCGTCCTGGAGGAGCCGCAGGCCCTAGCGGCCGCCGCAGCGGAGCTGCTCGTGGACGAGGCCGCGCGCAAGGAGCGCGGAGCCGCGGCCAGGGCCGACTTCGAGCGGCGCTTCGCCCCGGGCCCGGCGACCGAGCCGCTCGCCGAGCTCTACCGGCGCTTGGCGAGCACGCGCAACGCGCGCCGTTCCTGACGCTCGTACGCCCTCATCAGACGCGAGCGGGCCCGTGGGGAGAAGTATTTGGCCGAGCCGCCGAGGCCGACCGGGACGGTGCTCGAGCAGGTGCTCGTCCCCGAGGCACACACCCGGTAGGTGAACGTCCCGCTCGCCCGTCGCGGCGGCTTGTCGGTGAAGGAGCCGTCGTTCTGGGTCGTGACGAGCCGCGAGCCGTTGCGGTAGACGTCGGCGCGGTGGGCGCTGACCCCGCTCCAGGCAAGGTGCACCGAGGTGCCCGAGACCGTGACCGTGAGGACGATCGGGCTCGGCGGCGTGGGAGGTGGCGGTGGCGGTGGCGGTGGCGGTGGCGGAGGCGGCGACTCGGCCGTCGAGCGCAGGATCGCGCCGCTCGTCGGCCCGAGCGTCACGGAGGTCGCGGGCGATCCGTCGGCGCCGACGTAGGTCTGGCCGAGCTGCACGGTCACGGTCGAGGAGCTCGGGTTGACGACGACCGTCCCGGACGAGAAGTTCCTGCGCCAGGCGGCCCCGGCCTGGAAGCGTGAGCCCGTCGGCGAACCGACGTCGGCGGTCCAGGAAGCCGAATAGGGATCCTGCGCCTCGGGGTCGCTCGCCTCGAACAGCAGCGCCCCGTGGTTCGACGGCTGGTCGAAGAGCAGGAAGTTCGCGCGGGCCCAGGTCTCCGAGTGCGTGTCGGCCTTGGGCGCGTAGGTGATGCCGAGGAAGATCTTGCCCGCCTGCTCGGTGATCGCCTGGAACTGCTGCCGGTAGGTCCAGTCGCTGCCGCTGAACCAACCGGAGCTCGTCGTCCCCCACTTGCCGTAGAACTCCTGCGCGGCGCCCGAGGTGAACTGGATCCAGTCCTGCCAGGTCGCCTGCGCGTCGTAGTCGGAGGCCCACGGCGTGGAGAGGTTCGGCACGGCGAGCACGCCCGCGGAGGTGAGGCCGGGGCCGACGACGGCGAGCATCGAGCGCGTCGCGGCCCGCCAGGCTGCCGAGGTCGGGTACTTGGCGATCATCCGCCCGTCGAGGTGCCAGCTCATGTCGGCGTCCGTGTCGTCCATGAAGACGCCGTCCCAGCCGCCCGCGTGGACGTCCGCGAGCACGTTCGAGAGCCACTTCGCCTGGTAGGCCGGGTTGCCCACGTCCATCATCCAGGAGCCGGTGAAGTAGGCCGAGTTGAGGCGCTGGCCCGACGGGTCCTTCAGGAACCAGTCGGGATGATTGGCGTTCGCGTCGCAGTAGCCGACGCCGGCGGGAAGCCGCTGCTGGTCGACGCCGCCCGAGCAGGCGCCCGCGACCGTGAAGGAGAGGTTCTTGTAGACCAGCGCCTTCAAGCCCGGGTTCGCGGCCTTCAGCGCGGGCAGCAGCGGCGCATCCCAGGAGTTGAGGATCACGTAGCCGTACCGCGAGAGATCGCCGCCGCTCTGCGCGCAGCCCGTGCAGATCCGGAGCGTGCCGATGTCCACCTGCGGGGTCGCGGCGGCGCCGGCAGCCTGCTGCGCTCCGGGGCCGGAGAGGACGAGAATGACGAGAGCTGCGGCGACGATGAAGCGGCGTGAACCTGCGGCGGTCACGCCGTCTGCATCGTCTCCCCTCGTTCGGGGCTACTCCCTCGTTCGAGTTACCGGCCAAGGCGCCGGCTTGCCGGCGCCGCCCAGAGGCCGTACAAGCTTCGCTCGTGCGGTCGTGTAACGCACCTATTTGGAAGCGCTACGTCCCTCCTGCATGCGCGAAATCGGCTTGGTCAAGTCCTCGTAGAGGGCGACCAGGCGGCCCATCATCGTGTCCAGCGACAGCTCGGCCTGGGCGACTTTTCGCCCCGCGGCGCCGAGCTCCACCGGGTTCGCGAGCACCTGTTCGAGCGCGCGGGCCAGGCCTTCGGCGTCGTCCTTCTCGCTCAGGGCACCCGTCTTCCCCGGCCGCACGAGCTCGCCGGTGCCGCCCGCGTCGGTGGCCGCGACTGCGACCCCGGCGGCCATCGCCTCGACGACGGCGAGCGGGCAGCCCTCGTAGTCGCTCGCGAGCAGCGCGCACTCGGCGGAGGCCAGCAGCTCGGGCACGTCGTCGCGGTGGCCGAGGAAGCGCACCGCCTCCGCTACCCCGAGCTCTCCGGCCAGCCGCTCCGCGCCCGCCCCGAGCGGCCCGTCCCCGACGATCCAGAGCTCGGCCTGCGGGACCCGGGCACGGGCCCGGGCGAGCGCGCGCAGGGCGAGGTCGGGCCGCTTCGGCGGCGCCAGCCGGCCGACCATCAGGATCCGTCCGCGAACCGGCTCGCGCGGCAGCGCGAACCGCGCCAGGTCGACGCCGTTCGGGATCACCCGGTACTGCTCCGGCCGCCCCACGCCCTGCTCGAGCCCGGCCGCTCGCTCGTCCTGCGAGAGGGCGACGATCGCGCCGCACCAGCCGGCAGCGACGCGCTCGAGCCCGGCGTACAGCCGCCCCTCGGCGCCGTCCGCGGCCCAGAACGACCAGCCGTGCGGCGTGAAGACGCAGGCGCGTCGCTTCCCGCGCGCGAGAGAGGCGAGCCGGCCGAGGAAGCCCGCCTTCGAGGAGTGGACGTGGACGACGTCCGCCCGCCCGGCGAGCGGGAGCAGCGCGAGCCAGGAGCGCACGTCGCCCGGCGCCGGCCGGCGGTGCGCGCCGATCGCGTGCAGCTCGATCCCGGGAGCCCCCTCGAGGCTGGCCCAGGTCAGGGAGCCGCGCGGGCAGGCGACGTCGACCGTAAAGCGGTCCCGCGGCAGCGCCTCGACCAGCGAGACGACGTGGCGGGCGACACCCCCGTCCATCGGCTGAGCGGCCAGGAGAATGCGGGTTGGGGTCACGTCACGAAGGGTATTGTTCGGTCCCCCCGAACCACCTCTGAACGGCCTCGCTCAGCGAGAAAGGTGACGTGACTCTCAACGATCTCCTGCAGGTGTTTTGGCGGCGGAAGCTGCTGATCGTGATCGTGACGCTCGCGGTCGTGATCCCCGCCTACGCGGCCACCAAGCTCGTCACGAAGCAGTACGAGTCGACGGCGACGATGGCGCTGATCCCGAAGCAGAACGACATCGTCTTCTTCGGGCTGTTGGACACGATCTCGCCCTACTACGCCGACGCCGCGACCTCGCAGTCGACGCTGACCCAGGCGCAGCAGATCGCCGGCATCTCTCTCTGCAGCACCTCGGTCGAGACGTTCAAGGGCACGCCGATCATGAAGATCCACGCGCGCTGCTCCAGTCCGAGGCGCGCGCAGCTGACTGCGGCCGGGGTCGCCAATGCGCTGCTCAGCCGCGACCAGAGCGGCGAGCTCGAGATCCACTCGGTCCACCTCATCCTGGCCGACCCGCCTTCGCTCCCCACCGCGCCGGTCTTTCCGCGCACGAAGCTGACGCTGCTCGTCGCCTTCCTGCTGGGGCTCGCGCTCGGACTGGGCGCGGCGCTCCTGCGGGAGAGCCTGACGACGAAGGTCGAGAGCGCGGACGACCTGGCCGAGGTGACCGGCCTGCCCGTCTTCGCGGAGATCCCGGCCGAGCCGGCGATCCTCAAGCTCCACACGGCCGAGGACCTGGCGACGGACTCGCGGCTGCGGGTCGTCGCCGAGGCCCTGCGCGACCTGCGCACGAACCTGCTCTTCACCGACGAGAGCATCCGCTCGATCGTCATCACCAGCCCGGACGGGAGCCACGGCAAGACCACCGTCGCGTTCGGGCTCGCCGCAACGCTCGCCCGCGCCGGCACCAAGACGCTGCTCGTCGACGCGGACCTGCGCCGGGGCCGCGTTGCGGACCTCCTCGTGATTCAGCGCTCGCCCGGGCTGATGGACGTCCTGCTCGACGAGGTGCCGTTCGAGGAGGCCGTGCGCCACGGCGAGGACGGGCTCGACGTGCTCGTCGCCGGCCGCCGCTCGGCCGATCCGGTCGAGCTGCTGACCAACGCGTTCCCCGGGCTGCTCGCACGCCTCGAGCGCGAGTACCAGGCCGTCGTGATCGACTGCACGCCGGTGATGCCGATCAGCGACGCCAGGATCGTCGCCCGCCATGCCGACGCGACGCTGCTCGTCGCCAGGGCCCACGGTGCCCGCCGCCGCCACGTCCGCGCCGCGATCGAGCGGCTCGACCTGATCTCCGTCAAGCCGACGGCGGCGGTGCTCAACTACTCGCTGGCCGTCCGCGGGTCGAGCTACCACGTGCGGCCGACCGCCGAGGACGAAGGCGAGGGGCCGACGCCGCAGCTGTCCGAGAAGCGCAGCGCCGCCCGGCGCGCACGCCGCTGACGGACATGCTCGACGGACGCATGGAGGCAGCCCTGCGGCGCCGCCCTGACGTGTTCGAGTGGTTGGGCCTGCTCGGGCTCGCGGCTGCGGCCGCCGTCCTGGTCCTGGGCGCGGTCGCAGCCCCCGCCATGGTGGCGCTCCTGGTCCTCGCCGGGGCCGTGGTGCTCATCGCCCTTGCCCGCACGGACCTCGCGATCGTGCTCGTCGTCGCCGTAGCGCCGATCGAAGGCGCCTTCTCCTCGACCGCAGGGAGCGGGATCAGCGTCACCAAGCTGACCGGCGGCCTCTGCATCGCCAGCTTCGCCGTCTCGCTCGTCCGCCAGCGGCGCGTGCTCGTGTTCGAGCGCGGGCAGGCGATCGTGCTCGGGATCCTCGCGCTGGCGATGGTGTCGACGCTACAGGCTCATGACACCTCGGCCGCGACGACGACCACCACGCGCTACGCGAGCTTTGCGCTCGTCTACCTGATCGTCACGCAGTACGGCCACGACCGCGTGCTGCAGCGCCGGATCGCCTGGGCGCTGGTCGTCTCCTGCTCGGTCGCCGCCTACCTCGGCCTGCACGAGTACCTCTCGAACAAGGAGGACCTGGCGACGCTGCCCTACGTGAACCAGAACGACTTCGCCTTCGTGCTCGCCACCTCGCTGCCGCTGATGTTCGTCGTGCTCGACGGCCCGAAGCTGCTGCGGCCCCTCGTGCTGGGCGCGATCGGGCTCGTCTCGGCGGCGATCCTGCTCAGCCTCTCGCGCGGGGCGCTGGTCGGCCTCGCCGCCGGCTTCGTCCTCTTCGTGCTGACCCACCGGCGGCGCTGGCAGCTCACCCTGGCGGCCGGCGCGGTCGCGGCGGCCGGCGTGGTCCTGGTCATCCACAGCAACCCGCAGCGCTTCCAGGAGGCGCTGACGCTCAAGCAGCACGTCGCGCACGAGAACGTCGCCACGCGCTTCGAGGCCTGGGGCGCGGCGAGCCGGCTGATGGCCGACCACCCGCTGCTCGGCGTCGGCCCCGGGAACTTCCAGTTCTACTTCAACAGGCAGACCGGTCAGCCGGTCGGCGGCCTGACGCTGACCGTCGCGCACAACGCGCTCCTCGACGTCGGCGCCGAGCTGGGCGTGGTCGCGATGTGCCTGCTCGCCCTCTACCTGCTGCTGGCCTTCACCCGGCTGACGGACTGCCTGCGCCGCGGCTACGGGGACTACGGCTTCGTCAGCGCGTTGCGCATCTCGCTCGTGATCGCCGCCGTCAGCTCGATGTTCCTCTCGGAGCAGTACTTCCTGCCGTTCTGGCTGATCGGCGGGCTGGCCGCGGCTATCTGGGTCCGCGGCCGACAAGCCGAGGCCGTCGGCGCGGCGCCTGCGGCCGGATGAGGGTCGTCTACGTCTCGACCATCGAGCGCGGCGGCCCGGTCTCGCACCTGAGGCAGCTCGCGCCGCGCGTGGCCGGGCAGGGCGTCGACGTACGCGTCCTGTGTGCAAGCGAGGACGTGGCCGAGAGCTTCAGGCGCCTGGGCGTCGACGCCGAGGCGGCGCCGGTCGGGCACAAGCTCGACCTGCGCGGCGGGCGCGACCTCTCGCGCCGCCTCGCGGGGGCCGACCTCGTCCACACCCACGACCGCCGCGCCGGGCTGTACGGCCGGATCGGCGGCCGGCTGCGCGGCGCCCGCGTCCTCCATACCCTCCACGGAATGCCGGAGGAGATCGCCGTCCGCGTCGGCCGCCCGGATGCGCCGGTGCCGCCCGGTGTCTCGCGCGCGCGGCTGGAGTGGCTGCTGCACGGCTACCTGCCGCTCGAAGCCTCGCTGGCGCGGCTCGGCGACGTCGTGACGCCGTCGCGAGCGATGGCCGACTTCATGCTCGAGCACGGCTTTCCCTCCCGGCTCGTGCACGTGATCCCCTTCGGCGCCGAGCCGGGCGAGCCCCGTGGCCCGCGCGACGGCGGCGGGACGCTGGTCGCCGGTGTCGCGGCCAACCTCGAGCCGTGGAAGGGGATCGACCTCCTGCTGGAGGCGTCGGCCCAGGCGCGGAGCCCGGTACGGCTCGAGATCTACGGCACGGGCTCGCAGCGCGACCTCCTCGAGCGGGAGGCGCGCGAGCTCGGGGTCGAGGCGCGCTTCCACGGTTTCGTCGCCGACCTGCGCGAGCCGCTCGCCGGCCTCGACGTCCTCGTCCAGCCCTCGCGTGCGGACAACTTCCCGCTCGCCGTGCTCGAGGCGATGGCCGCCGGCCTGCCGGTGGTCGGCACCCGCGTCGGCGGAATTCCCGAGCTCGTCCTCGATGGCGAGACGGGGCTCCTGGTCGAGCCGGAATTCCCGGCGGCCCTCGCCGCCGCGCTCGACTCGCTGGCCGAGAGCCCGGAGCGGCGCGAGGCGTTCGGCCGGCGCGGACGGGAACGGGTCGCCGAGAGCTTCTCCGTCGACGCCTTCATCCGCCGGACGATCGAGCTCTACGAGGAGCTTTGCGGATCCTCCACGTGATCCAGGAGCTCGGGACCGGCGGCGCGGAGCGGATCCTGGTCTCGGCCTACCGCGGCGCCCGCGAGGCCGGCCACACCGTCTCGGTCGCCGCCGCCGCCGGGCCGCTCGCGGCCGAGCTCGCCGAGCAGCCGTACCCGCTGCCAATCGTGGGCCGGCGGCCCTGGCGGGTTCCGGCCGCGGCGCTCGCCGTCCGCCGGGCCCTGGGCGCGACCCGGCCCGACGTGGTGCACGCGCACAACCCGACGATGGCGCTCGCGGCAGGTCTCGTCACAGGGCGGGGCCGGAAGCCGCCGGGCCTGGTGAACGTCCACGGCGTCCCGGAGGAGGACTGGCCCACGGCGGTACGCCTCGTCCGCCTGTCCGGGCTCGCCCCGGTCGCGTGCGGGCCCGGAGTGGCTGCGGCGCTCGCCGAGCACGGCTGCACGCCGTTCGCGACCGTCCCGAACGCCGTCGGCCCCGCGCCGCCGCCGGCCGGCCGTGCGGAGCTGGGCCTCGAGCCCGGCACGCAGCTCGTGCTCGCCGTCGGGCGCCTGGTCGAGCAGAAGAACCACGAGCTGGCGATCCGAGCCATCGCGAGCGTGCCCGACACGGTCCTCGCGATCGCCGGCGACGGGCCGCTGCGCCCGCACCTCGAGCGCGTGGCGGACGAGGAGGGCGTCGACGGCCGCGTGCGCTTCCTCGGCGTCCGGCCGGACGCCCGGGCGCTGATGGGCGCCGCCGACGCGATCGTGCTCTCCTCGCACTGGGAGGGCCTTCCGCTCAGCGCGCTCGAGGCCCTGGCCTCCGGGACGCCGCTCGTCGCGACAGACGTTCGCGGCCTGCGAGAGCTCGTGGTCGACGACCAGGACGCCCTGCTCGTGCCGGAGGAGCCGGAGGCGCTTGCAGCCGCGCTGCGGCGCGTGCTCGACGACAGGGGGCTCGCCGCGCGACTGGCCGAGGCGGGGAAGCGGGTCGAGGGTGCGGGCTCCGACGGCGCGCTCGTCGAAGGGTTCCTGGCGCTATACAAGAGGCTTGTGGAATGAGGGTCTCGGTCGTGATCCCGGCCTTCGACGCCGAGCGGACGGTGGGCGCCGCGATCTCCTCCGTCCTCTGGCAGACGTACGGCGATCTCGAGGTGGTGGTCGTCGACGACGGCTCGGGCGACGCGACCGGGGCGATCGCCTCGTCGTTCCCGGAGCCGGTGCGGGTGGCCCGGCGTGAGAACGGCGGCGTGGCGGCCGCCCGCAACCTGGGCATCGCCGAGGCGCGCGGCGAGCTGATCGCGTTCTGCGACGCCGACGACGTGCTCCTGCCAAGGCATCTCGAGGCGCTGGTCGAGGTCCACGGCCGGGCCGGCGGGATCGCGACGTCGAACTGCTACTGGCTCTTCGACGCCGGCATCCACCCCGCCCGCGTGCGCTACAAGGGCGGCTTCCCGCGGCCGGAGCGCCAGCGCCTCGCCATCCTCGAGCAGAACTTCGTCTCCACGATGTCCCTCTTCCCGAAGGCGGTCTGGGAGGAAGTCGGCGGCTTCGACGAGGAGCTGGCCCTCGCCGAGGACTGGGACTTCTGGCTCCGGGCGATCTACGCGGGCTACCGCGTCGCGCTGCAGCCACGACCGCTCGCGCTCTACAGCTGGCGTGGCGACAGCCTCGCGGCCGACCCGGCCCGGATGGACGAGCATGGCCGGGCACTGCTCGGCAAGGCGCTCGCGCGCGACGACCTCGCGCCGGAGGAGCGCGAGTATCTGAAACGGCGGCTCGCCGGGCCCGGGCCTGCCGAGCTCGGCCGCCGCGGCGACGAGGCCCTGCGAGCCGGCCGCTACGGCGAGGCCGCGGCCAGCTACCGCGCGGCCGCCGAGCTCTGCCCGACCGAGCCGGCTCTGCGCCGGAAGGCACGCGTCCTGCGGGCGGCGCCGTGGCTCACGGGCCCACTCGTCCGCGCGCGCCAGCTCCGGATCGAGCGCGAGGTCGGCTTCGGGGAAAGGCACGCGCGCTGACCGTGACCGAGCTCCGCGTTGCCTTCGTCTGCACGGGAAACCGCTTCCGCAGCCCGATCGCCGCCGCCCTGTTCGCGCGCGAGACGTATGGCCTGCCGGTGCGGGTCGCCTCGCTCGGCACGCTCGACCTCGGACGGGAACGGGCGCTGCCCGAGGCGGTCGCGATCGCCGAGAGCATGGGCCTCGACATCGTCGGCCACCGCGCCCGCAGCGTGACCAAGGCCGATCTCGAGCGCTTCCACCTCGTGCTCGGCTTCGAGCGCAAGCACGTGATGGCCTCGGTCGTGGACGCCGACGCGCTGATCGAGCACACGTTCTCGCTGCCGGAGCTGGTCGAGCTGCTCGCCGGGCTGCCCGACGCGCCACCGCCCGGCGACCCGGTCCACCGGGCGGTGGCACGCATCCACCAGGCACATGCGAACCGGCCGCCGGACTTCCGCGACTCGTTCCCGGAGGTGCCGGACCCGCTGGGGATGACGTTGCCGGCCCAGCGCGAGACGGCTCGCGAGCTCGAGGCGCTCGTCGCCGACCTCGCCGCGCTGCTGTTCCGTTAGCCGCGCCGGGCTTCCCAGCGGTCGAGCGTCTGCGCTGCGGTGCCGGTGCGGCCGCCGCGCTGCTCGATCCACGCGAGCAGGCGCCGGTAGAGCCGCCCGTAGCCGCGCGAGAGGAGCGGGTGGTGCGAAGGCGGGTGCCAGAGGATCGCGACGGCGCCGCCGTGCTCGGCAACGGGCTCGAGCGCCTCGGTCGCCACGGCGAAGGCGTCATCGGCGTGGAGCCCGAGGTAGCGCTCCTCCGCCAGGGTCGCGTCCATCAGGACGAGCGGCAGCTCCCACGCGCCCGGCTCGCGCCGCTCGGGGTCCCAGAGCCGGTACGGATACGGCGTTCCCGCCCGCAGCCCCGGTCGCGAGGGCCAGCCGATGCTCGAGTCGTACCGCAGCCTCGCGGCGCGCAGCTCTCCCGCCAGCCGCTCCGGCGCGCTGCGCAGGTAGTGGTGCCTCAACCCACCAAGTAACACAGTGTTACTTGGGATGGCGGCTCGGAGCTCGGTGGCCTGGACGGCGATCGCTCCGGGCTCGTCCCGCGCGCGGTACGAGGCGTGCAGGCCGAGCTCGCGGCCGTCGGCGCTCGCCTGGCCGAGGGCGCGCGCGAGGGCGGGCCGGTAGCGCTCCGGGTAGCCGTCGCGCGGGTCGTCCTGGCGCGCCAGGAAGAAGCAGGCCGACGGCGGCCCCATCCGCCGCAGCGGGAACGCGGGATCGCGGCGCACGAGCGCGTCGGCCAGGAAAGCCGTTCCCTCGCGGAACCGGCCGCGCGCGAACCGCCTGGCCGCGGTCGTAAGCCCGCCCGCGCCGAGCAGGTCGACGTCGTGCGTGAGCGCGACCAGAAAGCGCTCTCCGCCGGGGTAGGGGCGCGGCTCGAGCCCGAGCCCGGCGGCGAGCTCCGCCACGCGCGGGCCCGGCGGGTCGGCCGGCGGCAGCGGCCGTCCGTGCTGGTCCAGCTCCGCCTCCCGCTCGTGCGCCAGCGTGAGCAGCGAGAAGACCTCGTCCAGCTGCTCGTCCCCCACACGGACGCCCTCGTCGAACGGCAGCCCGAGCGCGTCGAGCAGCGCGTCGAGCGCGTACCGCCGCTCGGGCGTCACCGAGGACGCAGCGCCGGAAAGAGGATCACGTCGCGGATCGCGTCGCTCCCCGTCAGGACCATCGTCAGCCGGTCGATTCCGACGCCGCAGCCGCCGGTCGGCGGCATCCCGTAGGAGAGCGCTTCGACGAAGTCCGGGTCGCCCGGCTCCGACTCCTCGGCGCCGGCCTCCCGCTCGGCCTCCTGCATCGCGAAGCGATGCGCCTGCTCCTCGGCGTCGTTGAGCTCGCTGAAGGCGTTGGCGAACTCCATCCCGCCGACGACGCACTCGAAGCGCTCGACCAGGGACTCGTCGTCCTCCGTCGTCCGCGCGAACGGCGAGAGCTCGATCGGCCAGTCGTGGACGATCGTCGGCTGGACGAGCTCCGGCTCGACGAAGTGCGAGTAGGCGTGGTCGGCGAGCTGCGACCAGGAGCCGTCGCGGCCGGTGTCGACCCCCGCCTCCTCGAGCGTCGCCCGCAGCTCGGCCTCGTCGCGCGACCAGACGCCTTTCGCCTCCAGCGCCTCGACGAACCTCACCCGCTGCCACGGCGGCGCCAGGTCGACCTCGTGCCCGCGGAAGGACACCTGCGTCGAGCCTGTCGCCTCGGCCGCCGCCAGGACGAGCGCCTCGGTCCGGTCCATCGTGTCGCGGTAGTCGGCGTAGGCCTCGTACCACTCGACCTGCGTGAACTCCGGCGAGTGCTTGTACGAGATGCTCTCGTTGCGGAAGTCCTTGCTCAGCTCGTAGACCTTCTCGAGCCCGCCGACAATCAGCCGCTTGAGGTAGAGCTCGTCGGCGATGCGCAGGTAGAGGTCGGCGTCGAGCTCGTTCGAGTGCGTGGCGAACGGCTCGGCGAAGCCGCCGCCGTAGCGCGGCTGGAGGATCGGCGTCTCCACCTCGAGGAAGCCCTGGCCGTCGAGGTAGGCGCGGACGGCGGCGACGATCTGCGTGCGCATCGCCGCCAGCTCGCGCGACTCCTCGCTCATCAGCAGGTCGAGGTAGCGCTGCCGGTAGCGGGTCTCGACGTCGGTCAGGCCGTGGAAGGTGTCGGGCAGCGGGCGGCGGATCTTGGCGAGAAGCTCGAGCTCCGTCACTTCGAGCGACGGCTCGCCTCGCCTCGAGCGGGAGGGCTTGCCGGTAACGCCGACGATGTCGCCGAGATCGAGATCGGCCTTCTCGCGAGCGATCAGCTGGATCCGGCCCGAGCGGTCGACGAGGTCGAGGAAGGTCAGCTTCCCCATCTCGCGCCTGGCCATGACCCGGCCGGCGATGCGGTGCTCGTCGTCGAGGGTCTGTCCCGGCTCGGCCCGCTCCGCAACGCCGCGCACGGCCGCGATCGCCTCCCGGTCGGGAAACCGCTTCGGCAGCATCCGCGCGAGTCTAGTGGGCGTCGGCCGAGCCGCACCTAGAATCGCTTGGCCTTGAAGGAGCTCGCATCCCGCATCGCCCGCTGCCCCGCGTGCCTGGGAGAGCTGGACTTCGGCGAGACGATCGTCTGCGGCGGCTGCGGCTCGAGCTACCGGCGCGAGGGCGACACGCCGATCCTGCTCGCCGGCGGCGGCGATGCGCCCCGGCTCGGAGAGTGGTACCCGGGCTTCCTCGACGCGCTGCCGCGCCGAATGCGGCCGCTGGCGGCCCGGGTCGCCCCGCGCCTGCGCCCCACGCTCGTCTACAAGTCGCAGCAGGCCAGGACAGAGGTGGAGCGATTCGTCGCGTCGCTACCGGCGGACGGTGTCGTCCTGAACATCGGCTCCGGCGAGAGCGCGTACGGGCCCGACGTCGTCAACATGGACATCGGCCCGTTCGCGAACGTCGACCTGGTCGGCGTGGCCGAGCGGCTGCCCGTGGCCGACGCCTCCTGCGAGGGGGCGATCTTGATGGCCGTCCTCGAGCACGTGCGCGATGCGGACCTGACACTGACCGAGGCGCGCCGGATCCTCAAGCCCGGCGGCAAGCTCTTCGTCGACGTCCCCTTCATCCAGGGGTTCCACGCCTCGCCGCACGACTACCGCCGCTACACAGAGCCCGGGCTGCGGGAGGCCGTCGAGCGGCTCGGCTTCGAGGTCGAGGCGAGCGGGGTCGCGGTCGGGCCCGCCTCGGCGGCGACCTGGATCGGCTCGGAGTTCCTCGCGCTGCTCCTCTCCGGCCGCAGCGAGCGGGCCTACCGGCTGCTGCGCCCGCTCACCGGCTGGCTGCTCTGGCCGGTCAAGCACGCGGACGCGTGGCTCGACCGCCACCCGATGGCGTACACGGCAGCGAGCGCGGTCTGGGTCCGGGCGCGGCTGGAAGAGCCCGACGAATCGGTCGGGCGGTCCTCTGAAGGACCTGGCTGAGCTCGACGCGATGCGAGAAGCGCTCCACTTCCGTGATGGTGAATCGATCACGCTCGGCTATGTCTCCGACGTCTACGAGTTGCTGCGCGCGATTGACGAGACACTGCCGAAGGACGCAGTTCTCTACCTCGAGGGCACCACAACGGCTCTCGACGTGCGGCAGTTTCTCGAAGAGCGGCAAGCGAGCGAGCGACCCGCCGTCGCGGCCGGCACGTTTCGGCCCGAGCCGGAGCACTTTCACTTGCCGTTGAGCGGAACCAACCTCGCCGAGCTCCGGGCGCTCGTCGCGGAAGGCCACGCCGAGCCGGAACTCACCGACCACCTGGTCGTCTACCGCGGTGATCGAGTGCTGCTGTCGGCGCACGACGCCGGCTACGGCTACGTCGAGCTTGCGCGCTCGCTGGCGGGAGACGTTATCGACCGGTTCCGCGCCATTCTCGGGGAGTCGCTCCACCCCTCGGAGTAACCGACATCGCCGCGGAGGCGGGCTCTGCTCGCCTCCGCTCGAGAGGCTCTGGTCCGGTCCCCGAAGAACGTCGTGATGGCGCGCGCACCGCGCCGGACGTTCTTCGGCTACTAGGCGGCTTTGATCTCGAGGATCTTGAACTTCATCGAGCCGCGGGGAGCCGCGACCTCGACGGTCTCCCCCTTCTTCTTGCCGATGATCGCCTTGCCGACCGGCGACTCGTTCGAGAGCTTGTTCTCGGCCGGGTTCGCCTCGGCGGAGCCGACGATGCGGTACTCGAACGTCTGCTTCGCGGCGATGTCGCGCAGGCGCACCTTCGAGCCGACCGAGACGACGTCCTTGGCGACGTCCTTCTTGGTGATGACGCGGGCGTTGCGGAGCCGCTCCTCGAGGGTCGCGATGCGGTGCTCGAGCAGCGCCTGTTCGTTCTTCGCGTCGTCGTACTCGGCGTTCTCGGCGATGTCGCCGAACTCGCGCGCGACGCGGATGCGGTCGGCCACCTCGCGGCGCTTGTCGTTGGAGAGATGCTCGATCTCCTGCTTGAGCTTCTCGTAGCCTTCGGGGGTGAGGATTACGTCTTTCAAGCGGCCTCCTGAAAGAAAAAACGCGGGGCGCAAGGCGCCGTCGCGGGCGGGGATGTTACCTGCGCGGGTGGACCGACGTCAACCCCCATCCTGGCTACTATTTCCCGCTAAATGCAGGTAGATCTGCTGAGCTCCTGGTGGATTCGGGACGTCGAGATCCCGACACGGCTCGTGCTCGCCCCGATGGCCGGAGTCAGCGTGCAGGCCTTCAGGCGCCAGGGACGGCGCTTCGGCGCGGGGCTCGTCTGCTCGGAGATGGTCAGCTGCGCGGGCCTCCAGCACGGAAACGAGCGCACGTTGGGCTATTTGCGGATCTCCTCCGACGAGCGGCCGCTGGCTGTGCAGGTCTTCGGCTCGGAGCCGGACGTGATGGCCGAGGCGGCGCGGATGGTCGAGGATGCGGGCGCCGACCTCGTCGACGTGAACTTCGGCTGTCCGGTGCGCAAGGTGACGAAGACCGGCGCGGGCGCGACCTTGCTGGAGGATCCGGAGCGGGCCTGCTCGATCGTCTCGGCGGTTGCCGCAGCGGTGTCCGTGCCGGTGACGGTGAAGATGCGTCGCGGCCTGGCCAACGGCTCGCGGTCGTGCCTGGAGCTCGGGCCGAGGCTGGTCGAGGCGGGCGCCGAGTCGCTCACGTTGCACCCGCGCTCAGCGAGGCAGATGTACACCGGCGAGGCCGACCACTCGCTGACCGCCGAGCTGGTCTCGCGCGTGGACGTGCCCGTGATCGCGTCGGGCGATGTGACCTCGCGCGCGCGGGCGCAGGCGATCCTGGCCACGACCGGCGCGGCCGCCGTGATGGTCGGCCGCGCGGCGCAGGGGAACCCGTGGGCGCTGAGGGAGATCGTCGAGGGAGACGCGGAGCCGCCGGCGCGCGAGGAGGTCGTCGCCGAGCTGATCCTCTTCATGCGCGAGACTATGCGGGAGCTGGGCGAGCGGCGCGCGACCGGGTTCCTGAAGAAGTTCTACGGCTGGTACCTCGGCCGCGGCCGCTTCCCGCGGCCGTTCAAGCAGGAGCTGGTGCAGCTCGAGACGCTGGACGAGGTCGAGACGAGGCTGCTGGCAGCGGCGCCCGGCGCTGCCGAGGTGCTGGCGGGCCTCGAAGCCGAGCAGCCGGACGGCGAAGACGACGTCGTCCTCGACCTCCCGATCTCGATCTACGGCGGCGGCTAGAAGCCCGAGCGACAACCGTCACCGGGGTCTGACCCCGATTTTGACGCGAGACACCGGGGTCTGACCCCGGCCTTGACGCGCGTCATCGGGCTAGGCGCCGGGGTCGCGCCGGTTGCGGTCCCAGACGAGGCGGACGCCTTCGAGGGTCAGGAACGGGTCGATGCGCTCGAGCGTCCGCGCGTGCGGGACGATCAGCTCGGCCAGGCCGCCCGTGGCCACCGTCGGCGCCTCGGCGCCGAGCTCCCCGCGGATCGCCTCGACGATCCCGTCCACCTGCCCCGCGAAGCCGTAGACGAGCCCCGACTGCAGCGCCGCGGTCGTGTTCTTGGCGATCACCGTCGGCGGCTCGGCGAAGTCGATCGAGAACAGCCGCGCTGCCCGCGCCGACAGCGCTTCCATCGAGACCTCGATCCCGGGCGCCAGCACCCCGCCGACGTACTCGCCCTCGGCCGAGACGACGTCGAAGTTCGTCGAGGTCCCGAAGTCGACGACGATCGAGGGCGCGCCGTAGCGCTCGAGCGCCGCGACCGCGTTCGCGATCCGGTCGGGCCCCACCTCCCGCGGGTCCTCATACCGCACCGGGATCCCCGTCCGCGTCCCCGGCCCGAGCACGAGCAGCTCGACGCCGGCCCGCTCCGCGAGCCCCTCGTAGGCCCGCACCAGCGGCGGCACCGTGCACGACATCGCGATCCCCTCGACCACCGCGAGGTCGACCAGCCCGCGCAGGAGCAGCCCCAGCTCGTCGCCGGTCCGCTCGTGCTCGGTCGCCACGCGCCAGTGCTCGCGCAGCTCCTCCCCGTCGAACAGCCCGAGCACCGTCTGCGTGTTCCCGACGTCGATCGCCAGGAGCGCCATGCGCCGAGCCTACTTGAGGGCCAGGTCCGCGATGCTCCAGTCCCCCGCCATCGCACTCATGTCGACGCCGAGGCGGCGCTACCGGTCAGCGCCTAGGGCTCGTCGTCGGAGCCGAGCGACTCGCCGATGCGCTCGGCGAGCGCCTCGGCGGTCAGCGTCGGCTCGTCGCCGTCGCCGCGCAGTTCCTCGACGGTCACGTCGCTGGAGGTGTAGACCTCGGCCCGCGGGATGATCCGCGTCGGGCGGTTCTTGTCCCAGACCCAGACGTCCTCCATCTTCAGCTGGAAGAACGGGTAGCTCTGCTGCGGGACGTACTGCAGGTCGAGCTTGTTGCAGAGGTAGGTCGCGTCCTGCGTGAGCACGCAGTAGCGGAAGAGGCCGAAGACGGCTGCGTATTCCTTCTTGAGAGTCAGCTCGAGCTCGGCCTCGAACTCGTCCAGCTCGTCGAGGTGCGACATGAGGTCGTCATTGTAGCCCTGCCAACAAGGCCTGGACCGGGCCGGCACCCGGAACCTCCAGCTCCGGAGCCAGCTCGGCCAGCGGCTCGAGCGCGAAGCGGCGCTCCGCGAGGCGCGGATGCGGGACGGCCAGGCCGGGCTCGTCGACCACCGAGTCGCCGTAGACGAGCAGGTCGAGGTCGATCGTGCGCGGGCCGAAGCGCGGGCCCTCGCCACGCTCGCGGCCCAGGCGCCGCTCGATCGCGAGCAGCCGCTCGAGCAGCTCACTGGCGCCGAGCGAGGTCTCGACCTCGGCGACCCCGTTCAGGAAGCGCGGCTGGTCCTCGTAGCCCACCGGGTCGGTCCAGCGCAGAGTCGAGACCGCGCGCAGCTCGATCCCCTCCTCCCTGCCGAGGAGCTCGAGCGCCTGCTCGATCTGCCGTTCTGGCTCGCCGAGGTTCGAGCCGAGCCCAACATACGCCGTGACCACGCGTCTGATTGTCCAGGTTCCAGCTACCGTTTCCGCGCCTGTGCACGGGGTCGCCCTCATCGCTGCTCTGCTCCTGCCCTTCCACTCCGGGCATGCGATCACTGCCGGACCCGCGCGGGCCCCGCACGACCTTCGTGCCTACCCGCGGACGATCGTCGGGCTCGACCGCACGCGGCTCGGCGGCGCCGAGTTCTCGCTCCAGGCCTCCGGAGCGCGCGAGATCGACCCGCAGCTCGGCCTCTGGCGGCTGCCCAGCGCCGCGGCCACGCGGCTGCTGCCCGCCCTGCGGGCGCAGGGTCTCGTCACCTCGGTGACGCCGGACCTGCCGCTCCGCACCGAGGCGACGCAGTCGATCGGCTACTGCACCGACTCCCTGTGCGACACCGAGTGGTGGATCCCGCACGTCCACGCGGATACCTGGACACCGCCGGGGCCAGGCTTCCCGGTGACGATGATCGACTCGGGCGTCGACCTCAAGCACCCGGAGTTCGACGGCCGGCCGAACACGATCGAGCTGAACACCCAGACGTTCACGGCCAACAGCGAGGAGGCGCACGGCACGGCCACCTCGTCGGTCGTCGGGGCCCCGGCGAACCCCGGCGTCGTCCCGAGCCTGGAGGGGATCTACCCGCAGGCGAAGCTGCAGCTCTGGGACGCAAGCCCGGGCGGGCAGCTGACCGTCGGCGACGAGATCGCCGGCCTCGCCGCGGCCAGGGCGCACGGGCCGGGCGTCGTCAACCTCAGCCTCGGCGGCACCGACCACCT
>DASPRN010000076.1:0-22502 GCA_035624425.1 Gaiellaceae bacterium
CTTCGAGTTGAGGACGCGGGGCGCGAAGACGAGGCCCTCGACGTCGGCAACCGAGTGAATCGGCGCGTCCCAGGTGACCCGCTCGCGGTGCCGGGCGAGCACGAGCTCGGTGTCGTCGGTGAGCGCGGGATCCTCGAGGAAGGCCTCGGGGAAGCCCTCAGCCACGCGGCGGTAGAGATCGGCGTCGGGCGGCGGGTCGCCCTCGGCACGGTAGTAGGCCTTGTAGTCGGCGGTGACGACCGCGCCGGTCCCGGCGAGCTCGGCGATCAGCTCGTCCGTCCAGTCGCTCGCCGGGTCGAGCTTGAAGCGATGAGCGGGATCGATCTCGAGCCAGCGGTGGACGACCGCGCTCGTCGGCGGGTCGCCGAGCCCTGGCGAGATCACGAACCTGACCGGCTGCGGCTCTCGCCCGACCACCGCGGCGAGCGTCGTCCCAGCCTGCCGCAGGGCCAGGTCGAGCGCGGCGCTCTCGTAGGCCCAGCGGCGGTGCGGCTCCGGCATCTCCAGCGCGTCCGAGAACGACTCCAGCGTCCACGAGCGCGTGAGCGGCAGCGCCGCCCCGGCCGCCTGCTCGCGGTCGTGGTGCTCGGCGTACCAGGTCACGTCCTCGCCGAGGCCCTCCTCTCCGCCGCCCTGCAGGTGGACGACGGTCGTCACCCGCGTGAAGCCGCGCGTCACCGGCTTCTCGAGCCGCTCGAGCTCGTACCCCTCGACCTCGACCCCAAGCTCCGCGAATCGCTTCCATAGACTCTCCGCCATGGATTTCGACCTTACCGAGGAACAGCGGCTGATTCAGGAGACGGTGCGCTCGTTCGTGGACGAGCGGGTCCTCCCGAACGCGATCGAGAACGACATCGAGCACCGCCTCGACATGGGCGTCATCGAGGGGATGGCCGAGCTCGGCCTGCTCGGGATCGTGATCCCGGAGGAGTACGGCGGCGCGGGGCTCGACTTCGTCGCGGAGGCGCTCTCCTGTGAGGAGATCGAGCGCGGCGAGGCTGCGTTCCGGACGCTGATCTCGGTACACGTCGGGCTCAACTCGCTGTCGCTGCTGCGCTACGCCTCCGAGGAGCAGAAGCAGCGCTACCTCGTTCCGCAGGCCCGCGGCGAGAAGCTCGCGTGCTTCGGGCTGACGGAGCCTGCGGCGGGCTCCGACGTCGCCTCGATGCTCTCGACCGCCCGCCGCGAGGGCGACACCTACGTCCTCAACGGCCAGAAGAACTGGATCTCGTACGCGACGGTGGCCGATCACCAGCTCGTCTTCGCCAAGACCGACCCGGAGGCGCGGCACAAGGGGATCTCCGCGTTCGTCGTCGAGCGGGAGTGGCCCGGGGTGACGACCCGCGAGACCGAGCACAAGCTCGGCGTCTGGGCCGGTTCGACGGGGGAGCTCTTCTTCGAGAACGTCGAGGTGCCGGCCTCGAACCTGGTCGGAGAGGAGGGCCAGGGGTTCGAGATCGCGATGTACGGGCTCGACCAGGGACGGTTCACGGTCGCGGCCGGCGCCTGCGGGGTGGTGCGCGCCTGCCTCGAGCGCTCGGTCTCGTATGCGCGCGAGCGGGAGACCTTCGGCCAGCCGATCGGCAAGAACCAGTTCGTCCAGGACATGATCGCGGAGATGGTGCTCGGGTACGAGACGTCGAAGCTCCTGGTGATGCAGGCGGCGTGGCTGAAGAACGAGGGGCGGCGGAACACGCGCGAGACCTCGCTGGCGAAGTGGCATGCGACGGAGTCGGCCTTCCGCGCGGCGCATCTCGCGATCCAGGTGCACGGGGCGTACGGCTACTCGGCGGAGTACGGGATCGAACGGTACTTCCGCAACGCGCGGGCGCCGATCATCTACGAGGGGACGACGCAGATCCACAAGCTGATGCAGGCCGAGCACGCTCTCGGCTACCGGCACCTGAACGGCCGCGACGGCGACATCTCCCCGCTCGCATCCTGGGCGCCCGCGCTCTCCGCGGTCCACGCCAGGGCCTGACCGTCTCTTTTGGCCGTGTCCCAGGGACAGTCCCTGGGCCGTGTCCAAAACAGTCAGGCTCGATACCGCGCGAGAAAGCGCCCACCGGACCAGGGCCAGTCGAGCGCGGACTCGCACAGCCCAGCCCTCACCGGGTTCTCGAGCACGTACCGACAAGTCTCGCGCCAGTGCTCTTCGTCCCGGATGACCCACGCCGAGAATCGGTTCTCGAACAGGTGCCCGGTGCGGCCGTAGCGGCGATTGATGCGCTGAGCCCAGATCCCGTTGAGCCAGTGCATCCCGCTGGAGAGAGACGCCAGGTTTGCCGGGAGAACCAGGTGAAAGTGCGTGGTCATCAGGCAGTAGGCGTCGTAGATCCAGCCGAATCTCTTCTCGGTCCGGAGCACCAGCTCGTGAAGCCCGCCGCGGTCGATCTCGTCGAAGACGATCGCCGACCTGTTGACCCCCCGAACGGTCACCTGGTAGATGCTTCGATCGGGCAAGGACTTGCGTGGTCTGCGCGGCACTCGGCCACGGTAGAGGCGAGATGCGCCTGTGTTCGAGTGGGTGGGCGAACCGGCGCTCTTTGTGCGCTCGATCGATGCGAAGGCCATGTCCCAGGGACTGTCCCTGGGACATGGCTCAGACGACCGGGAGATCGACCTCGACTGCGGTTTTCGGCTCGACCTGCATGAGCCGCATGACCAGCGGGATCGCAGCCAGGATCGGCAGGCCGCAGATCGGCCAGAGGATCTGGTAGCCGTCCGTCGACTGGAAATACGGCCGTGCCAGGTCGATCGCGAGGCCCGCGAGCGGCGCCCCGATCAGGATCCCGATCCCCTTCGTCGTCGTCCCGAGCCCGGCCGCGGCGCCGCGGTGCTCCTCGGGAACGATCTTGTAGAGCAAGCCCCAGGCGAGCGTCATCACCGTGCCGCCGGCGACGGCGACCGGCACGATCAGCCCGAAGTACCAGTCGTGCCACTCCCGCGCCAGCCCCGCGACGAGAAACCCGCCGCCGTAGACGAACGAGGCGAAGAAGATCACGCGCGCGAGCCCGAACCGGTCGCCCAGCCGTCCCGCGAAGACCGCCGCGATCACGTAGCCGACCGCGACCGCGCCCAGCACCGCCGAGGACATCACCTTCGACTCGCCCAGCCCGCGGATCACGTAGAGGACGACGAAGGTACGCGCCGCCGCGAACGTCCCCTCCCAGGCCGAGTTCGCGATCAGGAAGCGGCGCACGTCCGCGTTCTCGCGGAAGATGCTCCAGCTCCGGCGCACGTAGGCCGCGAAGCCCTCGAACACGCGCCCGTGCCCGCCGTCCTCCCGCACGAGCAGGATCGTCAGCCCGCAGGCCGCGGTGGTCAGCACCGAGGCGAGCAGGAACGGCGCCGGCTTCCAGACCTTGAAGAGGAGCCCGCCCCCGACGAGCGCCGTCCCGAGCGCGATCCCGCGCAGCAGATGCTGGACGCCCTGCGAGCGCCCGAACAGCGACTCGGGCAGGACGTCCGGGTAGAGCCCGCGGTAGGGCGGCTCGTAGAGGTAGTAGGCGAAGAAGAACGAGAGGACGATCACGACCGTCGTCCAGAGGTTCGGCATGAACGGCATCAGCAGCAGGCAGAAGCCCATCGGGCCGAGCGCGACGAGCATGAACGGCCGGCGGCGGCCGAGCGGCGTGTGGAAGGTGTCGCTCCAGGGCCCGATCACCGGCGAGATCAGGAGCGCGAAGATCCCCTCCGCGCCAAGGATCGCGCCGATCACGCCGCCGGAGGTGGTGAAGCGGCTGAGCAGCGGCGGCAGGTAGGCGGCCGTCGTCGTCAGCGAGAACGCGAGCCCGAACGCGCCGAGCCCGAGCTTCCAGAGCAGGCCCGTCCCGACGAGCGGCCGGCCGACCCGCTCGGTCGCGGGTGCCGCCCGCACTACGCGGTCGCGCCGGCGTGCTCTGGAGCGAGGCCGCCGGCGACGATCTCGACCACGGTCCGCTCGGCCCGCGCGAGGTCGTCGTCGGAGTCGGGGAGCCGGCCGAGGACCCAGCCGGTCAGCAGCTCGTCGATCGCGCCGTAGAAGACGTAGCTCGCGAGGCGCGGGTCGATGTCGGCGCGGATCGTTCCGTCGGCCTGGCCGCGCTCGACGATCTCCTGGATCGCCGCAAACGAGGCGGCGATCTCGTCCATCTCGCCCGCGAGGTGGCCGCTGCGGGTCACCTCGAGCACGAGCACGCGGACGAGGTCGGGGTCACGCCGCCACGAGCGGAGCAGGATCTCGGCGACCTTGCGCAGCTGCTCGCGCGGCGGATCGTCGCCCTCCTCGACGCTCTCGATCGTCGCGATCAGCGCGCGCCAGGTCTCGCGGAAGACGTTGCGGAGCACCTCCTCCTTCGAGTCGAAGTAGTGGTAGAGCAGCCCGTAGGAGACGCCCGCCTCCTCGGCGATGTCGCCGACCCGCGCGGCGTGGTAGCCCTTGCGCGCAAACACGCGAACCGCCGCCTGGAGCAGCAGGCGCCGCTTGTCCTCCTGCGCTTGCGCGTCCGAACGTGCGGGCACGACGGACGGAGTGTAGTCCCCTACTTGCGCTCCGAGTTGCCGCCGGGGATCAGGGCGCCGAGCTGGCCGAGCGCCTGTGTGAACTCCGACGGGATGATCCAGACCTTGTTCGACTCGCCCTGCGCGATCTGCGGGAGCATCTGCAGGTACTGGTAGGCGAGCAGCTTCGGGTCGGCGTCGCCTTCGTGGATCGCCTTGAAGACGGTGCCGATCGCCTTCGACTGCCCTTCGGCCTGGAGCACGAGCGCCTGCCGCTGGCCCTCGGCCTTGAGGATCGCGCTCTGCTTCTCGCCCTCGGCGGTCAGGATCTGCGACTGCTTCACGCCCTCGGCGGTCAGGATCGCCGCGCGCTTGTCGCGGTCCGCCTTCATCTGCTTCTCCATCGCCTCCTTGATCGTCACCGGCGGGTCGATTGCCTTGATCTCGACCCGGTTGACGCGGATGCCCCACTTGCCGGTCGCCTCGTCGAGGACGCCGCGCAGCTGCGCGTTGATCTCGTCGCGTGAGGTGAGCGTCTCCTCGAGCTGGAGGCCACCGATCACGTTGCGCAGCGTCGTCACCGTCAGCTGCTCGATCGCCTGGATGTAGTTCTGCACCTCGTAGGTCGCCGACTTCGGGTCGGTGATCTGGAAGTAGAGGACGGTGTCGATGTTCACGACCAGGTTGTCCTCGGTGATCACGGGCTGCGGCTGGAACGAGACCACCTGCTCACGCAGGTCGATCAGCGGCCGCAGCCGGTCGACGAACGGGATCACGAGCGCGACGCCGGGGCTGAGCGTCCGCTGGTAGCGGCCGAGGCGCTCGACGAGGCCGGCGTTCGCCTGCGGGACGATCCGCACCGTCCGGATCAGCGTCAGCACCACGAGCCCCGCAATGACGAGCAGAACGATCAGCGCAGCAGTCATTTGAGCCGCCTTTCAGTCGTAGACGAGCGCCGTGGCGCCCTCGATCTTGACCACCTCGACCCGCGCACCAGGCTCGAAGACCTGGCCCTCCATGTACGCGCGGGCCGACCACTCCTCACCGCCGATCTTGACGCGGCCGCCGTCCTGATCGACCCGCTGCAGGACGATAGCCTTCGCACCGGTCAGGGCGGCCGTCCCGGTGCGCAGGGAAGACGGCACGCGCAGGTGCGCTTTCGCGATCGGTCGGATCAACGCCACCGAGCCGATTGCGCAGGCGATGAAGACGACGACCTGCGCGATCGCGCCGACCCCGATCAGATCGAGGATCCCGGCGATGACGGCGGCCAGCGCGACCGGGCCGAGGATGAAGAGGCCCGGCGTGAAGATCTCGCCCACGGCCAGCACCAGCGCGACGATCGCCCAGATCACCCAGCCAGGCACGCCTGGATCCTAACTCCGGTCAACGCGGAGACCCAGAGCCGCGGGCAGGGCGTAGAGGTCGGGCAGGCGCGGCTCGATCTCCGGGTAGCGGTCGTCGCGGTCGAGCAGGAAGGCTCGCTCGATTCCGGCCGCGTGCGCGCCTTCAAGGTCGTCCTCGGGCGAGTCGCCGACCATCGCCGCATCCGCCGGGCCGACCTCGATGCGCTCGAGCACGGCTTCGAAGATCGACGGGTGCGGCTTCGTCCGCCCGAATGCGCCTGAGCCGATCGCCGCGTCGACGTCGAGCCGGTGGTGCGCAACGAACGCCTCCAGGTCCCGGCCGGTGTTCGACACCAGTCCGAGCTTGAGCCCCTGGGCGCGCAGCTCGGCCAGCACGGGCAGCGCGTCTTCGTACAGCTCGAAGTGGTGGGCGTGCTCCCACGCCTTCGTCATCGCGACGGCGCACTCGTAGGCAGA
The DNA here is from genome assembly GCA_035624425.1 of Gaiellaceae bacterium. Lineage (GTDB taxonomy): Bacteria > Actinomycetota > Thermoleophilia > Gaiellales > Gaiellaceae > AC-32. The sequence goes on from DASPRN010000076.1 coordinate 6,306, forward strand.
GTCTGAGGCGCCACCCATCCCGCGGATGATCTGCTCGGTGAACGCGACCCAGATCTCCTCGTCGTGCTCGAGCTCCGGATGGCGGCGGAGCCCTTCGACGGCCTGTTCACGGGCCTCCGCGTAGCGCGAGGGGTCGAGCTCGAGGCCGAACCGCTCGCCGAGCCGCCGGTAGCCCTCGGGCCCGAGCTCGGGCCCCGGCCGGGCGATCGTGAAGTCGACGTCGAAGAGGACCGCGCGAACCATCAAGAGGCTTCTAGCAGCCAGCGCGCAGTTTCGAGATGGGTGTGGCTGCCGTCCGCCCAGGCGACTGTTTGCGCGATCGTCCAGCCGCGCGCCCGCTCGCGGTCGAGGTCGAGCTCCGCGGTCAGGCGGTCGAAGCGGTGGAGCACATCGCGCCTCGAGTGGCCGAGCTCGCGCGAGCGGACGATCGGGGCAATCCCGAACTCGCGCTCGCCTGCCAGCGGCTTCGGGTCGATCGCGAGCCACGGCTCGCGTGCCGCGGCGAGGACGTTGTCGGCATGAAGGTCCTGGTGGAGGAGCACCTGCTTGCCCTGCGTGCCCGGCAGCTCTCGGAGCGCCTCGAGCGCTGCCTGGAGCAGCTCGGGAGCGAAGCTCCAGTCCTGACGCGGCAGGCACTCGGCCCACCAGGCGGCCTCGTCGGCCAGCGACCGGAACGGCTCGCCCGCCGGCTTCCAGAGCCGCGGCAGCAGCTCGACGAGGACGTCGAGCGCAACCGCGGGCCCTGCCGCAGACAGCGGTGTCCCCGGGACGCAGCGCTCGAGCAGGAGCGCGTGCGCCTCGGCGTCGTGCCGCAGCAGCCGCACGGCGCCGTCGCCGTCCCAGAGCTCGAGCGCGGCCGCCTCGTGCTCCGACTCCCTGTGCGGCCGCTGCACCTTCAGCACGGCGCCTTCCCCCGCGGGGGCCACCAGCTCGGAGGCGACTCCGCCGGCGAACGGCTCGCCGAGGACGAGGCCCCAGCGCTCAGCGACTTCGAGAGCGGCCCGCAGGCGAACGCCTACGCTACGCCAGACGCCGGGGCGTCATCCAGACACCTTCGTCAGCGTGCCGCGGTCGTAGTTCGTGAACCAGGCCACCCCGTTCGAGTACGTGATCGAGACGAAGCCCGTCTGGCTCGCGATCGGCAGCAGGGCGACCCCGGTCGGCGAGCCGGTCGTGGCGTCAAGCCGGAGGACACCATGGTCGGTCGCGACCCACGCGGAGCCTCCACCCTCTGCCACGCCGAAGGGCTCGCCGTACGGAGTGCGCGCGTAGCGGACGGAGCCGGTCACCGCGTCGATCCGCGCGACGCCCTCGTAGTTTGGCAGCGTGGCCCAGACGGCGCCGTCCCCGTACGCGAGCCACCACGTGTCGATCAGACTGTGCTTCCGCGCGTAGGGCGGGCTCAGAGCGATCGACTGGAGCACGGCGCCCGAGGAGGGGTCGACGCGGAGCACCCTGGAGGGCAGCTGCGTCAGCAACCACAGCGAGCCGCCTCCGTAGGCGATGCCGGTCGCGTTCGCGTCGCCCACAGTGAGGGTGTGCGCGATGCCGCTCGCGGCGTCGATCCGGGTCACGCTCGAGCTCTGGAAGTGGAACGCCCAGACCGAGCCCCCGCCGGCTGCGAGACCACCGGGGCGCGGCGGGACCGCGATCGTGCCGGTGACCGCGCCCGTGGTCGGGTCGACCCGCGCGATCGTTCCACCGGAGTCCGAAGCCGCCCACACGGAGCCGCCCGCGAAGATGGCCGAATCGAGGAAGCCCGACCCGGACGGCGGCTGCCCAACGTGGACCTTCGCTGTGACGCTTCCGCCCCCGGGATCCACGCGCGCGAGGTCGCCCGTGGCCGTCACGGGGACCCAGAGGCCGCCGGGGTCCTCCGCGGGAACCCCAGCGCCCGCCCCGACGGCGAGCGGCGGTCCCGCGGAGAGGGACGGGTACGGCGACTTGACGACGACCCTGACCGTGACCGTACGGCTCAGGGCGTGTCCCCGGCCCACCGCGCGCACGCGGAGAACGTGCCGGCCGAGGTCGAGCCGCTGGGAGTAGCGGGCCTTGCACCCGTGGAGCTGCCGGCTGTCGAAGGCGCAGCGGAAGCCGACCGCGTGCGCCGCGCGGAACCGGTAGACCGGCCGCTCGGACGTCGTCGTGCGGGGGCCGGTCACGTGGGGAGCTCCCACCGACGCGAAGGCGAGCATGAGAAGGCTGGCCGCCACCACTTACCACAATCTTGTAGCAAAACCGCGAGATGCCCGCCAAGGGCTAAGCGAGCGTCGGCCAGCGGTATGCGTCCGCCTGCCGGTTGCGCAGCGACGGCAGCTTCTCGCGGATCTCGAGCAGGCGCTCGCGGTCGAGCTCGGCCGAGATCACCGTCTCCTCGTCCGGCGCCTGCGCGAGCACGATCCCCCACGGGTCGACGATCAGCGACCGCCCGTAGGCCGGCCTCCCCGGCAGCGTTTCGCCCACCTGCGCGGGCGCGGCGACGAAGTACTGGTTCTCGATCGCCCGCGCGCGCAGGAGCACGTGCCAGTGGTCCCTGCCGGTCGGAGTCGTGAAGTGGGCCGGGACGGTGACGAGCTCGGCGCCTTCGAGCGCGAGAATCCGGTAGAGCTCGGGAAAGCGGACGTCGTAGCAGACGGTCAGGCCGACCGGCCAGCCCTCGCCGCGGACGACCACCGGCTCCTCGCCGGGCTCCTCGGCCTCCGACTCCCGGTAGACGTTCCCGCCCACCTCGACGTCGAAGAGATGGATCTTGCGGTAGACGCCCAGCACCTCGCCGTCGGGGCCGAACGCGACCGACGTGTTGGAGAGCTTCTCGCGCCCCTCGCGCCGCTCGGAGATCGAGCCCCCGACGAGCGTGATCCCGTGGGCCTTCGCCCAGCCGGCCATCGCCGCGACCGACTCGCCGCCCTCGAGCAGCTCCGCGGCCGCGTGCAGCACCTCGGGGGAGCCGATCGCGTTCCACTTCTCCGGCAGCGCGACCAGGTCGGCGCCGGTCGCCGCGGCCCGCGCGACGAGCCGCTCGGCCCTCTCGAGGTTCGCCGCCTTCTCGGGGCCACTCGTCATCTGGACGCAGGCGACGCGCAGCAGGTCGGACACGGGGGCAGGATAGCTTTCGGGCGTGGAGGCGACCGCCGTCGTTCCATCGCGCGCACGCGTGCTCCGGGCCTTCCAGAGCCGCGATTTCCGCCTGCTCTGGACCGGCCAGGCGATCTCGCTGCTCGGCGACACGGCCTTCGTTGTCGCGCTCGGCTGGCGCACGTACTCCCTGACGCATTCCGCCCGTTCGCTCGGCTTCGTGCTCGCGCTGCAGGGCGCCGGCCTGCTCTCGACGGTGCTCGTCGGCGGGGCGCTCGCCGACCGCTACGAGCGCCGCACGCTGATGCTCGTCTCCGATGCGGCCCGGTTCCTCATCGTCGGCGTCCTCGTCGTCGTCGACGCGAGCGGGCACCTCGCGATCGGGAACCTCTGCGTGATCGCGTTCGTCGAGGGCCTCGCAACCGGCTTCTTCACGCCCGCGCTCGGGGGCCTGATCCCGCTCGTGGTCGAGGAGCCGGGGCTCGGCTCGGCCAACGCGCTGATCGGCATGGCGCGCCAGGGGAGCCTGCTCGTCGGGCCGACGTTGGCCGGCGTGCTGTACGGCTTCTCGGGCTCGACCGTCGTGTTCGCCTTCAACGCGCTGTCGTTTCTCGTCTCGTTCGCGTTCGTCCGGGCGACGCGGCCGCGCGCCGCCGAGCGGTCCCAGGCCGAAGGGACCCTGCGCGAGATCCGCGCCGGCGTCCGCTATGTCGGCAGCGTTCCCTGGCTCTGGGTGACGATCTCGCTGTTCGCGTTCGTGCTGATGGCCCAGTGGGCGCCGATCCAGGTGCTGACGCCGAAGCTCGTCCACACGCACTTCCACCTCGGCGTGGGCGCCTACGGCGTGATCTTCTCCATGCTCGGCGCCGGGATGATCGTCGGGGCCGTCGCGTTCGCGCAGCTCAATCCGCGGCGGCGGCGCGGGCTGGTGTCGTACCTGATCTGGATCGTGAACAGCCTGCTCGTGATCGTCTTCGCGCTCTCGCCGTGGTACGCGCTGGCGCTCGCCGCCTCGTTCTGCCGGGGGATCTGCATCGGCTTCGCGATCGCCGTCTGGGAGACGATGCTGATGGAGCTCGTGCCGCAGCGGATGCTCTCGCGGGTGATCAGCCTGGACTGGTTCGGCTCGTTCGGCCTCGCGCCGATCGGGTTGCTGGTCGTCGGCGCGATCTCCGGCATCGCCGCACCGGGAACGATCATCGCGGCCGGCGCGACGATCTCGATCTGCATCGTCGCCGGCGGGCTACTCTCCAGGCAGATCAGGACGATCGATTAGTGCCCATCCAGGTGATACCGCCCACTTTCTCGTTCGCGAGCACCAAGCCAGGAGCCGCACTCGTCCGCGGCCAAGGCTGGTTGCCTTGGCAAGGACGAGGGTGGTTCCTGGCGCCGCGTGATCGCGGGCGAGAAACGGGCGCGTATTGCCTGGAGGGGCACTAAATGCCCGTCTACTGGAAGCCGAAGTACGGCACGCGCTCGAGCCGCCACAAGGCGTGGGTCCGCCAGGAGGCGAAGCGCGAGGCCGCGCTCCGGAACGCGCCGAAGAGTTCTCTCCGAGATCGCCTACGGCTCCTCTTCAGGCGCTAACCTTTCTCGGCTCGGGGTGTGGCGCAGCCTGGTAGCGCGCTCCGTTCGGGTCGGAGAGGTCCCCAGTTCAAATCTGGGCACCCCGATGACGAGCACGGGGGAACCCCCTGGTTCCCCCGTGAGCCCCTCGTTGCCGGCGCCCACGTGGCTCACAGGCCTCAGGAGCGGCCGCTTCTCGGAGCGCTCCCACGGGCTCGCCCGAGCTGCCGCCTCGAGCTGAGCCGAGCAAAGCCCGGCTCAGCGGCGTGTCGAGAAAAAGGCTTCGATCGCGTCGGCGCAGGCTTCTGGACGCTCGGCGATCAGCAGGTGCCCGCAGTCGGCGATCGCGCGCAGCGGCGCGCGCAGCCGGCGGGAATACTCGAAGGCGTCGCCGATCGGCAGCTGGTGGTCGCGCGCGCCCCAGAGCAGGAGCGTCGGGCAGCGGACTCGCTCCAGGTCGACGCGGGGGTCGTCTCCCATCAAGGCCCGCGACGCGCTGACCGTGTCGGTGTGCCGGGCCGGGCCGGCGAGGTAGGCCTCCGTTAGCTCGGCAGAGAGCGCGGGCGGGTCGGCGGCACCCCAGCGCCCGAAGACGACCGTCTTCAGCAGCGCCGACTGCGCCACCCGGCGGCGGTGCGGCGCGATCCGCTTGCCGGGCTTGAGCAACCCCGTGATCGTCAGGCTGTAGCGGGCCCGCCGCGACCCGGAAGAGATCCCCGCCGAACCTGCGAGCACGAGGGCCCGCACGAGCTCCGGATGGCGGATCGCCAGCCTCAGCGCGATCGCCCCGCCGAGCGAATGCCCCACGACCGCCGTCGGCTCGTCGAGAAGGAGCGCGAGCCGGTCGCCGTAGGCGTTCAGGCTCGGCGCGGCCGGCAGCGGCTCCGACCCGCCGTGGCCCGGCAGCTCCGGCACGATCAACCGCCGACCCGGCAGCAGGAGCGGCGCGAGCGCGAGCCAGTTGGCGGCCGCGCCGCCAAGACCGTGCACGAGCATGACCGGGTCGCCTGATCCGGCGGCGAGATACCGGAGCCGGCAGCCACGCGCCTCCACGCAGCGCTCTTGGAATCCTTCGAGTTCGCTCTTTGCTTCCGTCACGGTTGAGGACTATTCTTCAGTTCGATGGATCGCTCGGGGAGGCAGGACCCCTGATTCCTGCCGGACACCGAAATGGAGCAGTCGGCTAGCCCGTCGGCGCTGAGGCGCAGGCGGGCTTTTTGATACCCGGAAGGAGCACGATGGCAAACCACCTGACGCCAGAGGAGCTGTCCAAGGAGCTCGGCATCGACCGGACCGAGGTGATCCGCGTCTGCGTCGAGGAGGGCATCCCGATCTACCAGGGCAAGATCGACAAGACGCTCTTCCAGGCGCAGCTGGAAGCACTCGGGGCCTTCCCGGCCAAGCACTAGCACTCGTCGCCCAATGTCGAGCCGGGGTCGACCGCTCGGCCCCGAGCTTGTGTCTAAGACGGCCGCGCGGGCCAAGCCCGCCCGGCCTCTCTGGTCGCCGCCGCCGAGTCGGCGCCTTACTTGCGGCCTGCGGTGGCGCGCTTCTTGGGCGCGGCCTTCTTGCGCGTGGACGCCGTGGCGCCGTCGCCCGAGCGGGTCTTCGAGGCGGCGACGCTCTTCTTGAGCGCCTCCATCAGGTCGACCACCGGCGCCTCGGCGACCGGCTCCGGGACGGCGATCTCCTCGCCCTTCAGCTTGGCCTCGAGCAGCTCGCGCAGGTTCTGGCGGTACTCGCTGTGCAGCTCGCTCGGGTCCCATTCGCCGCGCAGGCTGTCGATCAGCTGCCGGGCGAGATCGAGCTCCGGCTCCTTGACCTCGAGCTCACCGACCGCCTCGTCGACCTCGGCCTGCGAGCGGACGTCCTCGGCCAGGAAGAGCGTCTCGAGCACGAGCGCGTCGCCCTTCGGCCGGATCAGGCAGAAGTTCTCGTTGCCGCGGATCACCATCCGGCCGATCGCGGCCACGCCGGTCTCGTTCATCGCGCGCAGGAGCAGCACGTAGGGCCGGCGCTGGGCCTCGGCGCTCGACGGCGCGAGGTAGTACGTCCGGTCGAAGTAGAGCGGGTCGACCTCTTCGAGCGGCACGAAGCGCGAGATCGCGATCGCCCGCGAGGTGTCGTGTTCGGCGATCGCCTCCAGATCGGCGTCCTCGACGATCACGAACTGGCCCTTGGAGACCTCCCAGCCCTTGACGATCTCGTCGGCGGACACCTCGCGGTCGTGCAGCGGGCACCAACGCTTCTGCTTGATCGGCGTCAGGCACTCGCGGTGGAGCGTCCGGAAGGAGACGTCGGAGGCGCGGGCCTTCGGCGCCGTCGCAGGCGCCAGGCCGACCGGGATCGTCACCAGGCCGAAGGAGAGGGATCCGTTCCAGATAGTTCGCATCGGGGCTGTGGATAAGTGTAGTGGGACCGGCCTGGTTCGCCACGTGCGCAGGCTTCCCTTCTCGGCATAAAGTGAGCGTGTGAGCAGGACGATCGGAGAGCTCTGGCGCGGCGCCGTGGCGACCGGCGGCCCGAAGACCGCCTACCTCAGCGAGCGGCCGGAGGGCTGGGTCGGGGTCAGCTGGGCCGAGGCCGGCCAGGCGGTCGACGAACTCGCGAACGGCCTCTTGGCGCTCGGCGTGCGCAAGGGCGACGCGTTCGGGATCCTCGCCCGGACGACGCTCGAGTGGGCGCTGTTCGACTACGCGCTTGCGCGGATCGGCGCGGTCGGCGCCGCGATCTACGCGAACAGCTCGCCCAAGGACGCCGCCTACATCCTGGAGCACTCGGAGTCGGTCGGCGTCCTGGTCGAGGACGAGGAGCAGCGGGCGAAGGTCGCCGGCCTGGGGCTCCCGCACGCGATCTCGTTCGCCGAGCTGGACGGCCTCCGCGAGCGCGGCCGTGCCCACGCGGAGGAGCACCCGGGCGCGCTGGCCGACGCGGAGGCCGCGGTCGGCGAGGAGGACCTGTTCACCTTCATCTACACATCGGGCACGACCGGGCCGCCAAAGGGCTGCATGATCCGCCACCGCAACTACTTCGAGATGGCGCTCGCCTGCGAGAACATCGGGGGCTTCGCCGTCACCGACGACACGATGCTCCTCTACCTGCCGCTGGCGCACAACTTCGGGCGGCTGATGCATCTGATCGCGGCGCGCGTCGGTTTCACGACCGCCTTCTGCCCGGACCCGCTGCGGGTCGCAGACACGATGCCCGTGGTGCGGCCGACGCTGCTGCCGAGCGTCCCGCGGCTCTACGAGAAGGTGCACACGGCCGTCCTCGGCCAGTTCGAGCAGGTGCACGGCCCGCGCAGGCGCCTGCTGGACTGGGCGCTGAACGTCGGCCGGCAGGTGAGCGAGCTGCGGCAGGCAGGCCTCCCGGTGCCGCCCGGGCTGAGCCTCCAGCACCGGCTCGCCGACCGGCTCGTCTACAGCAAGGTGAAAGACCGGCTCGGCGGGCGGTTGCGCCTCGGCATCTCCGGCGGCGCGCCGCTCGCGAAGGAGATCGGCGAGTTCTTCCACGCGCTCGACATCCTGGTCGTCGAGGGCTGGGGCCTGACCGAGTGCACGACGGCCGCGTCCGTCAACCGCCCGAACCGCTTCCGCTTCGGCACCGTCGGGCCCGCGCTGCCGGGCTTCGAGGTGCGCACGGCCGAGGACGGCGAGCTGCTGATCCGCAGCCAGACGGTGTTCGCGGGCTACTTCAAGGACGAGGCAGCCACGCGGGAGGTGCTCGGCGACGAGGGCTGGCTTCGCTCGGGGGACATCGGCTCGATCGACGAGGACGGCTTCATCACGATCACCGACCGCAAGAAGGACATCCTCGTCACCGCCGGTGGCAAGAACGTCCCGCCGCAGAACCTCGAGAACGCGCTCAAGACCGCGCCGCTGGTCTCGCAGGCGCTGGTCGTCGGCGACCGCCGTCCGTACGTCGCCGCGCTGATCACGCTCGACCCGGCTGTCGCCGACGGGCTATCGCCCGGGGAGCTGGAAGCCCGCGTGCAGAAGATCGTGGGCGAGGTCAACGCCCCGCTGTCCCGCTACGAGCAGATCAAGCGCTTCGCGGTCCTCTCGCGCGACTTCACCGCCGACGAGGGCGAGGTCACACCCACGCTCAAGCTCAAGCGCCGGGTCTGCGCCGAGCACTTCGCGGCCGAGATCGAAGACCTGTACCGGAACTAGAGCCTGCGGGCGCCGACGTAGGTCGACGCATACCAGCCGGTCAGGGTCGAGAACTTGACGACGTCGCCGGTGTGCGGCGCGTGGATGAACGTGTTGTTGCCGACGTAGAGCCCGACGTGGCCGAGGCCGTCGAAGAAGACCAGGTCGCCCGGCGCGAGATCGCCCCGCGAGACCGGTGAGCCGTAGCCGTACTGCGCGGCGGCGTTGTGCGGCAGCGAAACGCCGACCTGCGCGTAGACATACATGGTGAACCCGGAGCAGTCGAAGCCCGCCGGCGACGCCCCGCCCCACACGTACGGGACGCCGAGGTACTGCTCCGCGATTCCCACCACGCCGCCGTGGGAGGGCGGCGGGGCGATCCCGCCTCCGCCGACGTTCTGGACGACGGTGGCCGGACTCACCGGCTGCTGCGCCGCCGCCTGGGCCTGGCGCGCGAGCTCTGCCTGGCGCGCTCGCTCCTCGGCCTGAAGGTGCGCGATCTCGCTGTGGATCGAGCTGAGCAGCGCACGGCGCTCGCCGAGCTGGCTCTGAATGGAAGCCCTGGCGGCGGCGCGCTGGGCGACCACCTGCGTCTGCTCGGCGTGCGCGCGCTTCAGCACGTGCTCGCGGTGCTGCACCTCGCGGCGCAGGTCGGTGACCTGGCTGAGAACGAGCGCGTCCTGCTGCCCGACGCGGTCGGCCGCGTCGATCCGGCTCAGCATCTGGTCGAGGCTCGTGGAGCCGAGCAGAACCGCCAGGGTCGAGTCCTGGTCCTGCGACGTGTAGAGCTCGACCAGCCGTGCCGAGAGCTGCCGCTGCGCCGCTTTCAGGCTGCGCTTGGCGATGACCAGGTCGTGCGTGTTCGTCGTCAGGTCGTGCTTGATCTGCTGGAGCTTGACGTTGGCGAGGTCGTACGCCTCGATCGCGCGCTCCAGGCTGGAGTCGAGCTGCTGGATCTGCGCAAGGACGCTGCGGGCCTCGGCCTGCTTCGAGGTGACGCTGTCAGCGGTCGCCGAAACCGCAGTCGCGGCAAAAAACGCTGCGAACGCGATGACTAGTGCCGGCGCCTTTCGTCTTGTCGAGCCGGAGGGGGGTAGCGGGCCCGACAGGCGCCCTCCTGGGAGGGGCCGGTTCGTCACAAGCACGGCACCCTAACAAGGTCGTCGGACGGCCGCAAATGGCTTCTGCATGTCACAAAGTCCACGATCCACCGATTTCGGCGTTTGCGCACAAGCTCCTGTGGTACGGTGCTGCGTCGTGCCGGGGGAGAAGTGCAAGCTGCGGGCGTGGCCTGCTGTGGTCGCGTTCGTGCTGCTCGGCTGCCTGTTGCCGGCCCAGGTCTCCGCGGATTCCTCCGGCTCGCTCCATTCCCGCGCCTCACAGCTCCGACAGGAGAACGCCGCGCTCTCGGCACGCTCGCGGAGCGCCTTGCTCGAGCTCTACGCCCTCGACGCGCGCCTCGCTCGGGAGCGCGCGCACGTCGTCGCGCTTCGGATCGAGACGGCTCAGGTGCGGGCCGAGCGCGCCGCGGCCGAGCAGCGCCTCGCGACCGCCAAGCATTCCCTGCTGGCCTCCCAGCAAGCCCTCGCGCTGCGCCTGCAGCAGCTCTACGAGCAGGGCGACAGCGACCCGGTCGCCGTCGTGCTCGGCGCCACCTCGGTCAGCCAGGCCATCGACCGGCTCGACACGCTCAACCGCGTCGCGGACGTCGACCGGCTCGTGATCGACCAGACCCGGCTCGCCCGCAAACGCTACCGCGACGAGACGCGCACCCTCGCGGCGCGTGAGCAGGCGCTCGCCGAGCTGACCGCGCAGGCCGCCGCGACGGCCGACGGCCTCGCACAGGCAAGGGCCCAGCGCGCCTCGTACCTCGCCGGTCTCGCCGCCAGGCGCCGGGCGAACACGGGCGAGATCGCGACGCTCGAGCAGGAGGCTCAGGCGGTGCAGGCGCGTGCCGACCAGCTCGCCGCGGCGGCCGCGGCTCGAGGCGGCGGCGGGACTCCGGCCGGCGACGGCACGAGCCTGACCGTCGTCGCGACCGGCTACTCGCTGCGCGGCCACACCGCGACCGGCGCGCCCGTCGGCTGGGGCGTCGTCGCCGTCGACCCGAGCGTGATCCCGCTCGGGACGCGCATGACGATCCCGGGCTACGGCTCCGGCGTCGCCGCCGACACCGGCGGAGCGATCGTCGGCAACCGGATCGACCTCTGGTTCCCGACGGCAGCCCAGGCGCAGGCCTGGGGTCGCCGAACGGTCACCATCACTCTGCACTAGACTTCGGCTCGCCGAAAGGGGGTCGGTGAGCGAGATCGCCCAGACGAGCAACGAGGCCGCGAGTACCCGCGTCCTGCTAGTAGACGATCACGACCTGTTCCGCACGGGGCTGCGCAACCTGCTCGAGGAGCGCGGCGTCCAGGTCGTGGGCGAGGCAGGCCAGGGCGCCGACGCCGTCCGGCTCGTGCGCGAGGTCGCGCCCGACGTGGTCGTGATGGACCTGAACATGCCCGGCATGTCCGGGATCGAGGCCACCCGCCAGATCGCGGCGATCGCGCCACTGACACGGGTGCTGGTGCTGACCATCTCCGACCAGGACGAGGACGTGCTCCAGGCCATCCTCGCGGGTGCCTGCGGCTACCTGCTGAAGGACTCCTCGGTCGACGAGCTCATCCGCGGGATCTCGGCGGCCGCCGTCGGGGAGTCGATCATCTCGTCTGCGATCGCAGGCAAGGTGCTCCAGCAGGTCCGGGCCACGGCCGGGGCGCCGGAGGCCGGGGAGGCGATCCGGGCCGAGCTCTCAGAGCGGGAGCTCGACGTCCTCAAGCTGATCGCGAGCGGCAAGGACAACGCCATGATCGCCGCCGAGCTCCACATCAGCCCGAAGACCGTCAAGAACCACATCTCGAACATCCTGATGAAGCTGCAGATCGAGAACCGCATCCAGGCCGCGGTCTACGCGGTCCGAAGCGGGCTCGTCTAAGACGTCGGAGTCGTGCCCCGGACCTCGCGCGCCCGCGCGCGAAGCTCCTCGAGCGTCGACCTGAGCCGCTCGATCTGCGCGCCTTTGCACGAGATGCGCTTCGATACCTGCACCAGCTCCTCGGCCTTCTGCTCCTGGTTGCCGTCGTGGAGCTCGCCCGCGAGCTCGGACATCCGCCGCTCCAGGCGCTGCCGCTCGGCCTCGAGCGAGAGCGCGTGCGCATAGCCGTCCGTCAGCGTGCGCTCGAGCCGCGCCAGCGTCGCCGGCTCCCGCGAGAGAGTCGGCTCGGCGAGGAGCTGGTCGATCTCGTCGAGCAGGGCTGGGATCGCTTCGGGGGCCACAGATGGCTCCGACCGATTATCGAGTAGTCCTTTGCAGGCCGACAAGGGCCGGACGACCCATCCCGGAGGACCGTGCGGCCCAGACTTGACGCTCGGGTCGATGCTCCGAACAATGGTGCCGATGGGACGCCGTCTCCCCGTCGTTGCGCTGGCCGCGCTCCTGCTCGCCGCCCCGGCCGGGGCCGGCAGCTCGACGCTGGCGAGGCAGCTCGCGAAGGCGCTGAGGGTGCCGCACGTCTCGGCCGCGCGGACCGGCGCACTCGTCTTCGACCTCCAGACCGGGACGACGGTCTTCGCCGACAACGACGCGCTCTCGCTTGCGCCGGCCTCGAACGAGAAGCTCGGCGTCACCTACGCGGCGCTCGACGCGCTCGGGCCGGCGTTCAGGATCCAGACCGACGTCGTCGGCCGCGGCGAGCAGGACGGCAACGTCTGGCGCGGCGCGCTGCTGCTCGTGGGCCACGGCGACCCGACGCTCTCGAGCGGCGGCCTGCTCACGCTGGCGCGCCAGGTGCGCGCCGCAGGGATCGTCCGGGTGACCGGATCGATCTTCGGCGACGAGTCGTTCTTCGACGCACGCCGCACCGGGCCCGGCTGGAAGCCCGGCTACTACATCAACGAGTCGCCGCCTCTCTCGGCCCTGACCGTCGACCGCGGCGTCTACCGCGGCCGGGTCTCGCGCAACCCGGCACTCTCGGCCGCGCTGGGCTTCCGGACCGCGCTCGCGGCGGCCGGCGTCTCGGTCGCCGGCGGCACGGGGATCGGCGTCGACCACGGCGACGGCGTCCCGCTCGCGTCGATCGACTCGCAGCCGCTGAGCGCGATCCTGCGCTGGATGGACCGGGCCAGTGACAACTTCGTCGCCGAGCTCCTGCTCAAGCAGCTCGGCGCGCTGGCCTCGACCCCCGGCACGACGAAGGCCGGCGCCGCCTTCGTCGCAAGCGACCTCGCCGCCGCCGGAGTGCCGCTCGTGGGCGTCCGGATCGCCGACGGCTCCGGGCTGTCGCAGCTCGACCGGGTCACCGCGGACGAGGTCGCCGGGATTCTCGAGGCCGCCTGGAACGACGAGGAGATGCGGCCCTGGTTCACGTCCGTCCTGCCGGTGGCCGGGATCAGCGGGACACTCTCCGACCGGATGCGCCGCCCACCGGCGCGCGGGCACGTGCTCGCCAAGACGGGCACGACCGACCTCGCCTCTGCGCTGTCCGGGTACGTCCGCGGCCGCTACGTCTTCTCGGTCGTCCAGAACGGGCACCCGGTCTCCGCCCTCTGGGCCCGCCGCGCGCAGGACCGCTTCGCGACGGTCCTAGCGGCGGCTCGATAGCAGAGCAGGATCGCTCCGCTTCCAAGACGGTGTGTCAGACGGCCGCGCCGGCAAGGCGGCACGGCCTCTTTGGTCGGCGTCGCAAGCGAGCGCCTTAGCGCAATAGCTTCTTCAGCGCCCCTTCGTCGAGCACGGGCACGCCGAGGCTCTCGGCCTTCGCGAGCTTCGAGCCGGGGCTCTCGCCGGCGATCACGCCGGTCGTCTTCTTCGAGACCGAGTCGCCGACCTTCGCTCCTAGAGCTTCGAGCGCCTTGCGAGCCTCGTCGCGGCTCATGCCCTCGAGCGTCCCCGTGATCACGTAGGTCGATCCCGTCAGCGGCCCCTCGACCGGCCGCTCCTCGGCTCCCGCCTCGAAGCGCAGGCCGAGTTGCTCGAGCTCGCCGACGAGACGCAGGTTCTCCTTGTCGGAGAACCACTCGGCGATCGCCTCCGCGCGCTCCGGGCCGATCCCCTCGACCGCCTGGATCTCTTCCTGCGTCGCCGAGGCGAGCTTCTCGACCGAGCCGAAGTGCCGCGTCAGGTTCTGAGCCGTCACCCAGCCGACATCGGGGATGTTCAACCCGAGCAGCACACGCGAGAACGGCGTTCCCTTCGACCGCTCGATCGCGTCGATCGTGTTCGACGCGCTCCTCTCCTGGAACCCGTCCAGCTCGAGTAGCTGCTCCTTCGTCAGCCGGTAGAGGCCGGGGAGCGAGCGGACGAGGCCGAGCTCCCAGAGCCGGCGCATCAGCTGCTCGCCGACACCGTCGATGTCTGCGGGGCCCTGCACCCAGTTGATCAGCGTCTCCAGGCCGCGCGACGGGCACGCGCGGTTGGGGCAGCGGTGCATTGCCTCGCCTTCGGGCTTGACGATATTTGCCCCGCAAAGGGGGCACTTTTTCGGCATCCTGAACGGCTTGGTCCCCCTGGCGTGCGGCCCGGCGGGACCGACGATCTGCGGGATCACGTCGCCGGCGCGCTGGACGATCACGCGGTCTCCCTCGCGGATGTCCTTGCGGTTGATGTCTTCCTCGTTGTGCAGCGTCGCCCGCGAGACCGTCACGCCGCCGACCTGCACCGGCTCGAGCATCGCCCACGGGTTCAGCGCGCCGGTCCGCCCCACGCGGATCGCGATCTTCTCGAGCTTCGTCTCCGCGGTCATCGGCGCCCACTTGAACGCGCGCGACCAGCGCGGCCGCGAGTGCAGCGCGCCCAGGATCGCCTGCTGCTCGAGCGAGTCGACCTTGATCACGATCCCGTCGATCTCGTAGTCGAGCTCGGCGCGGCGGCGTTCCCACTCGGCGCAGCGCCTCGCCACCTCCTCGATCGTCTCCAGCCGCTCCACGAACGGGTTCGTCCGGAAGCCGTGCTCGCGCAGCCACTCGAGCTCCTCCCAGTGCGAGGCGAGCTGCACGCCCTCGCGCGCGCCCATGCCGTAGACCCAGACCGCGAGCGGACGCGAGGCCGTGATCGACGAGTCCTTCTGCCGAAGCGAGCCCGCGGCGGCGTTGCGCGGGTTCGGCGCCAGCTTCTGCCCCAGCTCGGCGACCCGCGCGTTCAGCTCGCGGAAGCCCGAGAGCGGCATGTAAACCTCGCCGCGCACCTCCGCGAGGGCCGGCACGTCGCCGCGCACCTTCAGCGGCACCGACGGGATCGTGCGCAGGTTGACGGTCACGTCTTCGCCCTGCACGCCGTCGCCTCTCGTCGCGCCGCGGGTGAGCAGCCCGTTCTCGTAGGTGAGGTTGATCGCCAGCCCGTCGATCTTGGGCTCGATCACGTAGGCGACCGGCGCGTCGGAGTCGAGGCGCTTGCGGACGTCCTCCGCCCACTTGAGCAGGCTCTCGTCGTCGGTCACCTTCTCGAGCGAGCCCATCGGCGTCAGGTGCTGCACCTTCTGGAAGCGCTCGCTCGGCGGCGCGCCGACCCGCTGGGTCGGCGAATCGGCCGTGACCAGGTCCGGATGCTCCCCCTCGAGCGCCTGGAGCTGGTCGAAGAGCCGGTCGTACTCGGCGTCCGAGATCTCTGGGTCGTCGAGCACGTGGTAGCGGTAGAGGTGGCGGTCGACCTGCTCGCGCAGTTCGTCGAGCCGCTGTTGCAGGCCCTTCTGAGTCCGCGTCGCCATTGAGTCGATGCTACCGGGGGCTTACCATGGAACCGTGCGTCTCATGGCACTCGCCGCGGCACTCCTCCTGGTGCTTGTCGGAACGGCGAGCGCCAGGATCATCCGGTTCCGCGCGCCGTCGGGGCCGGGAGCCATCGGCTGCATCTTCACTTCCGCGCGGGGGAATCTCCGTTGCGACATTCTCAGCGGGTTGAACCCGCCTCCGGGCAAGCCGCACAACTGCCAGCTCGACTGGAAGTACGGCTACCAGATGCACCGAACGGGGCGGGCGAACACGGTGTGCGCTGGCGTCGAGGCCGTGGACACGCACGCCAAGGTCCTCCGCTACGGCCATCGCTGGAAGCGCGCCGGCTTCAATTGCTTCTCGCAGAGGGTCGGCCTGCGCTGCCACAACCGCAGCGGTCACGGCTTCTTCATCAGCCGTAAGCACTCGTATCGGTTCTAGTACCTGACCGAGACCAGGTACAACCCCCAGGGCGGGGCCGTTGTGCCGGCCTCGCTGCGGGAGCGGCCTTCGAGCAGCGCCGCGAGCTCCTCGGGCGAGCGCTCGAACATCGTCCCGACCAGGGTGCGCACCATGTGCCGCAGGAACGAGTCGGCCGTGAGCTCGAGCTCGAGCGCGTCGCCTCGCCGGTGCCAGATCGCCGACTCGACCGTGCGGA
>DASPRN010000088.1:0-29153 GCA_035624425.1 Gaiellaceae bacterium
CGCGGCCTGGAGCTGGTACGGGCCCGGGTGGCGCAGCGGCAAGGCGCGCTCGAGCACGCGGCGGCCCTCGGCGATCCGGTCGGGGTCCCAGAGCGTTCGGTCCTGCTCCTCGAGCAGCACGAGCCCGCCCTCGCCGTCGAGCCGCGCCGCCCGCCGCGCGTCGTGGAGAAGCATCAGCGCAAGCAGGCCGAGCACCTCGGGCTCGTCCGGCATCAGTAGCGCGAGCACCTTTCCGAGACGGATCGCCTCCTCGCACAGGTCGGCCCGCGGAGGCGGCCCGTAGCCCTCGTTGAAGATCAGGTAGACGACCGCGAGCGCCGCGCGCAACCGCTCGGGGAGCAGGTGGTCGGGGGGAACGCGGAAAGGGATTCCGGCGGCGCGGATCTTCCGTTTCGCGCGCACGAGCCGTTGCGCCATCGTCGGTTCGGGGACGAGAAAGGCGCGGGCGATCTCCTCGGTCGTGAGGCCGGCGAGTGTCCGCAGGGTGAGCGCGACCTGCGACTCGATTGCCAGCGCCGGGTGGCAGCAGGCGAAGATCAGGCTCAGGCGCTCGTCGGGGATCGTGTCGTCCTCCTCCAGGGCCGGCGTGCGGTCGAGGACGGTCAGCAGCTCCGTCTTCTGGCGCAGCGTCCGCTCGCGGCGGATGCGGTCGATTGCGCGGTTGCGCGCGGTCGTCAGCAGCCAGGCGCCGGGATTGGCGGGGACGCCCTCGCGCGGCCAGCGCTCGATCGCGACGGCGAACGCGTCCTGCACCGCGTCTTCGGCGAGCTGGACGTCGCCGAGCGCTCGGGCGAGGATCGCGAGGGTTCGCCCCCACTCCTCCCGGTAGAGCTCCTCTACCTCTACGAGCAAGGCGTCGCTTGCGATGCCGCCCAGAGGCCGTGCCGGCTTTGCCGGTGCGGCCGTCTAACGCACGGTCTAGGTCGCAGAACAGCTGTTGTCTCGTCTCGGTATCGCGTTAGGAGCCGTCCTCTTCGAAGATCATCACCGGCCGCACCTCGACGGAGCCGTGGCGGGCGCCCGGGATCTTGGCGGCCCACTCGAGCGCCTCGTCCAGGGAGCTCACGTCGACCAGGTAGTAGCCGCCGAGCTGCTCCTTCGTCTCCGCGAACGGGCCGTCGGTGGTCAGCGTCTCGTCGTTGCGGACGCGGACGGTCGTGGCGGTCTCGATCGGCTGGAGCGCGTCGCCGGCAACCATGGCGCCGCTCGTCTGGAGCTCCTGCGTGTAGGCGCCGTAGGCCTGGAAGATCTGGCCCATCTCCTCCTCGCTCATCGAGCCACGCTGGCTCTGGTCGCCGTAGATCAACAGCATGTACTGCACGGTCTCCTCCTTGTTCGTCGCTTCCGAGGGTACGACGAACGGCGAGCGCCCGGATCGACAGGTCCGAATCGAAACGATTCTGTGACTTCTTCTCCACAACCGTCCCTTTCGGCCACGACCCGGGGACAGTCCCTCGGCCGTGTCCAAAACGGACGTGTCTGGTTCAGGCGCCGAGCTGCCGGTCGAGGTTCACCGCGGCGCTGATCAGCGCCAGGTGCGTGAAGGCCTGGGGGAAGTTGCCCAGCAGCTCGCCGGTCGCGCCGATCTCCTCGCTGTAGAGCCCGACGTGGTTGGCGTAGGTGAGCATCTTCTCGAACGCCAGGCGCGCCTCGTCCAGGCGCCCGGCCCGCGCGAGCGCCTCCACGTACCAGAAGGTGCAGATCGAGAACGTCCCGTCGCCGCCGGTCAGGCCGTCGGGCGATGCCTCGGGGTCGTAGCGGTAGACGAGGCTGTCCGAGACCAGCTCGCCGGTGATCGCGTCCAGGGTCGAGAGCCAGCGCGGGTCGGTCGGCGCCATGAACTTCGTCAGCGGCATCAGCAGCACCGAGGCGTCGAGCACGTCGGTCTCGTAGTGCTGGACGAACGCGCGACGCTCCTCGTGCCAGCCGCGCTCCATTACCTGCCGGTAGATCTGGTCGCGCGTCACGGACCAGCGCGGGACGTCCGCCGGCAGCCCGCGCTGCCGCGCGATCCGGATCGCCCGCTCGAGGGCGACCCACGACATCAGCTGCGAGTAGGTGAACTTCTTGCGGCCGCCGCGCGTCTCCCAGATGCCCTCGTCCGCCTGGTCCCAGTTGTCGCAGACCCACTCGACGATCCGGCTGAGGTCGTTCCAGGCGTCGTGCGAGATCGGCGTCGCGTGCTTGTTGAACAGGTAGACGGAGTCGATCAGCTCGCCGTAGATGTCGAGCTGCAGCTGGTCGGCGGCGCCGTTGCCGATCCGCACCGGCGCCGAGCGGCGGTAGCCCTCGAAGTGGTCGAGGATCTCCTCCGGAAGCTCGGCTCGCCCGTCGATCCCGTACATGATCTGCAGCGGCCCCGACTCGTGGCCGACCCGCTCGCGGAAGCGGTCGGTGAGCCAGTCCATGAAGCCCGCCGCCTCGTCGGTGAACCCGAGCCGCAGCAGCGCGTAGAGCGAGAAAGCCGTGTCGCGGATCCAGGTATAGCGGTAATCCCAGTTGCGGACACCGCCGAGCTCCTCGGGCAGGCTGGTCGTCGCCGCCGCGACCATCGCGCCGCTCGGCTCGTACGTGAGCAGCTTCAGGACGAGCGCCGAGCGGTGCACCATCTCGCGCCAGCGGCCGCGGTAGTTGGAGCGCGCGAGCCAGGCGCGCCAGAAGTCGACCGTGTCCTCGAAGTCCTGCCGCATCTCGTCGGCGGTGAACGAGCGCGGGACGTACGTCTCGGGAACGGTCTCCAGCGCGAAGGTCTCCGTCTCGCCGGGCTCGAGCTTGAACTGGGCAGAGACGTCGCCGCCCTTGACCTCGAGCCCGATCCGGCTCGAGAGCGCCAGCGTCAAGGACGGGGCGCGGAAGACGGCGCCGTGCTCGTGGACGACCACCTCGTGCTCCTCGCGCCCGTAGTCGAAGCGCGGCTCGACCTCGATGCGGAAAATCATCTCGCCCCGCACGCAGAGCACGCGGCGGATCAGGCGCTGGCGCGGGCCGATCGGCATGAAGTCCTGGACCTCGCCCACGCCGCTGGGGGTCAGGAAGCGCGTGATCAGGACGTTGGTGTCCGGGAAGTAGAGCTGCTTGACGGTGCCGAGCGCGAGTGCGGGTGCGATCCGGTAACGGCCGCCGCGCTGCCGGTCGAGGATCGCGGCGAAGACGCTCGGCGAGTCGAAGCGCGGGCAGCAGTACCAGTCGATCGTGCCGTCGGTGCCGACCAGCGCGACCGTCCGCAGATCGCCGATGATTCCGTGCTCGCCGATCGGCAGGTAGGTGCTCGCCGCCGAGAACGACAGGTCGATCGCGCGGGTGAGGGTCCGGTCCTCTACAGCATCCACCGGTTGGCGTCGTCGACCCGGCGCGCCTCCGCCTGCAGCAGCCGCAGCGTCACTGTTGGATGGTCGAGCAGGAACGGGATCAGCTCCGAACGGTGGATGTGCGCGCAGCGCAGCGGCGTCCGCGAGACGACCGAAGCGCCCACGGGCTGGTCGAGCAGCACCGAGATCTCGCCGAAGAACATCCCCGCGTGGAGGACGGCGCGGTCCATGCCGCCGATCACCACCGTGACCTCGCCCTCGAGGATCACGCGCAGGCCGGCGTTGGCCTGGCCCACGCGGAGGATCCACTCGCCCTCGCGGAACTTCTCCTCCTGCATCGACGCGGCCAGCGCCTCGAGCGACTCGGACGGCAGGTCGGCGAAGAGCGCGAGCCGGCCGAGCTCCTCCGCAAGGGGCACTAGCTCTGCGGCGGTTCGGCCGCGGGTATCACCTGGTGCACGGCCGAGAGCGGCCGGGCGAGCTCGGCGCTGTCGGGCACCGCGTGCACCGAGGAGAACTCACGAGCGAGCCCCCCGGCCGACGACGGCTCGACGGCCGCCAGCACCGGCAGCGCCTGGTACTCGGGCGCGACCGACCAGCCGACGCGGCGGAACTCGCCGCCGTTCTCGATCCAGGAGAGCGAGACCAGCGGCAGGATCACGATCTTGGTCGTGATTGCCATCAGCCAGACGACCCAGTAGAGAAGGATCGGGCGCCAGTCGTTCGCGAAGCTGAAGAAGTTGTTGGGGTCGCCGTAGGGCGCGTGGCCCGGCTTCAGCGTCTTGACGAGCACGTAGAGGATGAAGAACTCGCCGACCGCGAGCAGGAAGGTCAGCCAGGGCGGCTGCCACTTGATCAGGTACGGGTAGACGAGCGTGTCGAGGGCGACGCCCATCAGCAGGTAGATCCCGACCGTCACGATCCAGCCCGCGTTGTCCGTGACCAGCGAGAGGATCGTCGCGAGGATCGCCCCCGGAATCAGGATCGCGACCCGGGTCTGGACTCGGCCGAGAACGGTTGGGCACATCTAGGAGAGCTGCTCCGTCTTGCGTATGCGGCGGATGACGTGGGCGGTTTCGTTCGCGAGCGTCATCTGCATCCAGACCTTCGAGAAGAAGTTCCGCGAGCCCGGCTTCTCGGCCTCGTAGACGTCGGCCACGAAGCGGCGGCAGATGTACTTGAGGCCCGCGATCGTGTCGCCGTGGGTGACGACCGAGTTCGCGTGGATGCCGGTAGCGAGGCAGCGCGAGTCGGGCCGGTCGAGCCCGGGCACGCCGCAGTTCGACTGGAGCTTCATCCGGCCGTCCGCGATCGGGACGTCGTAGAACTCGATCAGGCGGCGCAGCAGCGGCACCGAGAGGGCCGACTTGTTGAAGCCGGTGCCGGTGACGATCCCGGTCACGTCCATCCAGCCCGGGTCCTCGCCGAACTTGCTCATCACGTGGATCTTCAACCCGAGCGGGCCGGGCTGGACCTCGTCGATCTCGCCGAGGATCTGCTCGAAGCGCTGCTCCTCGCGGCCCGCCTTGATCTTCACGTCCCAGCCGCGGCGCTGGGGGGTGGTGCCCTTGAGGATGCGGCCGAGGAACTCGACCCGCTGGTCGAAGTCGAGCTGCTGGAAGGCGTCGATCCCGAGCGCTTCGAAGAAGCAGCGCGGCGTGTTCAGGTCCTGCTCGTCCGGCGTCGGGTTGCGCACCAGTGAGATGCACTTGGCGCCCGCGTCGAGCGCGTTCGCCCATTCGTTCACCGAGGCGATCCCGGAGCCGATCACGACGTAGCGGCCCTTCGCGTCGTACTCCTTGGGCGCGTAGGCCTGCACGATCCGGTCGGCCATCGCGGGGTCCTTGCGCGCCTTCGCCAGCACCGGCGGGTACGAGAGCGGCCCGTGCCCGCAAGCGAGAGCGACGTGCTTGGCGCGCCCGATGAACTGGGCCTGCTCGTCGAAGAGGACGAAGTGGGGTGGGCCGCCGTTCGTGGTCGTGGCGCGCTGCAGCCAGCCGACCTTGTGCGGATAGCGCTGGTCGTCCCAATGCAGCCGGCGGGTGACGACGGCCGCCTCGGCCAGGATGTCCGGTACGCCGGGGTTGTAGCGGCGCCGCGCCGAGCGAAGCAGCGGCGAGAGGCTTCGGCGCGACCAGGCCTCGAGCTCGGCGAAGGTCGGCCAGTCGGCGGGCAGGAAGTGCGACTCCGACTCGGAGCGCAGCACCGTTTGCCCGAGGTTGAACGCGAACTGCTGGTAGGTCTTGACCGGGTTGTCGGACGGGCCGTAGATCGTGATCTCCTCGGGGCGGAAGCCGAGGTAGACGGCGGTGGCGTAGATGATCAGCGAGCTGAAGCCGTCGCCGACCACGGCGATCGTCGAGTCACGGGGTCCCGAGAGCGGCATGCGTTTGCAAGCGTAATGCCCTCGGACCTCGATGTGTAGGGCTAGGGTGGACTTTCTCTGCGGGGCGGGTATAAGGTCGCTCGTCATGAGCACTGCGGATGCAGCAGGGGAACCGGCCCTGAGCAGCAAGAACCTCACGGGTGGCCGGCTGATCGGCGGCTACGTGGTCGTGATCGGCTTCCTGGCCGCGGCGATCGCGATCTCGATCGGAATCGGCCGCGGCCGCGACCACGCGCCCCCGATCGGTGGCTTCTACAAGTCCGGCTCGCCTTGCCTCGGCAGCAACTTCAAGCTCGCACAGTCCGGCGAGTTCGTGACTTTCAGCCAGGGGGCCACCGGGAACCTGCGCTTCCAGAGCGGACATATCACGGGCTCGGTCAAGTGCGCGTCGGGCGGGACCGTGCAGGCCGACCTGGTTCCTCACGGCAGCGGCACCTCGACGACCCTCACAGGCACCCTTGGCTCCTCGCCGGCGACTGCGAAGTTCTCGGCGCCGCTTCCGCCTCCGGGCGTCACCAAGACGAAGGTCATCAAGCGCACGAGCGAAGAGACCTTCGGGCGCCTGATGCTCGCGATCGCGGCCGTGCTCCTGGCCGCGCGCCTTGTCGGCGCGGGCACGAACAAGCTCAGCCAGCCGCGGGTGATGGGCGAGGTGCTCGCGGGGATCCTGCTCGGCCCGACGCTGCTCGGCGCAGTCTGGCCGGCCGCGCAGGCCTACCTCTTCCCGCCCGACATCGTGCCGCTGCTATCCGCGGCAGCCCAGATCGGGCTTGCCTTCTACCTGTTCCTGGTCGGGATGGAGATCGACCCGAAGGTCGTCCGGCAGCGGATCGGCCAGGCGGCCTTCATCTCGAACACGAGCGTCGCCTTCCCGCTCGCGCTCGGCTTCCTGATCGCGCTGCCCGTCTACCGGCTGCTGGCGCCGGACGTGCGCTACACGCCCTTCGCGCTCTTCATGGGCGTCGCGATGTCGATCACCGCCTTCCCGGTGCTGGCGCGGATCCTGATCGAGCGCCGGATGCTGAAGCGGCCGGTCGGGGCGCTGTCGATGACCAGTGCGGCCGTCGACGACGTCACCGCCTGGACGCTGCTCGCACTCGCGACTGCGATTGCCGGGTCGGGAAGCCCGACCCACGCCCTGCGCGTGATCCTCCTCGCCGCCCTCTTCAGTGCCGCGCTGCTGCTGATCGGCAGTCGAATCCTGGAGCGGATGTCGAGGGCCTACGACGAGGTCGGCCAGGTGACGATCCTCTGGCTGGGGACGATCTTCGTCTGCGTGCTGCTGGCGGCCTACACCGCCCAGCAGATCGGGATCGCGGCCATCTTCGGCGCCTTCATGCTCGGGTTGATCATGCCCCGGCGCGCCGGGCTCACCGACGACGTCGGCCGCACGTTCGAGAAGTTCGTCGTGCTCGTGCTGCTGCCGTTGTTCTTCGTCATCACCGGCCTGAAGACCCACGTGGGCGCGCTCAACAGCACGGAGCTCTGGCTGATCACGCTCTTGCTGATCGCGGTCGCGATCGTCGGCAAGTTCCTCGGCGCGATGCTCGCGGCGCGCTGGGGCGGGTTCACCTGGCGCGAGTCCTCGGCGATCGGCGCGCTGATGAACACGCGCGGCCTGACCGAGCTGATCGTCCTCAACATCGCGCTCGACATCGGCGTGATCTCGAACACGCTCTTCACGATGCTGGTCGTGATGGCGCTCGTCACCACCTTCATGGCCGGGCCGATCCTGCGCCTGATCGACCCGAAGGGCATGTTCTCGGAGCCGGTCGAGGAGGAGCTGCGCCGGGCGCCGCGGACGACCGAGGAGCGCGAAGTGCCGGTCTTGCCGCGAACGATCATCGTCGCGCCGCAGGACCCGACGAACCTGGAGGCGCTGCTCACGCTGGCCGAGCCCCTGGCGAAGTCGATCCCACCCCGCGAGATCGCCATGGTGCAGGTCGTCTCGCCCGAGCGCATCGTCACCGGGACG
Source organism: Gaiellaceae bacterium (assembly GCA_035624425.1). Taxonomy (GTDB): domain Bacteria; phylum Actinomycetota; class Thermoleophilia; order Gaiellales; family Gaiellaceae; genus AC-32. The sequence continues at coordinate 7,670 of DASPRN010000088.1, forward strand.
ATTCGCGACGACGCCGAGCTGAAGGAGATCTCCGACCAGCTCGAGGAGCGGCAGCAGCTCCTCTCGGAGCACGGGATCTCATCCAGGTCGGTGGCGGTCAGCTCGATCGTTCCGGGCCAGGACTACGTGCGGCTCGCCTCCGAGAAGGAGGTCGACCTGATCATGCTCGACGGCCGGCGGCCGCTGCTCGGCGGCGGGGTTCCGCGCGGCTCGGTCGGGCACGTGCTCGAACAGGCGCCCAGTGATGTCGCCGTGCTTGTCGAGAAGCAGGACATGCCGACGCTCGACGCCGACCATCCGGTGATGACGCCGTTCGGCGGCGGCGACCACGACTGGGCGGCGCTCGAGCTCGCCGCCTGGATCTCGTCCGCGACCGGCGCTCCGCTGAAGCTCCTCGGTGCGGCCGGCGGCAACGGCGGGGGAGACGCGAGCAGCGTGCTCGAGTCGGCCTCGCTCGTCGTGCAGCAGCTTGCGGGTGTCACGACCGAGTCGGTGCTCGTCAGCCTGCAGAACGGCGGCATCCTCGACGCGACCGAGGGCGCCGGCCTGCTGGTCGTCGGGCTCTCTGACCGCTGGCGGGACGAGGGCCTCGGTCCGGTGCGCTCCGAGATCGCGAAGAGCGCCGAGGCGCCGATCCTGTTCGTCCGGCGCGGGACCCGGCCGGGTGCGCTGGCGCCTCGCTCGGGCGACGTCACCCGTTTCACCTGGTCACGCGCGTAAGAGCGCCGTATGCTTCGCTCCGTGGCGGTGTCCGTTAAGCGGGAGCTCGAACCTGGCGACATGCTCGCCGGCTACCGGCTCGAGGAGCAGGTCGGCGAGGGCGGCATGGGGCTCGTCTTCCGGGCGACCCGGGTCGAGGACGGCCGCGAGGTCGCGCTCAAGGTGCTGAAGCTCGAGCTTGCCGACGACCTGATCTTCCAGCATCGCTTCAACCAGGAGGCGCGCGCGGCCGCTGAGGTACGCGAGCCGCACCTCGTCCCGATCCTCGAGGCCGACGAGGCCGGCGGCCGCCACTATCTCGCCGTGGACTTCGTGCACGGCGGCTCGCTGGCCGACCGGCTGGCCGGCTCCGGCCCGCTCTCAGGAGCCGACGCGGTGCGGCTCGTCGAGGAGGTCGCCGCCGGGCTCGACGCTCTGCACGCAGCGGGGATCGTCCACCGCGACATCAAGCCGCAGAACATCCTCTTCGACGACGACGGGACGGCGATGCTGACCGATTTCGGCCTGGCCAAGGGCCGCGCGTACACGGTGCTGACGAAGCCCGGCCAGGTGATCGGGACACTCGACTACCTGGCGCCCGAGCTGATCCGCGGCTCGCCGGCCTCGCCGGCCTCGGACGTCTACGGGCTCGGCTGTGTCGCTTTCGAGTGCGTCGCCGGGGGAGCGCCGTTCTCGGAGTACTCGCTGCTCGAGGTCGGGATGGCGCATCTCGAGGAGGAGCCTGCCGACCCGGTCGCCAACCGAGACGACCTCCCGCCCGCGCTGGGCGCTGCGGTGCTCACGGCACTGGCCAAGGATCCGGAGAGCCGGCCGGCCGCCGGCGCGTACGCCGAAGGGCTGAAGAGAGCAATCGAAGAAGGGAGCCCCGCATGAGCGCAGTCCTGGTCGTCACGGAAGGGCCCGCCGCGGGCCGGAGGTTCGAGCTCGACTCCGAGGTCGTGCTCGGCCGCGAGGGCGTCTCGGCGACGATCGCCGACGACTCCGAGCTCTCTCGCCGCCACGCGGCCGTGCGACCGGCCGCCGGCGGGTTCGAGATCGAGGATCTCGGCTCCCGCAACGGGACGTTCGTGAACGGCCAGAAGATCGAGGGCGCGACGCGCCTGTCCGGTGGCGACTCGATCAAGATCGGTCAGACGGTCCTCGCGCTCGAAGGCGTGGCACAGGCTGCCGTGACGGCGGTGACGCCGAGCCCCGTGGGGGCGGCTGCCGCTCCCTCCTCCGGGCCCCCGTCAGAGCCGTTCGGCTCCATGGCGGCGCCTGCGGCCGTCCACCGGCGCGGTATCGCCAGCCGCCAGCTCGGGCCGATGCTCATCGCCTGGGCGATCGTGATCGGCGACGCGATCGGGCTCGCGCTCTACTTCTCGCTCCGCTAGGGGCTAGCGAAGCGACAGGTAGAGGATCACCGCGAGCGCGGCGAGGACGAAGAGGCCGATCGGCGCGCCGCGGGCCTTGCTCTTCGTGTGCGAGTCGAGCAGCGCGAGCAGCCCTGAGGTGTCGGCGTCCTTGCCTTCTTTGCCCGCGAGCGCTTCGGGCGGCACGTAGGTCGGCTCGCTCTCTTCCAGCGCGAGCGTCGGGACCTGGCGAACGGCGGTGACCGCCGGCGGCTCGGACGGGAGCGGCCGAAGAGCCGTAAGCCCCGCCGGGATCGGCGTGACCGCCGACGGGCCGCCCTCGGCCGTGGCCGGCCGCAGCTGCAGCACGGTCACGCCGATGAGCAGCTGGCCGTCGACGCCGAGGTGCGCAGGCCCGTAGATCTCGTCGCCGTCGACGAAGGTGCCGTTGCGCGACTCGAGGTCCTCGACACGCGCTCCGTCGTCCTCCGGGGTCAGGCGCACGTGGCGGCGTGAGACGAGCTCGTCCTGCAGCAGCGGCCCGTCCGCGGACGGGTCGCGGCCCAGCTCGATCGGCCCGGCGAGCGGGATCCGACGACCGGCCTCCGGGCCTTCCACGATCTCCAACAGATAGTCAGGCATCTCGCCGCGTAGCATAAGGCACTCATGAAGAGGGCCAAAATCCAATGAGCGAGGCGACACTTCCTGTCGGTGCCCAGGTCGCGGGCTACCGCATCGCGGGCACGCTGGGCCGCGGCGGGATGGGCTTCGTCTACGAAGCCGAGCACGCGGTGCTCGGCCGCAAGGCGGCGCTGAAGACCCTGCTACCGGAGCTGCTCGAGGACGGCGACTTCCGCCAGCGGTTCGTGGCCGAGTCGCAGACGGTGGCCGCGCTCGACCACCCGAGCATCATCCCGATCTACGACGCGGGCGACGCCGACGGGATCGTCTACATCGCGATGCGCTACGTGGCCGGCGGCGACCTCGCGCAGCTGATCGACACCGGGACGCTCGAGATGGAGCGGGCGCTCGACATCCTCGAGCAGGTCGCCGGAGCGCTCGACGCCGCGCACGCGAACGAGCTGGTGCACCGCGACGTGAAGCCGGCCAACGTGCTGGTCGAGTCGGGCGGCCGCGTGTACCTGACCGACTTCGGCATCGCCAAGCGGGCGCGCACCAAGGGGGTGACCCAGACCGGCTTCTTCGTCGGCACGCTCGACTACGCGGCGCCGGAGCAGATCCGCGGCGAGTCGGTCGGCGCTCCCGCGGACGTCTACGCGTTCGGCTGCCTCGTTTTCGAATGCCTGACGGGCAAGAAGCCGTTCGAGCGCGAGACCGACGTGGCGGTGATGTACGCACAGCTCCGGGACGACCCCCCGTCGGTGCACGAGCTGCGGCCGGAGCTGCCCGCCAGCATCGACGCGGCGCTCGCCCGGGCGCTCGCCAAGGAGGAGGACGGCCGCTACGCGACCTGCCGCGAGCTGGTCGAAGCGATCCGGTCCTGCCTCGGCGGCGTGATGCCGAGCACGACCACGCCGCCCCGGCCTGCCGCGGTCGTCGAGTCCACGGTGACGAACCTGCCGATCCCGCCGACGACGCTGATCGGCCGCGACCTCGAGCTGGCCGCGCTCGTCGAGCTGGCCGGGCGCGAGGACGTTCGCCTCGTCACGCTCACCGGCACCGGCGGCACCGGGAAGACGCGGCTTGCGATCGCCGTCGCGGCCGAGCTCGCGCCCACGCTCGGCTCGGTCTTCTTCGTGGACCTGGCGCCCGTCGCCGAGGCCTCGGTGGTCGGCTCGGCGATCGGACAGGTGCTCGGGGTCGAGGAGAGCTCGGACCTCTCACCGGCTGAGTCGATCGCGCGCGGGCTCGGCGAGGGGAGCGCGCTGCTCGTCCTCGACAACTTCGAGCAGGTGATGGAGGCCAACGACCTCGTGCACGAGCTCCTCGCCGCCGCGCCCGCGCTGACCGTGCTCGTGACGAGCCAGGCGCCCCTTCATCTCCGCGACGAGCACGAGTACCCGCTCGATCCGCTCGGCGAGGAGCAGGCAGTCAAGCTCTTCCTCGCCCGTGCGCAGGCCGTCAAGCCCGGCTTCGAGCTGAAAAACGAGAACTCCGAGGCGGTGCACGCGATCTGCCGGCGGCTCGACGGGCTGCCGCTCGCACTCGAGCTCGCGGCCGCAAGAGTCAAGCTCCTCAGCCCCGACGCGATCCTGCGCCGGCTCGAGGATTCGCTCGACTTGCTCACGGGCGGCGCCTCCGACCTGCCCACGCGGCAGCGGACCCTACGCGACGCGATCGACTGGAGCTTCCAGCTGCTGGAGCCGGCGGAGCAAGCGCTGTTCGCGCGGCTCGGCGTCTTCGCGGGCGGCTGCTCGCTCGAGCTGGCCGACGCGGTCGCCGGCGAGGCGGCCGGGGTCGGCGATGCGCTCGACACGCTTGCCTCGCTCGTGGACAAGAGCCTCGTCCGCCAGCGTGACGGCGCCGACGGGGAGCCGCGCTTCGTGCTGCTGGAGACGATCCGCGAGTACGCGCTGGAGCAGCTCGAGGAGCGCGGCGAGCTGGAGGACCTGCGGCGCCGGCACGCCGAGCGGTTCCTCGCGTCCGTCGAGGCGGCCGAGCCGGAGCTCTTGCGGACGAATCAGGCCGTCTGGCTCGAGCGGCTCGACGCCGACCGCGACAACATCCGCGCGGCGCTCGCCTGGGCGACCGCGACCGGCGAGATCGAGCTGGCGCTGCGGATGGCCGGGGCGCTCGTCCGCTTCTGGAGCACCCGCGGCCTGATGCGGGAGGGGCGGGCGCGACTTGCCGAGGCTCTCGCCGGGCCGGACGCCGTCTCGCCGGCGATCCTGGCCAAGGCCTACTTCGCGGCCGGCTACGCGGCCCTCGGCGAGGGCGACTTCCGCGAGGCGCGCGCCGACTTCGAGCGGAGCCTCGAGCAGGCGCGGGCGGCCTCCGACGGGCAGGCCGAGGGAGCTGCGCTGGCGCAGATTGCCTGGGTGGCGATGGCGGGCGGTGAGGCCGAGGAGGCGCGGTCGCTGGCGGAGCAGGCCTCAGCTCTTGCCGAGCAGGCGGGCGACAACCTCGTCGCCTCGGGCGCTGCGACGACGCTGGCCGACGTCGCGCTGGCGGAGGGAAAGCTGGACGATGCGATCGAGCTCTTCGAGCGCGGCCTCACTCTGCGCCGCGGCCTCGGCGACCGGCGCCTGATCGCGAACTCTCTCGTCGGGCTCGGTCGCGCGTACCTGTTGCGAGGCGACTACGACCAGGCCGCCGCGCTGTTCGAGGAGGCGCTCGGCCTCGCGCGCGAGGTGAAGGACACCTGGATCATCTCGGTCGCGCTCGGCCACCTCGCTCGCGAGCGGCTGCTCGCCGCCGGCGACACCGCCAAGGCGCGGGAGCTCATCACGGAGGCCCTCCGGCTCGCCCGCGACCGCAACGACCGGCGCCTCGCCGCCGAGTGGGTGCAGACCCTTGCCGTGGCCTGCGCGCTCGAAGGCTCCCGACCTGACGCGGTCCGCTTCGCCGCTTCGGCTGCCACGCTTTGCGAGACGACCGGCGCCTTGCCCTACCCGGCCGAGGAGCTGCTCCAGGAGCGCTTCCTGACGGAGGTTCGCGCCGACTCCGGGTTCGCCGCCGCGCTCGGGGCCGCCCGCGCGCAGCCGTCCGAGGAGCTGGTCGCCGAGGCCGCCGAGGCCGCCGCTCAGCGCCGCAGCAGCGAGACGATCACGAGCCCGGGGACATAACCCAGCAGTCCGCCCACCACTGGGCGTGCGGCATGCCGGTCTCGAGCGTTCCGCGGAGGAAGCTCTCGGTGTCGTAGTCCACGCGCCGCAGCTCCAGGGCGAGCCGGCCGTTCTCGTGCGTCAGCAGCCCGTACTCGGCCCACGGTGAGATACGCACCCGCTCGCCGGCCGGGAGGCTTCGGAAGGGCAGGCCGACGCTGCCCGGGTTGACGAACACGTGCTCTCGGTGGCCTCGGACGAGCTGGTAGTGAGTGTGCCCGCCGACGAGGACGGGGGCATCCGTGCCTTCGAGTAGCGCGTCGAGCTCCTCCGCAGGCGTCGAGGCGAGGATCACGTCGTCGAAGGAGCGCGGTGAGCCGTGGAAGAAGAGCGCGTCGAGCCCGTCGCCCAGCGAGAGCTCCAGGGACGGCACGTAGCCGCGCATGACCTCGCGCTGCGCGTCCGAGAGCTGGTCGGCCGCCCACTCCGCCTGCTGCACAAGCATCTTGCCGAGCTCGCCCCCGAGCGCCGGCAGGCCCTCGAGGAAGGCTGCGTCCCAGTTGCCCATGATCACCGGGCACCCGGTCTCGGCGATCTCGTCCAGCGCGGCACCGGGCTGCGGGCCTACCGCGACGTCGCCGAGGCAGACGAGCTGGTCGACCTGCTCCCGCTCGATCTCCGCCAGCACGGCGTCCAGCGCCGGCTTGTTCCCATGGATGTCCGAGATGACCGCGATTCGCACAGAAAGGAGCCTAAACGCCGCTTCTCATCCGGTGAAATTTGTGCGACTCTTGGTCCGAGGATGCGCAGCAACCGCCGCAGTCGTTTTCGCCTGCTTCTTTTCCTCGCGACGGGGCTCGGTGCGGCGGCGATTGCGCTCACCGCGTATTTCACCGGGCTCCTGCGCACGCAGGAGCTGGCGACCGTCGACACGCGTTTCTCGATCCGTGGTTCACTGCCTCAGCCGAAGGACGTGGTGGTCGTCCAGATCAACGACGATACGTTCAGCGACTTCGGCAACAAGGGTCTTCCGAACCATTGGCCCTTCTCGCGCTATTACCACGCCAAGGTGATCAACACGCTGCGCAAGGACGGCGCGAAGGTGATCGCCTACGACATCCAGTTCACCGAGCCGACCTCGGATGGGCCCGACAACGCGTTGATCGAAGCCGTGAGAAAGGCGGGGAACGTCGTGCTGGCGACGACCGAGGTCAACTCTCACGGGAAGTCGGACGTCTTCGGGGGAGTTCCTGCACAGCGATACGCGCGTGCAGCGGTCGGTGACGCAAGCTACGGCGTCGACCCCGGCGCGACGATTCGCCGCATGTACTACGCGCCCCAGGGGCTGGCGTCCTTCCCGATTCTCGCGGCCGAGAAGTTCCTCGACACGAAGATCACGCGGGCGGACATGGGCGGCAACTCCGCGTGGATCGACTACGTCGGCCCGCCCGGGACGATTCGGGGAGCAAGCGGCCACGACGATCCCTCCAACCAGATCTCGTTCTCACAGGTCTACTTCGGCAAGGTCCCGGCCTCCGTGTTCCGCGGCAAGCTGGTCGTCGTGGGCCCGGCGTCGGCCACGCTGCTCGGGGACGTGCACGCCACCTCGACCACCGGCAGTGGCGTGATGTCCGGCGTCGAGGTCGAGGCGAGCGCGATGGAGAACGCGCTCCAGGGGTTCCCGCTCCACAGCTATCCGCGCAGCGCGGACGTCCTGCTGATCATCCTGCTGGCGCTGATCCCGACGTTCACCTCGTTGAAGCTGCCGCCGCTTCGCGCGCTCATGCTGACGATCTTGCTCGCCGCCGGTTTCGCGGTCGCCGTCCAGTTCGCGTTCAACCACGGCCGGATCGTGGCGTTCGTCTACCCGCTGCTCGCGCTCGCGATCTCGGCGATCGGCTCGCTGGCGGTCAACTACCTGCTGACCGCGTTTGATCGCGAGCGCACGCGCAACGCCTTCGCCCGCTTCGTGCCCGAGGGCGTCGTCACCCAGGTGCTGGCCCAGGCCGGCGACGGGCTCCGGCTCGGCGGCCGAAGCGTCCTCTGCACGGTCCTCTTCTCCGACATCCGCGGGTTCACGACCTTCTCGGAGACCCGCTCGGCCGAGGAGGTGATCGACTTCCTCAACCACTACCTGACGGAGATGACCGACGCCGTGCTCGACAACGGCGGCACGCTCGTCTCGTACTCGGGCGACGGCATCCTCGCGTGCTTCGGGGCGCCGATCGAGCAGGAGGACCACGCCGACCGTGCCGTGGCGAGCGCGCGCGAGATGATCGAGAAGCGCCTGCCGGCAGTGAACAAGTGGCTGCGCGAGCAGGGTCAGGACATCGAGATGAGGATCGGCGTCGGCATCAACAGCGGCGAGACGATGGTCGGCAACGTCGGGTCCGAGCGGCGGCTCGAGTACACGACGATCGGCGACAACGTCAACACGGCCTCGCGGCTCGAGGGCATGACCAAGGGCACGCCGTACTCGATCTTCGTCGCCGACTCGACGCGGGAGCTGATGCGGGAGCAGCCGGAGGACATGGTGTTCGTCGACGAGCTGGCCGTGCGCGGACGGGCGGCGACGGTCAAGGTCTGGGCGGTCCCTGACCCGGTGCCGCAGGGGAGCCCGGTCGAGGCCGGCCCGGAGCTGGCGACGACCTAGATGCGACGCTGGCTGCCGGCACTGCCGCTCCTCGGCGCGGCGCTCCTGCTCCTACCCGGCCCGGCAGCGGCGGTGGCCCCGCCGCCGCCCCAGCTCGGCAAGACGGCGATCGCGACTCCTATCAGTGGAACGACCCTGTACCGCGTGCCCGGGTCGCAGGCCTTCGTCACGCTGACGCAGGCGACGCGGATTCCCCTCGGCACGGAGCTCGACACGACGCACGGGCGGGTGCTGCTGACGTTCGCCGTCGGCTACGGCAAGACGGAGCACGCGCTGTGGTGGCAGGGACGGTTCGTGATCGGGCAGCGAAAGGGAACGAAGCCGGTCGGGACGCAGACGCTCTCCGGGCCGCTCACCTGCCCGAAGCGCTCATTCGCAGTCGCGCACAGGCGCAGTCTCTGGGGGAAGGGCAAGGGGCACTTCCGGACGAAGGGCAAGAACGCCTCGGGGACGGTCCGAGGCACCTGGTGGCTGACGCAGGACAGCTGCGCGGGAACGCTCATCCGCGTCAAGCGCGGAGTGGTCGACGTGTACGACTTCAAGAAGCGCAAGCACGTGCTCGTGCACGCCGGCCACAGCTACTTCGCGAAGCGCTGAGCTAGGGGTTCGCGGGCGGGCGGCAGCGCGGCGCCACGGTCTCCGCGACTGCGTGCTTCGCGCACTTCGTTTGCACCACTCGTGGAAGGGTGGCTGTTCCGGAACCTGAACTGCTCGACCCGGACCCGAAGCTTGCGAAGACGAGCCCCAGGAGTGCGAAGAGGATCAGCAAAACCGCCACGCCTGGATGTTACGGGGCGCCGAGCATGCGCTCGAGCAGCTCGAGCGCGCCGGCCTTGTCGAGCGGCTCGTTCAGGTTCCCGCACTTCGGGCTCTGGACGCAGGACGGGCAGCCGCGCTCGCATGGACAGCCGTGCAGCAGCCTGGCTGTGTCGTCCGCCCAGCCTTCGAAGACGTCGAAGCCGCGCTCCGCGATCCCGACGCCGCCCGCGTGGCCGTCGTAGACGAAGATCGTCGGCCTGCCGGTCTGGAAGTGGAGGTTGGTCGAAAGGCCGCCGATGTCCCAGCGGTCGCACATCGCCCAGAGCGGCAGCAGCGCGATCAGCGAGTGCTCGGCCGCATGGAGTGAGCCGAGCAGGCGGGGCATCTCCTCGAGGCCCTCGAGCATCCACGGCTCGGGCGCGAACCAGACCGACTCGGTCTCGAAGTCGGTCTGCGGCAGGGCGAGCGGGACGACCTCGAAGCTCTCCAGCGTCTGGATCGAGCGCTTCTGGTAGCCGACCACCTGCTCGGTCACGACGACGCGGCCGAACGAGAGGTCGACGCCGAGCCGCCGGCCGCCGCGCGTGGCCTCGACGATCGCGGTCGAGGTCTCCTTCTTGGCCTGCGTGTAGTAGTCGCCGCGGAACGGCTCGACGACCGCCGTGCGCGTGGCGAGGTCCAGCTCGCGGACCCGGTAGCTGTCTCCGAGGTGGAGGTAGATCGCGCCCTCGTGGACGGTCGAGTAGGCGCGCTCCTGCTCGACGATCCCGAGCATGGTCCCGCTGGAGGCGTCGACGATCGTGAACGCCTCGGGGCCGGTCGAACGCAGCGACACGCGCGCGGCGGGGTAGTCACGGCCGGCCCAGACGTAGCCGGCCTTGGTCTTCCGGAGCTCCGGCAGCGCGGCCGCCCGCTCCAGGGCCGCGTCGCCGAGCAGCTCGCGGTCGGCGTCGTCGAGCGGCGCCTCGAACGCGGCCGCGCGGACGTGGCCGTCGAGCACGCGGGGGTTCTCGTGGTCGAGGATCGCCGCCTCGACGCGCCGTTCGAGCAGCGTCCCGGGCTCGCGCATGAAGTACTGGTCGAGCGCGTCCTCGCTCGCGACGAGGACTGCCAGGCCGTGCCCGCGCCGCCCGGCCCGGCCCCACTGCTGCCGCAGCGAGGCGACCGTCCCCGGAAAGCCGACCGAGAGCACGCAGTCGAGCAGGCCGACGTCGATCCCGAGCTCGAGCGCGTTCGTCGCAGAGACGCCGAGCAGCTCGCCCTCCAGCAGTCGCCGCTCGATCTCGCGCCGCTGCGCCGGGGTGTAGCCGGCGCGGTAGGGCGAGAGCCGCGAGTCGTCGCCGAGGCGGTCGGCGGTGAAGCGGTGGATCAGCTCCGCGCCGCGGCGGCTCTTGGCGAAGCAGAGGGTCCGCAGGCCGCGGGAGACGAGCTCCGCCATCAGGCGCGACGCCTCGCCGAGGGCGCTGGCGCGCAGGCCGAGCTCCTCGTCGGTCAGCGGCGGGTTCCAGAGGGCGACCGTCCGCTCGGCGCGCGGAGCGCCGTCGTCGCCGATCACCGTTGCCTCGGCCCCGGTCAGCGAGCGGGCGAGCTCGCCGGGGTTCGCGATCGTCGCCGAGGCGAGCAGGAACTGCGGCTCGGCTCCGTAGACGCGCGCCAGCCGGCGCAGCCTCCGGAGCACGTTGGCGACGTGGGAGCCGAAGACGCCGCGGTACACGTGCGCCTCGTCCACCACCACGTAGGCGAGGTTCGTCAGCGCGTCGCCCCAACGGTCGTGGTGCGGCAGGACGCCGACGTGGAGCATGTCCGGGTTGGACAGGATCATGTTCGCCCACTTGCGTACCTGCCAGCGCCGCTCTGACTCGGTGTCGCCGTCGTAGATCGCGGCACGAAGCTTCGGCAGCTTGAACGTCGAGAGTGCCCGCAGCTGGTCCTGCGCGAGCGCCTTGGTCGGGTAGAGGTAGAGCGCCCGCCGCTTCGGCTCGCGGGCGAGCGCATCGAGCACGGGCAGGTTGAACGCGAGCGTCTTGCCAGATGCGGTGCCTGTGGTGACGATCAGATGCTCGCCTCGAGCCGCTGCCTCCCAGGCCTCGGCCTGGTGGGCGTAGAGCGAGTCGATCCCCTGGGCCGAGAGCGCCTCGCGCAACCTGGGGTGCAGCTCCTCCGGCAGCGGCGCGACGCGAGCTTCCCTTGCCGGCTCGGAGCCGAGGTAGGCAAGCTCCTCGCCCTGAAGCAGGTCGGCAGTGATCACCGGCGCGCTCGTAGCGCAGCCACGTGTGGGTACTCGCGGCCTTCGGGCTCCTCGAACCGATCGATGACGAAGCCCGCATCGAGGAAGGTCTGGATGAAGACGCCGAGCGGCAGGTGCCACGCGCCCACCTTCGCGCGGAGGCCGTCGCCCCAGATGCCCGGTGCCTCCTTTCGGTAGGAGGTGTCGCGGTAGCCGGGATGCAGCTCGGGCACCTCCCGGTCGTGCACGAACGCGTGCGGGCCGACGAAGCAGGGATGGACGCCGAGGTAGACGAGCGTCCCGCCCGGCCGGAGCACCCGCGCGGCCTCACGGGCGACCGCGGCAAAGTTGTCCATGTCGGTGTGGGCGAACATCAAGACCACCGCGTCGAAGCCGGCGTCCTCGAAGGGGAGCGTCGCCGCGTCGGCCTGGACGACGTCGATCCCGCGCGCCCGGGCAAGGTCCAGCTGCGCGGGCGAGACGTCGACGCCGGTCACCGTCCACCCGCGCTCCGCGAACACGAGAGTGTGCGCACCGCCGCCGCAGCCCAGGTCGAGCAGGCGGCCCGGCCCGTCACCGAGCAACCGCAGAACGATCCTCCGCGCCGAGAGGCCGAGCTCCGAGGTCGCGAACTCGGCGTCGTACCACTCGGCGACCCGGTCGTAGCGCGCTTCGCTCACGCCGCCGATGCTAGCCTGGCCGCACCGGGGTGCCCTGCTGGGCTGAGATCACACCCGACGAACCTGATCCGGGTCATGCCGGCGAAGGGAGTGCAGTGGTTCCACGAGCGTTGACGATCGCGGGCTCCGACTCCGGCGGGGGCGCCGGGATCCAGGCCGACCTGAAGGCGTTCGCGGCCGCCGGCTGCCACGGGACGAGCGCGATCGTCGCGCTGACCGCGCAGAACACGACCGGCGTGAGCGCGGTGCACGAGGTGCCGCCCGAGTTCATCGAGGCGCAGCTCGAGGCGGTGTTCGGCGACATCGGCGTCGACGCGGCCAAGACGGGGATGCTCTTCTCGGCGCGCACGATCGAGACCGTCGCCGCCTTCCTGGTTGGACACCCGGTGCCGCTGGTGGTCGACCCGGTGCTGGTCGCGAGCTCGGGGGCGCGGCTGCTCCAGGACGACGCCGTCGAGACGCTGATCGCGCGTCTCTTCCCCCTCGCCACGGTGATCACCCCGAACCTGATCGAGGCACGGGCGCTGGTTCCAAGTAACACTGTGTTACTAGGTCGCTCGGAGCTCGCCGAGCGGTTGCACGCGCTCGGGGCGGCTGCGGTGATCGTGACCGGCGGGCACGGCGAGGACTCCGTCGACCACCTCTTCGACGGCGAGCGCCACGTCTCGATTCCGGTCGAGCGGCACGAGTCCGGCGCGACCCACGGCGCGGGCTGCACGCATTCGGCGACGCTGGCCGCGCTGCTCGCCCGGGGTCAGACCCTCGAGGAGGCGGCACGCGGCGCGGCGGCGGCGGCCTCGCGCGCGGTGGCGCAGGGGCTCGCCGAGCTCGGCGCGGGCGACGGGCCGGTCGACGTAATCGGACTACGGGGAGCGGCGTGAGGCGGCGCTTGCGACGCCGACCTCAGGACGCACGGGCTTTGCTCGTGCGTCCGTCTGAACTGACCGGTCGACACGCTCGTCGGCAGAAGGTTCGCCCATGAACACCGGCGCCGATCTCGCCGCGATCCGCGACCGCAAGCCGCTCGTCCACCAGATCACGAACTACGTGGTCATGAACGAGACCGCGAACGCGACGCTCGCGCTCGGCGCGCTGCCGGTGATGGCACACGCCGTCCAGGAGGTCGCGGAGATGGCGTCGGTCGCGTCGGCGCTCGTGCTCAACATCGGCACGCTCTCGGACGAGTGGGTCGAGGCGATGCTGATCGCCGGCGGTGCGGCCAACCGAGCCGGCGTCCCGGTCGTGCTCGACCCCGTCGGCGCCGGTGCCACGACCTACCGGACCGAGACTTCGCGGAGCCTGCTCGACGAGCTCGAGATCGCCGTCGTGCGGGGCAACTCGGCCGAGATCGCAACGCTCGCCGGCCGGCAGGCCGAGATCCGGGGAGTCGAGGCGGTGGGCGACGGTGGCGGCCCCGAGCTGGCGAGAGAGGCGGCTCGAGCGCTTGGCTGCGTGGCCGCGGTCACGGGCCCGGTCGATCACGTCTCCGACGCCAAAACCGTCCACGCGGTGGCCAACGGCCACGAGCTTCTCGGCGCGGTCACGGGCACCGGCTGCATGGCGACGGCGATCACCGGCTGCTTCCTCGCCGTGCGCACGGACGACCCGCTCGGGGCCGCGACCGAGGCGCTGGTCGCCTTCGGCGTCGCCGGGGAGGATGCCGCGAGGCGGGCGAAGGGCCCGGGGAGCTTCCACGTAGCGCTATACGACGCGCTCTACTCGCTCGACCCGAAGAAGCTCGACGGCCGCGCCAAGCTGGAATGAGGCTGCACGCGATCGTCGAGGACCTCGCGAGCGCGCGCGCCGCGGCCGAGGGCGGCGCGACGGTCGTCCAGCTACGGCGCAAGGGCGCCTCGACAGAGGAGCTGGTCGAGGCCGGCCGGGGCTTCGGCGACCTCGAGGCGACCTTCGTGGTCAACGACGACGTCGAGGCGGCGCTCCGGCTCGGAGCCGACGGCGTCCACCTCGGCCGCGGCGACCCGGGCGCCGAGCGCGCCGTCGCCGCGGGCCTGCTGCTCGGAACCTCGGCGGCGACCGTGGAGGAGGCGCGGGCCGGCGATGCGCTCGGCGCGGCCTACGTCGGCGCCGGCCCGGTGTGGCCGACGCCCTCGAAGCCGGACGCCGATCCGCCGATCGGCCTGGACGGGCTGGCTGCGATCTGCGCCGCCGTCTCGCTGCCGGTGGTCGCGATCGGCGGGGTCGACGCGTCGAACGCGGCCGACTGCATCCGCGCGGGCGCGGCCGGAGTCGCGGTCGTCCGAGCTGCGCGCGATGCGGCGGCCGTGCTGGCGGCGGTCGATGCGGCTCTCTGAGGTCGGCGAGCTCGGCCTGCTGGCCGAGCTGGAGCGGCGCGGCCTCGCGCGCGGAATCGAGGACGACGCGGCGCTACTCGGCGGCGGGCTAGTCGTGACGCAGGACGCGCTCGTCGAAGGCGTCCACTTCCGGCTCGCCTGGACGACCTACCGCGAGCTCGGCTTCCGCGCCGCGGCGGTGAACCTGAGCGACCTCGCCGCCTCCGGCGCCGAGCCCGAGGCGCTGCTCGTCACCCTCGGCGCTCCGGCGGACACCGAGCTCGAGGCCGTGCTCGACCTGTACGAGGGGCTGAACGAGCCAGGCGTGCCGGTCGTCGGCGGCGATACGACCGCCGCGCCGCTCCTCACGCTCTCCGTGACCGCGCTCGGCCGCTCGGCGCGTGTTCCCGGCCGGAGCGGAGCGCGCCCGGGCGACGCGCTCGTCGTCACCGGCCCGCTGGGCGCCGCGGGAGCCGCCTTCCGGCAGGAGCTCCACGCACGCCCGGCGCTCCGCCTGGAGGAGGGCCGCCGCCTGGCCGCCGTTGCACACGCGATGATCGACATCTCCGACGGCCTGGCCGTCGACGCCGGCCACCTCGCCGCCCGCTCGGGCTGCAAGGTCGAGATCGAGCTCGAGCGCGTGCCGCTGGCCGAGGGTGCCAGCGTCGAGGACATCGGATTCGGCGAGGACTACGAGCTTCTGGCCGCGACTCCCGATCCGCTCGGCTTCGTGGAGATCGGCCGCTGCTCCGAAGGATCCGGAGTCGAAATCCGTCTGCGCGGAGAGCGCGTAGCCCTGGCAGGTTGGGAGCACTTCGGCGGCGGGCGGGGGACCTCGGTTAGCTGAGCCACTGCGCCCAGGCCTGCTCGAAGTGCGAGCGGGGCCGGGCACCGATCACGGTCTCGCGCGGCTCGCCGTCCTCGAACAGGATCGCGGTCGGGATCGAGAGCACGCCGAAGCGGGAGGCGGTCACCGGGTTCTCGTCGATGTCGAGCTTCACGAACCCGACCCGCTCGCAGTGCTCGGACTCGAGTTCCGCGAGGATCGGCTCGACCGCTCTGCACGGCCCGCACCAAGGCGCCCAGAAGTCGACCACCACCGGCTTGCCCGCCCGCAGTACATCCCGCTCGAAGCTCTCGTCGCCGACCTCTTGCACCTGGGCGATGCTACAGACGGCCGGCCAGCGCACGGAGGCGCAGGACCGGCACTTTCCAGATCGCCTCGAGCACGATTCCGCGGCTCATCTTCGAACCGCCGTGCTTCCGGTCGGCGAACACGATTGGCACCTCGACCACGCGAAACCCGGCCCGCAGCGCGCGATAGGTCATCTCGATCTGGAATGCGTAGCCGCGCGATGAGACCGCGCCGAGATCGATCGTCTCCAGCACCTCGCGCCGGAAGCACTTGAAGCCGCCGGTCAGGTCCCGGACGCCGACGCCGAGGAGGACGCGCGCGTACAGCGAGCCGCCCGCCGAGACGAGCCGCCGCAGGAGGCCCCAGTTCTCGACTCTTCCGCCGGCCACGTAGCGCGAGCCGAGCACGAGGTCGGCTTCGCGCGCCGCCTCGACCAGCCGCGGCACGTCGGCCGGATCATGCGAGAAGTCGCAGTCGATCTCGACGATCAGCTCGGCGTCGCCGGCCAGCACGCGGCCGAAGCCGGCGAGGTAGGCCGGGCCGAGGCCCTCCTTGCGCCCGCGATGGAGCACCTCGACGCCGTCCAGCTCGGCCGCCAGCCGGTCGGCCAGCTCGCCGGTCCCGTCGGGCGAACTGTCGTCGATCACGAGCACCTCGAGGCCGAGCTCGCGGAGCGCTCGCACCATCGGCTCGAGGTTCTCGCGCTCGTCGTAGGTGGGCAGGCAGGCGACCGTCCGCACGTCCGTATCATCGCGGTGGTGGCGACGACGCTCCCGCGCAACGCGGACGTGGCCGAGCAGCTCGAGCTCCTCGCCGACCTGCTCGAGATCGAAGGCGAAGCGGCCTTCCGGGTGCTGGCCTACCGCCGTGCGGCCCAGCGGGTGCGCGACACCGGCGGCCCGGTCGCCCAGCTCGCGCTCGACGGCAAGGCGAAGGAGCTCCCCGGGATCGGCGCCACCATCCAGGACAAGATCGTCCAGATCGTCGACACCGGGGAGATCGAGGCGCTCGCCAAGAGGCGCAAGACGATCCCGCCGGAGGTGGTCGAGTTCCTGCGCATCCCCGGGCTCGGGCCGAAGACCGTGCGCAAGATCTGGCAGGAGCTCGGAGTCACGACGCTGGCCGAGCTGAAGGCCGCCGCACGCGAGCACCGGCTGCGCACCCTGCCCGGCCTCGGCGCGAAGGTCGAGGAGAACGTGCTCAAGTCGGTCGGGCGCAAGAAGAAGGCGACCGGGCCGCCGCGGGTGCTGCTCGGGCACGCGCTGCCCCCGCTGCTCGAGGCGGTCGAGACGCTGCGGGAGCACCCGGCCGCGGAGCGCGTCTCCGAGGCCGGCAGCGCGCGGCGGCGCCGGGAGACGGTGCGCGACCTCGACATCATCGCCACGGCCGGCGACCCGGCCGCGCTGACGGAGTTCTTCACGACGCTTCCGTGGGTCTCGGAGGTGGTCGCCAAAGGGCCGACGAAGGCGACCGTCCTGTCGCACGAGGGCTTCCGCTTCGACCTGCGCGTCGTGCCCCCGGAGTGCTACGGCAACCTGCTCCAGCACTTCACCGGCTCGAAGAACCACAACGTCGCCATGCGCGAGGAGGCGGTGCGGCGCGGCCTGTCGATCTCCGAGTACGGCGTCACCGACGTCGAGTCGGGCGAGGTCTTCACGGCCGCGACGGAGGAGGAGCTCTACGAGCACCTTGGCTACGCGTACATCGCGCCCGAGCTGCGAGAGGACGCGGGCGAGCTCGAGGCGGCGCGCAAGGGCGAGCTGCCGGAGCTGGTCGAGGCGGGACAGCTCCGGGGCGACCTGCACACGCACTCACACTGGTCGGCCGACGGCAAGAACACCCTGGCCGAGATGGTCGACGCGGCCCGTGCCCGCGGCTACGCCTACTACGCGATCACCGACCACTCGCACTACCTGCGCGAAGGCCGGATGGAGCAGCAGGCGAGGGAGATCGACCGGCTGGCGAAGCGGGTCGCCCCGCTGAAGCTGCTCAAGGGCGTCGAGGTGAACATCAAGGCCGACGGGACGCTCGACGTTCCCGACGAGGCGCTGGCCGAGCGCGACTGGGTGGTCGCGTCGATCCACACCGCATTCGACCGCTCCCCGACCGAACGGATCCTCGGGGCGATGGAGAACCCGCACGTCGACGTGATCGGCCACCTCACCGGCCGCAAGCTGAACCGGCGCGAGCCGATGGAGATCGACATCGAGCGCGTGGTCGAGAAGGCGCTCGAGACCGGCACGTTCCTCGAGATCAACTCGCAGCCGGACCGGCTCGACCTCTCGGACGTGAACGCGCGTCTGGCGGGCGAGGCCGGTGTGAAGATCGTCGTCTCGAGCGATGCCCACCAGATCAAGGCGCTGGACTACGTCGAGTTCGGCGTCGCGCAGGCGCGGCGCGCCTGGCTCGGGCCGGAGCAGGTCGCGAACACGCGCACGTGGGCGCAGCTGCGGAAGCTGATGAAGAAATGAGCCTCCGCGAGGACGGCCCTAAGGCGCTCGAGTGGCTGGCCTCGTACCTGGAAGGGATCGAAGAGCGGCCGGTTCTGGCCCAGGTCTCGCCCGGCGATGTGCGCGCGTCGTTCGATACGGCTCCGCCCGAGCGCGGCGTGCCTTTCGTCGACGCGCTGCGGGAGCTCGACGCGAAGCTGGTTCCCGGCCTGACGGGCTGGCAGAGCCCGCGCTTCTTCGCGTACTTCTCGACGACCGGTTCGGACCCGGCCGTGCTCGCGGAGCTGCTTGCCGCGGGGATGAACCAGGTCGGCATCCTCTGGCGCACGTCGCCCGCAATGCAGGAGCTCGAGGAGGTGACGCTCGCCTGGCTCGCGGAGCTACTCGGCCTGCCCGACGGCTGGCACGGGCAGCTCGAGCAGGGAGCGTCGCTCTCGACGCTCGCCGCGCTGGCCGCCGCGCGCGAGGCTCGCGCGGGGTTCGTGCTGGCCTCGGAGCACGCGCACTCGTCCGTCGATCGCGCGTGCAAGCTCCTGGGCCTCGAGTTGAGGAAGGTTCCGGTGGACGACGAGTTCCGGATGCGGCCCGAGGCGCTTGACCTCGACGGTGCATGCGCAGTGGTGGCGACGGTCGGGACGACGTCGACGACCTCGGTCGACCCGGTCGCACCGGTTGCGCGCGAGTGTGCGGGCGCAGGCGTCTGGCTGCACGTGGACGCGGCGTACGCGGGCTGCGCAATGGTCTGCCCCGAGTTTCGCTGGGCGTTCGAGGGAATCGAGGGCGCCGACTCGCTCGTCGTCAATCCGCACAAGTGGCTGCTCACGCCTCAGGGCTGCTCGGCGTTCTGGACGCGGCGGGCGGACGACCTGCGCGCGGCGTTCAGCGTCACGCCTGCGTACCTGCGGACGACAGACGACGTGGTGAGCTTCAGCCAGTACGGCCCCGAGCTTGGCCGCGGCTTCCGGGCGCTCAAGCTGTGGGCCGTGCTGCGCTGCTACGGGCGCGAGGGCCTACAGGAGGCGATCCGCAACGGCGTGCGGCTGGCAGAGCTCTTCGAGGGCTGGATTCGCGAGGAGCCAGGCTGGGAGCTCTCCGCACCGAGGCCGTTCTCGGTCGTGTGCTTCCGGCATGAAGGCTCGGACGAGGACAACGAGGCGCTGCTCGAGCGGGTGAACGCCGGCGGCGAGGTCTTCCTCTCCGGCACACGCCTGAACGGCCGTTTCGTCCTCCGCCTGGCGGTTGGCAACGAGCGGACGACGCAGGAGGATGTACGGCTCGCCTGGGATGTCCTACGAAAGGAGGCGCATTGCTGATCACGACCGCAAACGATTTGCCCGGCTACGAGATCACCGAGACGCTCGGAGAGGTCTTCGGCCTTACCGTGCGCTCGCGCAACCTCGGCTCTCAGCTCGGTGCCGGATTCAAGTCGATGCTGGGCGGGGAGCTCAAGGGAATGACGAAGGCTCTCACCGACAGCCGCGCGCAGGTGGTCGAGCGGATGGTGGAGGAAGCGCAGGCGAAGGGTGGCGATGCGATCGTCGCGATGCGCTTCGACACCTCGGAGATGGGCGGAAACTGGACGGAGATCTGCGCCTACGGCACCGCAGTCAGGGCGCGCAAGCTGTAGCCCTCGGCAACGCAGCCGGGAGCTAGCGGCTGACGATCACGCGCGTGTTGAGCTGCGGGCCGGCCCGCCCGAACGGATCGAGGACCCAGAAGAGCCCGTTGGCCCCGAGGGGCGAGCTGCGAGGCACCGGCACCTGCATGGCGAAGGTGAGGCTCTTCCCCGGTGCGATCGCGTGCGCGGCGGCGCAGTTGAGCTGGTAGGCCTCGGCCTTCCCGGTCGGCACGAGCTGCTGCGCGAGGGCCGGGCAGCGGTCGAAGGTGGCCGTCGTCCGCGAGACGTTCTTCAGCACGACGCGGTAGTGGAGGATTCCGCCGCGGCGCGCGTGCAGCGGGCCCGGGATCCTGACGGTGAAGAACGCGCTCGACCAGGGCGGGCCCCGGGGGATCGGTGTCGTCTGGAAGCGGGAGACGCCGATCACCGAAGGGTTGGAAGGGTCGAGGCACGGCGGGACGGCGTTGTATTCGGCGTCGAGATGCCCGCCCCCGGCGGGGAGCGTGATCCGCAGCGCCCTGGGCGGAACGTGCGGCTTGCCCGGAACCTTGAGGTCGCACCAGTTGGTCCACGAGACCGTCACGGCCCCGTCCTCGCCGGGCCGGAGCGCGAGGAGCGTCGAACGCGGGTAGGTGATCTCGGGGAAGGTCGAGGGTGCGGGCGCAATCGACTCCTGCACCTGGATCGGCCCGCCCTTCTTGACGAGGCGGACCCGCGGCCGGCCCGTCAGCCGGCATGCGCTCTTCCCCGTGTTCCGGAGCGGGATGACCGCGTAGCCGCCCTGGAGACGGAGCACGAACCGCACCTGGGCCGGGATCGCGAGCCCGGACGCGGTGCAGCGGCGTGCTGCGGGCGAGCGCTCGGCGAGCTGCGCGGGCCGCTTCGGCGTCCAGGCCACGGCCGGGCCGGCAGCGGCGTGCGGCTCCTTCTTCGAGCCGGAATCACAGCCGGCGGCGAGCGCGAGCACCGCGAGCAGCAGCAGGAAGACCCTGGGCCTCACACGTCCATCATCGCGACACCGCCGCGGCGGCGCGGGGGTAGGGTCCGGTCGATGCAAGGGCGGGCTCTCCAGGCGGTCGCGGCGGCTGCCCTCGCCGCGGCGCTCGCCGGCTGCGGGCACAAGGCGAGCGCTCCCGCCCCCGCGACTACACCGCCGCCGCCTCCGCCCCCGCCGGCGCCGACGCTGACCTCGGCCTCCGACCTCACCGCCTGCAACGAGCTGCAGACGAACATCCGGATCATCTCGGCGCTGGTCTCGAACAGCGTCGAGACGATGACCCAGTCGCTGCACCCGAAGCAGCTTGCGAAGCGCACGGGCGACACGAAGCGGAACCTGCTCTACTCCGCGGCCGTCCTCTCGAGGATCGACCCGCCCGCGTCGCTGGACGGGGCGCGGAACCACCTCGTCCACGGCCTGCGCGCCTTTGCCGCCGATTTCGGACGCGCGCAGCGCTCGGTCGCCCGCGGCGACATGGCCACGGCGTCGAGACAGCTCGTCGATCGCCCGGCTCTCGCCGAGGTCACCCAGGCCACGAGCCTGATCGACAAGGCCTGCGGCACGTAGCACGCTTGTAATCGCCGCGGGGAGGGGCGTAGGATCGCCCGGCTGAGGTGGGTGCGCCGCGTGAGGGCGCGGCGACGTGCGAGGGGAGGTCAGGCATGACCGTTGTTCGTAAGCTGAGACGGCCCAGGTGGCTCGTCGCAGTTGTTGTTGCCGTGGCGTTGGTGCCGGTCGCCTTCGTCGTGAGCGGAGTCGCCACGGGGGAGACGCACGGGCCACAGGCAGCGCCGGTCGTGGATCCGGACTACGTCTACGGCCAGCTCTTCGACATGGCCTACAACGACGTCTACCGCGTGTCGGGCGCAGACGGCGACCCGCACCTCGTCCAGGCCGG
>DASPRN010000089.1:0-10783 GCA_035624425.1 Gaiellaceae bacterium
CGGGTTCACCGCGGGCTGGGCCGGGCAGCACACGGGCTCGATCTACGGGATGTTCGTGGGCGTCCCGGGCCTGAAGGTCGCCGTGCCCGCGACGGCCGCCGACGCGAAGGGCCTGATGACGACCGCGATCCGCGACGACAATCCGGTCGCGTTCTTCCACCACTACCTGCTGACGCTCGAGCACGGCGACGTGCCCGAGGGCGAGCACGCGATTCCGTTCGGCCAGGCGAACGTCGTGCGGGAGGGGAAGGACGTCACGATCGTCGCGATCGGCTGGCTCCTCGGGAAGGCGCTCGTTGCGGCCGAGCAGCTCGAGGCCGAGGGCGTCAGCGCCGAGGTGATCGACCCGCGCACGCTCTCGCCGCTGGACACGGCGACGATCCTCCAGTCCGTCGACAAGACCGGCCGGCTCGTCGTCGTCGATCAGTCGACGCGGCACGGGTCCGTGGCTGCGGTGATCGCCGCAGAGGTCGCCTCGGAGGGCTTCTCCTCCCTGAAGGCGCCGATCCGGCTCGTGACGGCGCTCGACGCAACCATCCCCTACAGCCAGCCGATGGAGGAGTACCTCCTGCCGGACGAGGCGAAGATCGTCGCCGCCGTCCAGCACGTGCTCGGCTCCGCGCCTGTCACCGCCTAGCGGGTGAACGATCGAGGAGGCCCGCTCGACGGCGGCCTGGGCCTCGAGCTGCTGCGAGCGCTGTGGAGGATCCGAGCCTTCGAGGAGCGGGTCGGCCAGCTGACGCTCGCGAACGAGGTACACGGCCTCGTGCACCTGAGTATCGGGCAGGAGGCGGTCGCCGTCGGCGTCTGCGGTGGGCTTCGACCCGACGACGTCGTCTACAGCAGCCACCGCGCCCACGGGCATGCGATCGCGAAGGGGGCGCCGCTCGAGCGCGTCATGGCGGAGCTGATGGGGCGCGCCGGCGGCCTCTGCCGCGGGCTCGGGGGCTCGATGCACCTCGTCGACGTCGAGCACGGGCTGCTTGGGGCGACCGGCGTCGTCGGCGGCAACGTGCCGCTCGCGCTCGGCAGTGCGCTCGCCGGCCTGCTGCTCGGCGGGGACCGCGTTGCGGTCGTCTTCTTCGGCGACGGCGCAGTCCAGACCGGCATCTTCTTCGAGTCCGTCAACCTGGCGACGCTGTGGCGGCTGCCGGTGATCCTCGTCTGCGAGAACAACGGCTTCGCCGAGTTCACTCCTCGCTCGGCCCACACCGTCGTCGAGCGTGTCAGCGACGTCGTGGCCCCGTTCGGCCTGGAGCGCGAGACCGTCGACGGCAACGACGTCGCCGCGGTTCGCTCGGCCTTCGAGCGGTTTCGCGAGACGGCGCGAGCGGGCGAGGGGCCGCTGCTGCTCGAGTGCCTCACGCACCGGCTGCGCGGCCACTACGAGGGCGATCCCGAGCGCTATCGCGAGGCGCTGGCTGCGGAGGAATGGCAAGCGCTCGACCCGATCCTGCGCCTGCAACGGCGCGGGCTGGACGAAGGTTGGCTCGGCGAGGCCTCGCCGGTCGAGCTCGAGCAGGAGGCCCGAGATCAGGTCGAGCAGGCAGTGCAGGCCGCACGCGAGAGCCCGTTCCCGTCCGCCGATCTCACCACCGAGCTCGTCTACGCGTCGTGACGCAGACGACGTACCTCGGCGCGATCACGGGAACGCTCGCCGACGCGATGCGTGCCGACCCGCGCGTGCTCGTCCTCGGCGAGGACGTCGCCGAGGGCGGGCCGTGGGGTGCGACCGCAGGGCTCGTCGAGGAGTTCGGCCCCGAGCGGGTCCGGAACACGCCCATCAGCGAAGCGGCGATCTGCGGCGTCGCCATCGGCGCCGCCCAGTCCGGGCTCGTTCCCGTCGTCGAGATCATGTTCATCGACTTCCTGACCCTCGCGCTCGACCAGCTCGTCAACCAGGCCGCGAAAGCCCACTTCATGTCCGGCGGGCAGCTGCGGGTCCCACTCGTCCTCCGCACGCAGGGGGGCGCGGGACAGCGCGGCGGGGCGCAGCACTCGCAGAGCCTCGAGGCGTGGCTGACGCACGTGCCCGGGCTGAAGGTCGCGATGCCGAGCACGGCAGCCGATGCCGCCGGGTTGCTCGCCGCGGCGATCGCCGACCCGAATCCCGTCGTGCTGGTCGAGAACAAGACGCTGTACTTCCGTCGCGAAGAGATTCCTGACGACCGCGAGCCGGTCGCGCTCGGAAGGGCGCGGGTCGTGCGTCCCGGGCGCGACGCCACCGTCGTCGCGCTGTCGCGGCTCGTTCACGAGTCGCTGGCCGCGGCCGAGGAGCTCGCAGCGGAGGGAATCGAAGTCGAGGTGATCGACCCGCGCACGCTGGTCCCCCTCGATCTCGAGACGATCGTCGAGTCCGTCGCCCGAACGCATCGGCTCGTCGTCGCGCACGAGGCCGTGCGTCTGGGCGGCTTCGGCGCCGAGCTGGCCGCCGAGGTGCAGGCGGCGGCGTTCGACGAGCTCGACGCGCCCATCGAGCGGGTGGGTGCGCCGTTCGCCCCGATCCCGTTCAGCCCACTGCTCGAGGACGCCTACCTCCCCGACCGCCACGACGTCGTCGCGGCCGTCCGCGCGCTGCTCGGGCGCTAGACGCGCCTGTAGGAGTCTGCCGCCAGCGTGCTCGGGTCGATCGCGCGCTTGAGGATCTTCCCGGTCGGCCCTTTCGGCAGCTCGTCGACGAAGATGACGCGCCTCGGGTACTTGTACGCGGCGACGCGGTCCTTCGTCCACGCTTGCAGCTCGTCGGCGGTCGGCGACGTCCCGGGACGCGGGACGACGACCGCGGCGACCTCCTCGCCGAGCGTCTCGTCCGGGAGGCCGACGACGGCGGCCTCGAGCACGTCCGGGTGCTGGTAGAGGGCCTCCTCGACCTCGCGGGGATACACGGAGTAGCCGCCGCGCAGGATCAGGTCCTTCTTGCGGTCGACGAGGAACAGGTAGCCCTCGTCGTCCACGTAGCCGAGGTCGCCGGTCGCGAGCCAGCCGTCGGCGTCGATCGCCTCGGCGGTCGCCTCCGGGTCCTCCCAGTAGCCGGGGATCACCGACGGGCCGCGGAACTCGATCTCGCCGACCTCACCGGCCGGGAGCGGCTCCCGCTCGAGCGAGACGATCCGCAACTCGGTGCCGCCGAGCGGCTTCCCGACCGAGCCGACCTTGCGTTCCTGGCCCTCGACGTAGGTCGTCGCGATCCCGGAGAGCTCGGTCAGCCCGTACCCCTCGTACACCTCGCCGCCGAACACGCGCTCGAAGTCGCGGGCGACCTCGGCCGGGACCGCGGCCCCGCCGACGTGCGCGATCCGCACGGGCGGGAGCGCCTCGGCCGACCGCGCCGCCTGGCAGAGCGCGATGCACATCGTCGGGACGCCGAGGAGGACCGTTGTCCCGGTCTCCGTCATCAGCGCGAGCGTCTGCTCGGGCTCGAAGCGGCGCACGATCGCGATCGCCGCGCCTGAGGTCAAGGTCGAGAAGATCCCGCTCGCGAGGCCGAGGACGTGCGAGAAGGGCGCAGCGCCGAGCATGACGTCCTCGTCCGAGAGCCCGAGCGCGTCCGCGCAGCTCCGGGCCGCGGCGTAGATGCTCCCGTGCGTCAGGATCGCGCCCTTCGGGCGGCCGGACGTGCCCGAGGTGAACAGGATCACCGCCGGCTCGGCGCCATCCCGCTCGACGACCTCGTCCAGCGGCTCTCCCGCGAGCTCGTCCTCGTTCTCGAGGAGGACGCGTGGCGTCGAAGCCTCCAGCCGCGCCTCGACCTCGGGCGATGCGAGGAGCAGGTTCAACGGGACGAGGATCGCGCCGAGGCGCAGCGCACCGAGCGCCGCGGCGAGAAAGGCCGGCCCGTTCGGGAGCATCAGCGCGACGCGATCACCCGGCTCGATGCCGCGGGCTCGCAACGCCCCGGCCGCGACACGCGCCCGCCGGTCGATCTCCGCGTACGTGATGGTCCCGGCCTCGCCGACGACCGCGGGCCGTGACGCTTTCGCGGCGGCCACCTGGGAGACGATGTGAGCAAGGTTCACCGGGCGGTACGTTAGCCTCGCGCCATGAGCATCCTCGGCAACCGTGTCCTGCGGAAGGAAGACCCGCGCTTCCTGCGCGGCGAGGGCAGCTACGTGGAGAACCTCTCGCTCGAGAGCGCGCTCGACGTCACGTTTGTCCGCTCTCCCGTCGCGCACGCGCGGATCACCGGCATCGACGCGTCGGCTGCCGAGGCGATGCCGAACGTCCAGGTGCTCACGGGCGCCGACGTTGACGTGGAACCGATCACGCCGCCGCCGCCGTTCGGCGTGAGGGCCGGGGTCTCGCGGCCGCTGGTCGCGAAGGACGTCGTTCGGTTCGTCGGCGAGATCGTCGCGATCGTGGTCAGCCAGGACCGAGTCACCGGCGCGGACGCGCGCGAGCTTGTATTCGTCGACTACGACCCGCTGCCGGTAGTGGTCGACGTGCAGGACGCGCTGAAGGACGAGGTGCTCCTCTTTCCGGAGGTCGGGACGAACGTCTCCGGAACGGAGGAGCTGCAAGAGCGCGACGAGGCGCTCTTCGACGGGTGCGACGTCGTCGTGTCGGGGAAGCTCGAGAGCCAGCGAATGGCGCCGTGTCCGCTGGAGCCTCGCTCCGCTGCCGCCGAGGTCGGCCCTGACGGCCGTGTCACCGCCTGGCTCTCGACACAGGCTCCCCACGGAGACCGGCAAGGGCTCGCGGCGAGGCTCGGCCTCGAGCCCGAGCAGATCCGCGTCATCGCCCCGGACGTCGGCGGCGGCTTCGGCGCGAAGACGCTCAACGTCGAGGACGTCCTCGTCGTCTGGCTCTCGCGTCGGTTCGGCCGGCCGGTGCGCTGGACGGAGTCGCGCAGCGAGAGCATGGTCGGCCTCCCGCACGGCCGCGGGCAGCACATGTCGTTCACGATCGGCTCCGACCGTGACGGGAAGATCCTCGCCTACCGGCTCGAGAGCGTCGCGGACGCGGGTGCGTACCCGGCGCTCGGCTCGTTCCTGCCGCATCTGACGCTTCTGATGTCGAGCGGCGTCTACGCGATTCCGAGGATCGAGGCCTCGAGCCGCTCGGTCGCCACGAACACGGTTCCGACGTCTGCATTCCGGGGTGCGGGGAGGCCCGAGGCGACGCAGGCGATCGAGCGGGCTGTCGACCTGCTCGCAGCGGAGGTCGGGATCGACCCTGCCGAGATCCGGCGCCGGAACTTCATCGACACGTTCCCGCACGAGACCGAGACGGGTGCGGTGTACGACTCGGGGGACTACGAAGGCGCACTCGACCTTGCTCTGCGCTCGGCGGGGTACGAGGAACTCCGCGCCGAGCAGCGCCGGAGGCGCGAAGAGGGTGGGTCAAAGCAGCTCGGGATCGGCCTCAGCACCTACGTCGAGATCACCAACGGGGTGGGCGAGACCGAGTTCGGGGAGGTCGAGATCACCGAGGACGGCGGCGCGATCCTCCGCACGGGGTCGTTCTCGCATGGCCAGGGCCACGAGACGACGTTCGCGATGATCGCGTCGGAGCAGCTCGGGATTCCGCTGGAGCGGATAACCGTCGTGAAGGGCGACACCGACGCGGTCGCGAGCGGGACGGGCACGTATGCGTCGAAGTCGACGCAGATCGGCGGTGTCGCGGCCCGACTCGCCTCGGACGACGTCGTCGTGCGCGCGAAGCAGATCGTCGCGGACTACCTTGAGGCGAGCCCCGCCGACATCGTGCTCGACCCCGCGTTTGCCAGGCTGCACGTGGCCGGCTCGCCCGCCCAGGGGCTCGCATGGGAGGAGCTCGCGGAGCGCGCCTCGGCCGACGGGCGGCTCGCGGAGCTCAGGGCCCAGCACGAGTGGAAGGCCGACCCGTCGTTTCCGTTCGGCGCGCACGTTGCGGTCGTCGAGGTCGACGTCGAGACGGGAGTGGTCGAGCTGATCCGTCACGTGGCGGTCGACG
Source organism: Gaiellaceae bacterium (assembly GCA_035624425.1). GTDB lineage: Bacteria > Actinomycetota > Thermoleophilia > Gaiellales > Gaiellaceae > AC-32. Next base: position 5,932 of record DASPRN010000089.1, read on the forward strand.
ACGCGGGCACGCTGATCAACCCGCTCGTTGCCGACGGGCAGGTGCACGGGGGTGTTGCCACCGGTGTCGGCCAGGCGATCTACGAGCGGTTCGCCTACGACGAGAACGGCACGCCGATGACCAGCACGTTCGCGGACTACTCGTTCCCGTCCGCAGCCGACCTGCCGTCGTGGGAGCGGGTCGAGATGGTGACTCCGACGCCGTACAACGCGCTCGGGGTGAAGGGGATCGGGGAGTCGGGGACGATCGGTGCCACGCCTGCGGTTCACAACGCCGTGCTCGACGCGCTCGCACCGTACGGCGTGACGCACGTCGACATGCCGGCCAACGGCGAGAACGTCTGGCGCGCGCTCCAGGAGGCGAAGTGAGGGTTGCGCTCACGGTCAACGGCGAGCGCCGCGAGGCGGATTTGGAGCCGCGCGAGCTGCTCGTCTACTTCCTGCGCAACCACCTCGGCTTGAAGGGGACGAACGTCGGCTGCGACACGTCGTCCTGCGGCGCCTGCACGGTGCTGCTCGACGGCGTGTCGGTCAAGTCGTGCACGGTGCTCGCCGTGCAGGCGGACGGGCGCGAGGTGACGACGATCGAAGGACTCGCCGAAGGCGACGAGCTCCATCCGATCCAGCGGGCCTTCCACGAGCAGCACGCGCTCCAGTGCGGCTACTGCACGCCCGGGTTCGTGCTCGCGTCGGTCTCGCTGCTGCGCGAGACTCCGGACCCGTCGGAGGAGGAGATCCGCGCGGCGCTCGACGGCAACCTCTGCCGCTGCACCGGGTACCACAACATCATCCGGGCCGTGCAGGCCGCCGCTCGCGCCGGCGCGTGACCGCGGTCGCGGTGCTCGGACTCGGCGAGGCGGGCGGGCGGCTCGCCGCCGATCTCGCCGCGGCCGGGGCGGAGGTGCGCGGGTACGACCCGGACATGAGTCTCGAGGCCGCCGGTGTGCGTGCTCGCGACGTCGAGGAAGCCGTTACGGGAAGCGACGTCGTGCTCAGCGTCAACAGCGCCGCGGTCGCCGCCGAGGCGGCGCTCGCGGCGCTGCCCGCACTGGGAAGCGCGGTCTACGCCGACCTGAACACCGCGGCGCCCGCGCTGAAGCGCGAGCTGGCGGCGGTCGTCGAGCGCTTCGCCGACGTCGCGCTGCTCGGGCCGGTTCCCACGACCGGGCTGCAGACTCCCGCGCTCGCGTCCGGGGCGGGAGCGCAGGCCTTCGCCGACGCGTTCGGCCCGCTCGGAATGCCGGTCGAGGTCGTCTCGGACCGGGCCGGAGACGCGGCGACGCTCAAGCTTCTGCGCTCGGTGTTCATGAAGGGCCTGGCTGCGTCCGCGCTGGAGAGCCTCGGCGCGGCCGAGGCAGCCGGGCACCGTGAGTGGCTCGAGGGACAGATCGCCGAGGTGATCGGCGAGCCGCTGCGCGATCGCCTCGTCGAGGGCAGCCGCAGGCACGCTGCACGCAGGGCGGAGGAGATGGAGGCCGCGCGCGACCTGCTCGCCGAGCTCGGCAGCGAGCCACGGATCGCGTCCGCGGCCGCCGCGCTCCTCGCCGAGATGGCAGCCGCTTCGCGGTAAGGTCGCGCACATGGCGACCGCCGGGGAGACACGGGCGAGCGAGCGGGCGCACGTGCTCGTCAGGGGGGCATACGACCTGCACGTTCACGTCGGGCCCGACGTCCCGCCGCGACGCATCGACGACGTCACGCTCGCGAGGCGCTTCGCGGAGCTCGGCCTCGCCGGCTTCGCGCTCAAGTCGCACTACACGTCGACGGCGGAGCGGGCGCAGGTCGTGACCGGCGCCGTCGAAGGCGTCGAGGTGATCGGGACGCTGTCGCTCAACCAGGCGGTCGGCGGCATGAATCCGCTTGCGGTCGAGATCGCCGCACGCGAGGGCGCCCGGATCGTCTGGATGCCGACCGTCGACTCGCCCGCCGAGACCGCAGGCCGCACGAGGCCGAAGCCCGGCGACAAGGTGCCGCAGTGGGCGAACCTTCAGCACGAGCTGCGCGAGCTGGGGCTCGGGATCGCGGCGGTCGAGGTGACCGGCGAGGACGGGCGGCTCCTGCCCGAGACGCGCCAGGTGCTCGGCGCGATCGCCCGGCACGGGCTGATCCTCGCGACGGGCCACCTTGCTCGCGACGACACGTTCGCGGTCGTGGACGGCGCGCTGGAGGAGGGCGTCGAGCACATCGTCGTGACTCACCCCGAGTTCACCTGCCAGAACTTCTCGATCGAGGATCAGGTCGCACTGGCCAAGCGCGGCTGCCTGCTCGAACGCTGCCTGAGCACCCCGTTCAGCGGCAAGACGACCTGGGAGCACGTCGTCGCGGGTGTGCGCGCGGTGGGCGTCGAGCACAGCCTCTTCTCGAGCGACCTCGGCAATCCGGACTACCCGGCCGTCGAGGACGGCCTCGCGCTCTGGGCCGACCGCCTCCTCGGCGCCGGCTTCGACGAGGACGAGGTGCGCGAGCTGATCGTCGGCCAGTCGCGCCGCACGGCGGGCGCTCAGGGATGAGGAAGCTGCTGGTGATCGGGGCGCACTCGGCGGACTTCGTCTGGCGGGCGGGCGGAGCGGTCGCGGTCACCACCGCAGCGGGCGGCGAGGCGCGCGTGCTCGCGCTCTCGTACGGCGAGCGCGGCGAGTCGGGCGAGCTCTGGAAGGAGCCGGACCAGACCGTCGAGCACGTGAAGGAGGTGCGCCACGCGGAGGCCGAGCGCGCCGCGGCCGCGATCGGCGCCGGCTTCGAGTGCCTCGACCTCGGCGACTACCCGCTCGAGGTGGACGCCGAGGCGCTCGTCCGGATCGCCGACAGGATCCGCGAGTTCGGGCCGGACGTGCTCGTGACCCACACCGACCGCGATCCCTTCAACCCCGACCACGCGGCCGCGTTCTTCGCGGTCGAGCGCGCCCGGGCGCTCGCGGCCGGCGCCGGCGTGGCGAGCGCGTTCGACACCGTCACACCGCCAGAGTTCTTCCTCTTCGAGCCGCACCAGCCGGAGCTCTGCAACTTCACCCCGACGACATTCGTGGACATCACACCGGTGATCGAGCAGAAGCAGGCCGCAATGGCCGAGATGAAGGCACAGTCGTACCTCCAGACGTACTACGGCCAGCGCGCTGAGCAGCGCGGCAACCATGCCCGCCGCTCGTCGGGCAGGTCGGAGATCCGGTTCGCCGAGGCGTTCCAGCGGGTGATCCCGCAGGTGGTGGGCGAGCTGTGAACGAGACCTACGCCGCGCTCGCGCAGCTCGGCACCGCGACGGTGCACGAGGCGGCCGCCCGCTCGCCGGTCGTCGACATGGACCTGATCCAGGTCGTGCCCGGCTCCCGCGCGGCCGGTCCCGCCCGCACCGTTCGCTGCGGCCAGGACGACAACCTGATGGTGCACGCGGCCGTGGCGGAATCCGAGCCGGGCGAGGTGCTCGTGCTGACGATGCCCGAGCCGAGGCCGATCGCGCTGATCGGTGAGCTGATCGCGACCCAGGCGAAGACGGCCGGCGTCGAGGCGATCCTCGTCGACGGCGCCGTGCGGGACCTCGACGAGCTCCGCGAGCTCGGGCTGCCCGTCTGGGCCCGCTACGTGCGGGTGAGCGGCGCCGAGAAGCGGGTCCGCGGCGAGATCGGCGCGACCGTCCAGGTCGGAGGCGCGACGATCCACCAGGGCGACGCGGTCGTGCTCGACGCTGACGGCGCGGTGGTCGTGGAGCAGGCGCGGGTCGAGGAGGTGCTGGCGTCGGCGCTGAAGCGGTTCGAGCGGGAGGCGGAGAAGCGTCCGAAGCTCCAGGAAGGCCAGTTCTCGTACGACCTGGACGACCTCAGGCGGCTCGTCGAGCAGTGACGCAACCAGTCCACGAGCTGGCGCGAATCGGCCATGCGGAGCTGCTGACCCCGAAGCCCGACGAGAGCCTCCGTTTTTTCGTCGACGTGCTCGGGATGGAGGAGGAGGCCCGCGAGGGGCAGTCCGTCTACCTGCGCGGCTGGGGCGACTACCTGCGCTACAGCCTCAAGCTCACCGAGTCGGAGCAGGCAGGGCTCGGGCACCTGGCCCTGCGCGCCTGGAGCCCCGAGGCACTCGAGCGGCGCGTGGCGGCGATCGACGCGGCGGGCCGCGGCATCGGCTGGATCGACGGCGACGTCGGCCACGGGCCTGCGTACCGCTTCACGGATCCGGACGGCCACGTCTTCGAGCTCTACTACGAGGCCGAGCGCTACGAGGCACCCGAGCAGATGAAGCCGTTCTGGCGGAACCAGCCGCAGCGCTACGTCGGCCGCGGGGCTTCGATCAAGCGCCTCGACCACGTCAACGTGCTCGCCGAGGATGTGCGCGCGAACCGGGAGTTCGCCCAGAACGTGCTCGGCTACCGCCTCTACGAGAAGATCGAGCTCGACGACGGCACCGAGGCCGGCGCCTGGCTCAGCCTCTCGATAGCCGCGCACGAGCTGATCTACGTCGCCGACGCCTACCGGGCGAACGGCCGGCTGCACCACCTCGCGTTCTGGGTCGACACACGCGAGGAGTGCCTCCGCGCCGCCGACCTGTTCGTCGACAACGACGTCTACATCGAGGCCGCGCCGTCGAAGCACGCGATCGCGCAGGGCTTCTTCCTCTACGCCTACGAGCCGGGCGGGAACCGCGTCGAGGTCACGACCGGCGGCTACTTCGTCTTCGACCCCGACTTCGAGCCGATCTCGTGGACCAGGGAGGAGCGCGCCCGCGGCCAGTTCTGGGGCGTGCACACGATCGAGAGCTTCCACACGTACGGGACCCCGGACGTCGAACAGCCGAAATGAGCGTCTCGCTCCGCGAGCTGTTCGAGCAGCCCGACCGCTTCGTGGTCGCGACCGAGCTCGTCACGA
>DASPRN010000016.1:0-6944 GCA_035624425.1 Gaiellaceae bacterium
GAGATCGACGACGAGATCCGGCGCGTGATCGAGGAGGCGCACGACCTGGCCGTCAAGGTGCTCAAGGAGCACATGGCGGATCTGCACCAGCTCTCGGGGATCCTGATCGAGCGCGAGACGATCGACAAGGACCAGTTCGAGCGGCTGCTCGCCGGCGAGGACGAGGCGGCGGTCTTCCCCGAGGAGCTCGCCGAGCCGCCGGCCGAAGCGCCGGGCGAGGACCGCAGGCGCCGGCCGCAGCCGAAGCCGATCCCGAGGCCGTTCCCGGGCGCGACGATGCAGCCGCCGCCCGAGGGCTCGACCACCTAGTCGAACCGTCCGCCTCCGCCGCAGCGAGCCGCATGGCGGCGGCGGCCTCGCACTTAGCGACCTGTCCCAGGGACAGTCCCTTGGTGGCCGAGCCGCACGAGCCCGAAGGTGCCGCCGGTTGCGCTGGCAAGGGCGTTCTCGGGCCGACCGGCGTCAGCTCGGGACGTGGCCGAGGGACTGTCCCCCCGGCATGGCGCTTTCAGGCGGTGCCGGCGGCGACGCCTGCCTGCCAGCTCGCCCACAGCCGCGCGTAGCGCTCGCCCTGGGCGACGAGCTCTTCGTGCGAGGCGACCTCGACCACTTCGCCTGCGTCCATCACGACCACGCGGTCGGCTCGCTCGGCGGTCGAGAGGCGGTGGGCGATCGTGATCACCGTCCGCCCGGCGGCGACGGCGGCCAGCGCCTCCTCGACGGCCGCCTCGGTGGCGGGATCCAGGCTCGAGGTCGCCTCGTCGAGGACGATCACCGCTGGGTCGGCGAGCGCCACCCGCGCGATCCCGACCAGCTGCCGCTCGCCCGCCGAGAGCCGCACGCCGCGCGTCTGAACGTCGGTGCGGATCCCGTCCGGAAGCGACTCGAACCGCTCGCGGGCGCCGATCTCCTCGAGCGCGCGGAGGACGTCCTCGTCCGAGGCCTCGGGACGCGACAGGCGGACGTTGTCGGCGATCGTGCCGCTGAAGAGGTGCCCCTCCTGCGGCAGGAGCACGATCCGCCGTCGCAGCGACTCCAGGGTCGCCTCCCGCAGGTCGACGCCGCCGAGCGCGATCGACCCGCCGCTCGGGTCGTACTGCCGTGTCAGCAGCTTCGCCAGGGTCGACTTGCCGGCGCCGGTGACGCCGACCAGAGCAGCGTGCTCGCCGGAGGCGAACGCGAGTGAGACCCCGCGCACAACGGGCGGCCCGTCGTCGTAGCCGAAGGTCACGTCCAGGAGCTCGACCTGCCCGTTGTCCGGAAGGTCGACCGCGCCGGGCAGCTCCGCAATCCTCGCTTCGACCTGCAACAGCCCGACGACCTTGCCGAGCGCCGCCAGCCCCTGTCGGAATTCACCGAGCCACTCGCTGAACCTCGCGATCGGGTCGAACAGCTGCACCAGATAGAGGACGTAGGCGGCGATCGTCCCCTCGCTGATCGACCCGTTGCGGTACATCGACGCGGCCGTGAGCAGCACCGCGACGAGCGCCGTCGTCTGCGCGAGCGGGATCATCGTGAACAGGCGGATGTTCACGTAGGACGCGCTGCGCCAGGCACCGATCTGGGCGCGGCTCCGCGGCCGGTAGTCGTCGAGCGTGCGCCGCTCGCGGCGGAAGGCCTGCACGACGCGCACGCCCGAGAGCCCCTCCTGCAGCACCGTCAGCGTCTCGGCAACCCGGTCGCGGATCGCGTGGTAGGCGCGGCCCGCGCTGTGGTGGAAGGCCCAGCTCGAGGCGACCAGCACCGGCAGCGCAACGAGCGAGACGAGCGCGAGCTTCGGCGAGAGAAGGACGAGCACCACCACCGTCAGCGCGATCTGCAGGCCGCTGCCGACGACTTCGACGAGCGCCTCGCGCAGGAACTCGTCCAGCGCCTGCACGTCCGAGGTCAGCCGCGAGACGAGCACCCCGGTCCGCTCCTGCTCGAAGAAGCCGAGCGGCAGCGCCTGCAGCTTGTCGAAGGCCGCGCCTCGCAACCGGTCGAGGAAGGTCTCGCTGGCGGTCGCGGCCAGCAGCGTCTGCGCGCGGACGACGAGGGGCTTCAGGACGGTGAGACCCAGCAGCGTCAAGGCGGCGATCTCCAGCGGCTGCAGGTCGTTCTTCTTGATTCCGTGGTCGATCGCGTACTTGACGAGCGCCGGCCCGGCGAGGGTGATCAGCGTCGAGACGATGACCGCGGCCGCCGCCCCGAGGTACAGCCATCGCACCGGCCGCAGGAACGGCTGCGACTCCCACCAGACCTCGCGCGTGGAAGCTCGCTCCATCACGCAGCCTCCTCCAACGCGAGCAGCGAGCGGTAGCGCGCCGAATGCTGCAGCAGCGCCCCGTGCGTGTCCAGCTCGACGATCCGGCCACCCTCGAGCACCGCGACGCGGTCGGCCAGCGCGATCGTGGCCGGCCGGTGCGCGATCACCAGCGTCGTGCGGCCGCGCATCACCTCGGCCAGCGCCGCGCGGATCTCGTGCTCCTTGGTCGCGTCGACCGCCGAGGTCGCGTCGTCGAGCACGAGAACCGCCGGGTCGGCCAGGATCGCGCGCGCGATCGCGATCCGCTGCCGCTGGCCGCCGGAGAGCGAGAAGCCCCGCTCACCGAGCACCGTCTCGAACCCGTCCGGCAGGCCGCCGATGAACGCCGAGGCGCCGGCCAGCTCGGCCGCGCGCTGAACGTCCTCGTCGCTCGCGTCCGGCCGGCCGACGCGGATGTTCTCGCGCACGCTCTCGCTGAACAGGAAGGTCTCCTCGAAGACGAGCGCGACCGCGCGGCGCACGTCCGCGAGCCGCAGCTCGCGCAGGTCGTGCCCGTCGAGCAGGACGCGGCCGTCCTCGGGGTCGTACAGGCGGGCGAGCAGCCCGGCGACGGTGCTCTTCCCCGAGCCGGTCGCGCCGACGAGCGCGAGCGACTCGCCCGGCGCGACGTGCAGGTCGAGCCCGTCCAGCACCGGCTTGTCGCCCGCATGGCCGAAGCGGACGCCGTCGAGCCGGATGTCGCCGCGCACCGGCTGCTCGAGCTCGACCGGGTGCCGGGGCTCGAGCAGCTGCGGCTCGGCCTCGAGCACCTCGGTGATCCGACCGCTCGCGGCGAGTGCCTTCTGCACCGTCGTCACGCGCTGGCCGAGCACGCGCAGCGGCCAGACCAGCATCACCACGTAGGCGTTGAAGGCCACGAACGAACCGACGGTCAGCCCGCCGTCGATCACGCTGCGGCCGCCGAACCAGAGCACCGTGGCGATCCCGAGCAGCGGCAGCGCCTCCAGCACCGGGATGAAGATCGCGTCGAGCCGTGCCAGGTGCAGGGCGCGGTCCTTGATCCCGGCGCTGCGCTCGCGGAACTGGGCCGAGAGCGCGTCGCCGGCGCCGAGCCCCTTGACGACGCGCACGCCGCTCACCGTCTCCTCGACGAGCGTCGAGGCCTCGGCCCACGACTCCTGCAGCTGCCGCGTCCCGCGCTCGTAGCGGCGCGAGTAGAGCCAGGCGCCGACGCTGACGAACGGCACCGGGACGAGGACGATCAGCGCGAGCTGCCAGTCGAGGATGAGCATCACCACGGCGACGGCGACGACCGTGAGCGCGTAGCCGATCGTGTGGCCGATCGCGTCCATCATCCGCGCGACGTGGAGCGAGTCGGACGAGGCGCGGCTGAGCAGCTCGCCCGGACCGACCTGGTCGTGGTAGGCGGCGTCGAGCCGGAGGGCGTGCGCGAAGATCGCGTCCCGGACCCTGGCGTCGCTCTGCGCGCGGTTGCGGATCGCATACAGGTGCCGGAACGCGCCCGCGCAGACCTCCAGCAGGCCGACCAGGCCGAGCACGATCAGCCAGAGCCGAAGCGCCTCGTGGTCGTGCGGGACGATCCCGTGGTCGATCGCGTACTTGACGACGAGCGGAGCGGCAACGGCGCCCGTCTGCCAGAGCAGGCCGGAGAGTACGGCGCCGCTGACGCCGTACGACTGCGCGTGGACGATCGCGCGCACGAACCGCCACGCCGACGCGCGGCGTGCCTCCTCCTCGCCCATGGCCCTAACCTACCGACCGATGAGACCCGCGATCGAGGAGCGCTTCCCGCGGCCGTCCGTGATGGGCGTCGTCAACGTCACCCCGGACTCGTTCTCGGACGGCGGCGTCAACCTCGACCCCGAAGACGCTGCGGCGGCGGCCCGTCGCATGGCCGGGGAGGGCGCGGCGATCGTCGACGTCGGCGGCGAGTCGACCCGGCCGGGCTCGGAGGGCGTGGGCGCCGACGAGGAGCTGCGCCGGGTCGTGCCCGTGCTCGAGCGGCTCGCCGGCGAGGTTCCCGTCTCGATCGACACCTCGAAGGCGGAGGTCGCGCGCGCGGCGCTCGGGCTCGGCGCGGAGCTCGTCAACGACGTGACAGCACTTCGCGGCGACCCGGAGCTGGCCGGCGTCGTCGCCGATTCCGGCGCCTACCTCTGCCTGATGCACATGCTCGGCGAGCCACGGACGATGCAGCGCGACCCGCGCTACGACGACGTGGTCTCCGAGGTGGCCGCCTTCCTCGAGGAGCGGCTGCGCTTCGCGGTCGACGCGGGGATTCCGGAGAAGCTGGTGTGCCTCGACCCCGGGATCGGCTTCGGCAAGACGGTCGAGCACAACTTCGAGCTGGTTCAGCGCCTCGACGAGCTGACCGCGCTCGGCCGCCCCGTCGTCGTCGGCTTCTCGCGCAAGAGCTCGCTCGGCAAGCTGCTCGGCGACCCGGACGCGACCACCGGCTCGGTCGCCGCCAGCGTCGGCGCCGCCGTCGCCGCCTACGAGCGGGGTGCCACGATCCTCCGCGTCCACGACGTCCGCGAGCACGTCGAGGCCCTGACCGCCGCAGCGGCTGCTTTCGGATGACCGTCGTCGTCGAGCTCTACGGGCTCGAGATCCGGGGCCGCCACGGCGCCGAGCCGGAGGAGCGCGAGCGGGAGCAGCCGTTCCTCTACGACGTCGAGCTCGAGCTGCCGGAGCCGGCCGGAGACCGGCTCGAGCAGACCGTCGACTACCGCGAGGTGGTCGAGCTGGTCCGCGAGCTCTCCGGCTCCCGCCAGTTCACCCTGCTCGAGACGATGGCCACAGCGGTCGCCGACGCGCTGCTGGAGCGCTTCCCGGCCGAGCGTGTGCGGGTTCGCGTGCGCAAGCCCGAGGTGCGCCTCGAGGCGCCGGTCGAGCACGCCGCGGCTAGCGTCGAGCGGTCGCGATCCTGACCGTGTAGCTCGCCTCGGCGATGTTCTTGGCGAGGAAGACGTCCACGTAGACGTACTGGCCGAGGCCGCGCGCCGGGACAACGACGCGCTCGGTCCTGCTGCCGCGGCGGGCGGAGACGCCGAGCAGGTCGCGCCGCGCCGCCGCGCCGCGCTCGAGGACGGTGCGCGTGTGCCGGCCCCAGACCTCGAGGTTGGCGTTCCCTTTCGTCGTCACCGTCACGACCAGCTTCCCCTTCGCCGGCAGGTAGGCGCGGTAGACGTCCTCGGGGTCCTCGGAGCGCTCGAGGTGCGCCGGCAGCACGCGCTTCGGCCGGCCGGGCACCGTCAGCGGCGGCTGGCCGGCCGGGAAGAGCCCGTGCGGCTCGACGAGGTAGACGTCCTCGTTCGGCTCCTCCGGGTCGGGCGGCGGAGCCTTCCGCGCCAGCGCGGCGGGGATGTTCAGGACCCCGTAGCCGGTGCTCTGATTCCAGCCGCGCTTGCCGACGTGTCGCGCGGAGCGGCGCATGATCTCGAAGAGCTGGGTGTTGGTCAGGGTCGGGCGCAGCGTCCAGACGGCTGCGGCGGCACCCGAGACGAGCGGCGCCGAGAAGCTCGTGCCGTCGAAGGTGTCGTACGGGGGGCTCCCCGGGAGCACCCAGAAAGCCGGCACCGCAACGGGCATGTCCTGGCCGGGGGCCGCGAGGTCCATGTTGGCCGAGACGCTCGAGAAGACGGACGGCCGGTCCTCCTCGTCGGTCGCGCCGATCGTGAGCACGTGGGGAAACGACGCCGGGTACGAGGGCGGGCTGCCGAACTGGCGGTCGTTCCCCGCCGAGGCGACGACCAGGGAGCCGCTCCCGAAGGTGCGGAGGATCGCGTGCTCCTCGATCGCGAGGTGGTCGGTGCCGCCGAGGCTGAGGTTGACGACGCCCGGCCCGTGCGCCCTGGCCGCGGCGAGGCCGGCGATCTCGTCGCCGACGGTCAGCTGCCCGCCCGGGCTCGCGTCCCAGAGCTGCAGCTTCGCCTGCGGGTAGATGCCGACGACGCCCTCCCCGTTCACCGGTGCGCCGACGACCGACGACGTGGCGGTCCCGTGCTTCTCCTCGCTGTTGGCCTTGAACGTCTGCGTGTTGAGCGCAGTCGTGTTCGGCCTGGGGGTAGGGTCGGCGAACTCGGGGTTCGAGAGGTCGACGCCCGAGTCGATCAGCGTCACCGGGAAGCCAGGGCCGGGGGGCGTCCAGGCGTCGGCGCCGACGTGCGGGATCCACCACTCGGCGTCGCACAGCGGATCGGTGCAGTAGCCGATCGACTGCGTCGCCTCCGTGCGGAGCGGAAGGTCCGGCGTCACCGAGGTGACGAGGCCCTGCGCGCGCAGGGCGGGCAGCAGCCGCGCGGCCGTCGCGCTCGGCAGGCGCCAGAGGCCGAGCTGCGGGTCGATCTCGCGCGCTCCGGAGGCCTGGAGCGTGAACTCGGCGCCGCCGAGCCGCGTGCGGTCGAGCCCGACGATCGTCCGCGGGTAGGAACGAAGGTCGTGCGCGGCCCGCGCGCGTCCGGCGGTGATCGCATGCCCGGAGTGGAAGGGCAGGAGCAGAGCTGCGATGAGGGCGACCCCGTGCACAGGCGCGGAAACGGTAGCTGGAACCTGGACAATCAGACGCGTGACCACGGCGTATGTTGGGCTCGGCTCGAACCTCGGCGAGCCCGAGCGGCAGATCGAGCAGGCGCTCGAGCTCCTCGGCGCGGAGGAGGGGATCGAGCTGCGCGCGGTC
>DASPRN010000107.1:0-26155 GCA_035624425.1 Gaiellaceae bacterium
TCCCCGGCCGCTGGGGCCGGATCGACGCGTTCGGGCGTGGGCTGATGGAGCTCGGGAAACGCAAGCGGTCGGGAAGGAGATCGAGATGAGCACGACGCAGGGGGAGGCGGGAGGCCCGAAGCCGGCCGACGTCTTCGTCGTCTTCGGGATCACCGGCGACCTGGCGAAGGTGATGACGTTCCGGTCGCTCTACCGGCTCGAGCGTCGCGGCCTGCTCGACTGCCCGATCGTGGGCGTGGCCGTCGACGACTGGACCGTCGACCAGCTGATCGAGCGCGCGCGCGAGTCGATCGTCGCGACCGGCGAGACGCTCGACGAGGACGTCTTCAAGCGCTTCGCGGCCCGCCTCTCGTACCTCCCCGGCGACTTCGGCGAGAGCTCGACCTACGAGGAGGTCGGGAAGGCGATCAAGGGCGCCAAGACGCCGGTCTTCTACCTCGAGATCCCGCCGTCGCTGTTCGGGCGGGTGGTGCAGGGCATCGCCGAAGCCGGCCTCACGAAGAACGCTCGCGTCGTGGTCGAGAAGCCGTTCGGCCACGACCTCGCGTCCGCGCGCGCGCTCGCCGAGGAGCTGCACCAGTACATCGACGAGTCGCAGCTCTACCGGATCGACCACTACCTCGGGAAGATGGGGCTCGAGGAGATCGTCTACCTGCGCTTTGCGAACTCCATGCTCGAGCCGATCTGGACCCGCAATCACCTCGAGTCCGTCCAGATCACGATGGCGGAGGACTTCGGGGTCGAGGACCGCGGTCACTTCTACGACCCGGTCGGCGCGTTGCGCGACGTCGTCGTCAACCACCTCATGCAGGTGGTGGCCGCCGCGGCGATGGAGGTTCCCTCCCGGCGCGAGCCCGAGGCGATCAAGGACGCCCAGGTCACGCTCTTTCGCGCGGTGCAGACGGCTGACCCCGCCCATTACGTGCGCGGTCAGTACGACGGCTACCTCGACGTCGACGGAGTCGAGCCGGGCTCGACCACCGAGACGTACGCGGCGCTCCGGCTCGAGATCGAGAACTGGCGCTGGGCCGGCGTGCCCTTCTTCATCCGCACGGGGAAGCGGCTGAAGGCGACCGAGACGGAGCTCAGGCTCGTCTTCAAGCATCCGCCGCAGCTCGGCTTCCACATGCGGGCCAGGCGGCCCGAGCCGAATCAGCTGGTGGTCAGGCTCGACCCCACGACGGGGATCAAGCTCATCGTCGACGCTCACCGTGCCGACATCGGCGGCGCTTCGGCGATCGATCTCAACATGGAGTTCGCACAGGAAGGCGGCGAAGGCCCGACCCCGTACGAGGTCCTCCTCCACGCGGCGATGGTCGGCGACAGCACGCGCTTCACCCGCCAGGACGGCGTCGAAGAGACCTGGCGGATCATGCAGCCGCTCCTCGACGACCCGCCGCCGGTGCACAGCTACGAGCCGGGGTCGTGGGGACCGGCCGCGGGCGACGAGCTGGTCGCCGGCCACGGCCGCTGGCACGAGCCGTGGATCTCGACGTGAGCTCTCGGAAGGAGGACCGATGACCGCCGTGACCGGCAAGGACGAGGCCGCGACCAGGCCCCAGAGCGCTGCGGCACCGTCGCCGTTTCCGCCGATCGCCGACTACGCGTTCCTCTCGGACTGTCATACGGGAGCGCTCGTCGCGCCGGACGGCGCGATCGACTGGCTCTGCATCCCCTCGTTCGACTCGCCGAGCGTGTTCGGAAGCCTCCTCGACCGGCAGGCCGGGTTCTTCCGGTTCGGCCCGTTCGGGATCGCGCATCCCACCGCGCGCGCGTACGAGCCCGGGACGAACGTGCTCGTGACGACCTGGAAGTCGCCCTCGGGCTGGCTCCTCGTCCGCGACGCCCTGACGATCGGGCCCTGGGACCACGAGGACACGGTCACGCCGCACACACGGCCGCCGGCCGACGACGACGCCGACCACATGCTGGTCCGAACGGTGGAATGTCTCGACGGCCAGGTCGAGGTCGAGCTCGTGTGCGAGCCCGTCTTCGATTACGGCCGGGCTCCCGCCGAGTGGACGGCAGTGGACGGTGGCCGAAACGCCGCCGACGCCAGCGGCGCCGGGCAGCAGTTTCGTCTCCAGTCGGATCTCGCCCTGGGGATTCAGGGGGAGCGGGTCCGGGCGCGCCACGTGCTTCAGCCGGGCGAGCGCGCGTTCTGCGCGCTCTCCTGGGCCGAGGGGCTGGCCGCGCCGCAGACCGTCGACGACGCGCGCATGAGGCTGAAGTCGACCACGCGCTTCTGGCGCAACTGGTTGAACACGGCGCGAATCCCGGACCATCAGCTGCGCGACCCGATCCAGCGCTCCGCCCTGACGATCAAGGGCCTGACGTACATGCCGACCGGGGCCACGGTTGCCGCGCTCACGACGTCGCTGCCCGAGACACCCGGCGGCGAGCGTAACTGGGACTACCGCTACACCTGGATCCGCGACACGACCTTCACCCTCCAGGCGCTTCACTTCCTCAACCTGAACTGGGAGGCGGAGGAGTTCATGGAGTTCATCTCCGACCTGGAGCCGACCGAGGACGGCTCGCTCCAGATCATGTACGGGATCGACGGGCGCCGCGACCTGACCGAGTCGACGCGCGACGAGCTGACCGGCTATGCCGGAGCGCGGCCGGTGCGGGTCGGCAACGGTGCGTTCGACCAGCGCCAGAACGACGTCTTCGGCGCGGTCCTCGACTCGATCCTCCTCCACACGCGGCACGGCGACCGGCTGCCGACGCGTCTCTGGCCGATCGTCCAGTCGCAGGCCGAGTGCGCCACGAACATCTGGCGCGAGCCCGACCAGGGCATCTGGGAGGCGCGCGGCAAGCCGCAGCACTACGTCTCCTCGAAGCTGATGTGCTGGGTCGCCCTCGATCGCGCCGCCAAGGTCGCGGAGATTCGCGGCGACCCCGACATCCAGGCGACGTGGCAGAAGACCGCCGAGGAGATCCGCGCGGACATCCTCGAGCACGGCGTGCGGGACGGTGTCCTGCGCCAGCACTACGACACGGACGCGCTCGACGCGTCCACGCTGCTCGCGGCGATCTTCGGCTTCCTGCCGGGCGGCGACGAGACGCTGCGCAAGTCGGTCGAGGCGATCGCGACAGATCTGACCGATGACGGCTTCGTCCTGCGCTACCGAACCGGGGAGACGGACGACGGCCTCTCGGGCAGAGAGGGCACGTTCCTGATCTGCTCCTTCTGGCTCGTGTCCGCGCTGGCTGTCGTGGGCGAGATGCAGCGCGCCCGGGACCTGATGGAGCGCCTGCTGCGGATCTCCTCGCCGCTCGGCCTCTACGCGGAGGAGTTCGACGCATCGACCGGGCGGCACCTCGGCAACTTCCCCCAGGCGTTCTCGCACCTGGCGCTGATCGAGGCCGCGGCGCGGTTGATGATCCCCGAGATGCTGGAGGAGTACTGAGCGATGGCCGGCTACGACGTGATCATCGTCGGGACCGGTGCCGGCGGCGGCACGCTTGCGCGGCACCTCGCCCCCTCCGGAAAGAGGATCCTGCTCCTCGAGCGGGGTGACTGGCTCCCGCGCGAGCCCCAGAACTGGCTCGCGCAGGACGTGTTCGTCGACAACCGCTACATCTCCGAGGACACCTGGTACGACGGGAAGGGCAAGCCGTTCCAGCCCCAGATCCACTACTTCGTCGGCGGCGCGACCAAGCTCTACGGCGCCGCGCTCTACCGGCTGCGCGAGGAGGACTTCGAGGAGCTCCAGCACCACGACGGGGTGTCGCCGGCCTGGCCGATCACCTACGACGAGATCGAGCCCTACTACACGAAGGCCGAGCACCTGTACGAGGTGCACGGCGCTCACGGTGAGGACCCGACGGAGCCGTACACGAGCGCGCCGTACCCCTTCCCGGCCGTCTCCCACGAGCCACGGATCCAGCAGCTCGCGGACGATCTGGCCGCCGCCGGGTACCACCCCTTCCATGCGCCCTGCGGGATCCGCCTGAACGAGGCGAACATGCCCTACAGCGCCTGCGTGCGCTGCATGAACTGCGACGGCTTTCCGTGCGCGGTTCACGGCAAGTCGGACGCGGAGGTGCTCGGGGTGCGGCCCGCGCTCGAGCACTCCAACGTGGAGCTGGTCACGAACGCGCAGGCCGTCAAGCTCGAGACCAACCCCGGCGGCACGGCGGTGACCGAGGTCATCGTCGAGCGCGACGGCGAGCGCGAGTCGCATTCGGGCGACCTCGTCGTGCTGGCCTGCGGCGCGGCGAACACCGCGAAGCTGCTGCTCCTGTCGGCGAACGACAAGCACCCGCAGGGGCTCGCGAACGGCTCCGACCAGGTCGGCCGGAACTACATGTTCCACAACAGCCAGGCGGTGCTCGCGCTCTCGAAGGACGAGAACCCGACCGTCTTCCAGAAGACGCTCGGCCTGAACGACTTCTACTTCGCGAGCGACGCCTCCGAGTACCCGCTCGGCAACATCCAGATGGTCGGCAAGTCCCAGGCGCCGATGTTCCGCGGCGAGAAGCCGGGCGAGACGAAGCTGGCGCCGGAGTGGTCGCTCGAGAAGGTCGCGAAGCACGCGGTCGACTTCTGGCTCTCGACCGAGGACCTGCCGCTGCCGGACAACCGGGTCACCGTCGACGGCGACGGCAGGCTGACGCTCAGCTACACGCCGTCCAACGACACGCCGAAGCAGGAGCTCTACGGGCAGCTGCGCTCGATGCTGCACAAGCTGCGCATGGAGCCCGACCACCTGTTCCATCGCTTCGCGTACCTCAAGAACGAGATCCCGGTCGCGGGTTGCGCCCACCAGGCGGGCACCTGCCGCATGGGTGCCGACGCGGCCAGCTCGGTGGTCAACCCGGACTGCCGCGCGCACGAGCTCGACAACCTCTACGTCGTCGACACGAGCGTCTTCCCGAGCATCGGCGCGGTGAACCCGGCGCTGACGGCGATGGCGAACTCGCTGCGCGTCGGCGACCACCTGCTCGAGCGGATGGGCGCCAGAGCCGAGGCGGCGCCGGCCCCGGCCTAGCGCGATGAATCCTTCGGGCGAGCAGGTCGAGCTCGCGTTCGGCGAGCAACGGGCCGTCGTCGTGGGTGTCGGCGCCGGGCTGCGGACGTACTCCGTCGAGGGGCGGCCGGTGATCGACGGCTACGACGCAGACGAGCTCTGTCACGCCGGCCGCGGCCAGCTGCTCGTCCCGTGGCCGAACCGCATCGAGGACGGGAGCTATGAATTCGGCGGGCACACGCACCAGCTGGCGCTCAACGAGCCCGCGCGGCAAAACGCGATCCACGGTCTCGTGCGCTGGGCGCACTGGTCGATCGCCGACCGCGCGGCGGACCGCGTCGCGTTCGAGCACGTCCTCTACCCACAGCCTGGCTACCCGTTCGCGCTCGAGCTGCGCGTCGAGTACTCGCTCTCCGAGGACGGGCTCACGGTGCGGACCGGGGCGACGAACGCCAGTCCCGAGGCCGCGCCGTACGGAGCAGGCTCGCATCCGTACCTGGCCGTCGAGCAAGGCGTCGTCGACGGCGTCGAGCTGCGCGTGCCGGCTGCGACCGTGCTGATCGCCGACGAGCGCGGCCTGCCGGTGGGCAGCGCCGCAGTCGCGGACGAAGGGCTGGACTTCCGCGAGTCGAGGCCGGTCGGGCCGGCGCGGCTCGACCATTGCTTCACGGACCTCGAGCGCGACGGCCGCGGCCGGGCCGAGGCCCGCCTCGGCACGACCACCCTCTGGGCCGACGAGAGCTACCCGTACCTGATGGTCTTTACGGGCGACCCGTTGCCGGACGTCGCCCGGCGCAGCCTCGCCGTCGAGCCGATGACCTGCGCGCCGAACGCCTTCCGCAGCGGCGAGGGCCTGATCCGGCTCGAGCCGGGCCAGGCCCACGCGGGTAGCTGGGGCATCCGGCCCTAAGGGCCAGTGGCCAGGGGGTCGTCGACCAGCGGCCGACATGCCCGGGGACTACCCTTTGTGCCATGGATGCGAGCCCGGTCTTCCCCGTCGGCACCCCGGAGACGGTGGTCGATCTGGCCGCGCCGGCAGCGGCCGCGCACGAGCTCGGCCGCGCATGGGTCGATCGTGACCTGAGCTGGCTCGAATTCAACCGGCGCGTGCTGCAGGAGGCGCTCGACGAGCGGACACCGCTGCTCGAGCGGGTCAAGTTCCTCGCGATCTTCTCCTCGAACCTGGACGAGTTCTTCATGAAGCGGATCGCGCTGATCCGCCCGGCCCCCGGCGACGAGAGCCCCACCGCGCAGGAGCGGCGCGATCTGCTCCTGCTCGTGCGGGAGCGGGTCATGGCGATGCTCGACCAGCAGGCGCACTGCTTCGCCGACGTCGTCCGGCCCCGCCTGGCCGAGCACGGTGTCCACTTGCTCCGCTGGGACGACCTGAGCCAGGAGCAGCAGGCCGAGGTCTCGCAGATCTTCGACACGCGCATCTCGCCGGTCCTGACGCCGCTCAGCCTCGACGAGGCGCACCCGTTCCCGTACGTCTCGAATCTCTCGACCTCGTGGGCCTTCCTCCTCGGCGATCCGGTCAACGGCGAGTCGGTGCTGGTGCGGGTCAAGGTGCCGCGGGAGCTGTACCAGTGGCTCCGGGTGCGTACGGGCGTGCGCTCGCCCGAGCGCGTGTTCGTCGGCCTCGACGAGGTGATCGCGGCGAACGCCCAGAAGCTCTTCCCGGGGATGGTGATCGAGAGCGCGAGCCAGTTCCGCGTCTGTCGCGACGCCGAGGTCGAGCTCGAGGACGACGGGCTGAGCAAGCGCGACCTGGTCGAGCTGGAGCTCCAGCAGCGGCGCTTCGAGCCGGTTGTCCGGCTCGAGCTGCAGCCCAACGCCGACCCCGGGATGGTCTCCGAGTTGTCCACCCGGTTCGCGCTCGGGCCCGAAGACCTGTACGAGATGACCGCCCTGCTCGACTACACGACGCTGTTCGAGATCGCCGATCTGCCGATTCCCGAGCTCCGCGACCCCCCGTGGACGCCGCTGCCGCCGATCGGCCTCGAGGGCGATGGAAGCATCTTCTCGGCGATCAGGCACGGCGACGTGCTCATCCATCAGCCGTACGACAGCTTCGACGCGGGCGTCGAGCGGTTCATCCGCGAGGCCGCCGAGGACCCCCAGGTCGTCTCGATCAAGATGACCGTCTACCGGGTCGGCGACGACACGCCGTTCGTCCAGTCGCTGATCCACGCGGCCGAGGCCGGCAAGCAGGTCGCCTGCGTGATCGAGCTGAACGCCCGCTTCGACGAGGCGCGCAACCTCCACTGGTCGCGTGAGCTCGAGAAGGTCGGTGCGCACGTGGTCTACGGAGTCAGCGGCCTGAAGACGCACGCCAAGTCCGCGCTCGTCGTGCGGCAGGAGGAGGACGCGCTGCGCTGCTACGCGCACCTGGCCACAGGCAACTACCACTCGCGCACCGCCCGCCTCTACGAGGACGTCGGGCTGCTGACCGCCGACCCGCTTGTCACAAACGACGTCGTGACGCTCTTCCACTTCCTGACCGGCCGTGCCCGAACGCCGTCGTTCTCGAAGCTGGTGGTCGCGCCGATGTCGATGCGCTCCGAGTTCGTCGGGCTGATCGAGCGCGAGATCGAGAATCACGAGGCGGGCCGCCCCGCCCGGATCGTCTGCAAGATGAATCAGCTCGAGGACCCGGAGATGTGCACCCTGCTCTCGCGCGCCTCGCAAGCCGGAGTGCCGATCGATCTGATCGTTCGCGGGCTCTCCTGCCTCGCCGCAGGTGTGCCGGGCCTGACGGAGAACATCCGCATTCGCTCCGTCGTCGGCCGGTTCCTCGAGCACTCGCGCATCTTTCACTTCGCGGCCGGGGCGGAGGACCCGCTGGAGGGCGTGTTCCTGATCGGTTCGGGCGACTGGATGCACCGCAACCTGTCGGAGCGGGTCGAGACGGCGGTCCCGATCGTCCACCGGCGGCTGCGCGCGCGGCTGTGGGAGATCCTGGAGATCTCGCTGGCCGACCGCCGGAATGCCTGGGAGCTGCAGCCCGACGGCTCCTACGTCCAGCTCCTGCCCGAAGCCGGCGACGAGCTCGGCGCCGAGGGCACCCACTCGACGATGATGCGCCTCGCCCTCGCCCGCCACGCTGTCTGAGTCCGGCCTGCACCGGCTCAGCAAGCGCCAGGCCCGCCGGATCGCGGTACGGGCGCAGCTGCTCGGCGCGCCCAGGCCCACCGAACTGGTCGACGTCGTGCACCGGCTGACCATGCTGCAGGTCGACCCGACCGCGGCGATCGCGCCCAGCGCCGACCTCGTGGCCTGGAGCCGTCTCGGGTCGGCGTACCGGCCCGACCACCTGCGGCAGGCGCTGGAGCAGGACCGCACGCTCTTCGAGCACAACGCGCTGGTACGCCCGATGAGCGACGTCGGCCTGTACCTCGCCGGCGCGGCCGACCAGCCGGGCTACGAGCGATCGCGCGTCTGGCTGCGCGCCAACGATCGCTTCCGCCGCGACGTCCTGAAGCTGCTCGGCGCCTCGGGCCCGCTGACCTCGCGCGACATCCCGGACACGGCCGCCGTGCCGTGGGCCTCCACCGGCTGGACCAACAACCGGAACGTCACCCGGATGCTCGAGCTCCTGATGGCCCGCGGCGAGGTCGCAATCTCCGGGCGCATCGGACGCGAGCGGATCTGGGACCTCGCCGAGCGCGTGTACCCGTCCGACATCACCGTGCCGCCCGTCGAGGAGGCGGAGCGGATCAGGAACGAGCGGCGGCTCTCCGGCCTCGGCATCGCCCGCGCCAGGGCCGCCAAGATGCCGGTCGAGCCGATCGACGTCGGCGAGGCGGGGGAGCCGGCGGTGGTCGAGGGCGTTGTGGGCGAGTGGCGCGTCGATCCAGCCGCGCTCCGCCGGGACTTCGAGGGCCGCACCGCGCTGCTGTCGCCGTTCGACCGGCTCGTCCACGACCGGGCCCGGGCACAGGAGCTGTTCGACTTCGAATACGTCCTCGAGATGTACAAGCCGGCGGCCGAGCGCCGCTGGGGCTACTTCGCGCTCCCGGTGCTCCACGGAGACCGTCTCGTCGGAAAGGTCGACGCCGTAGCCGACCGCAAGGCCTGCGTCCTGCGGGTGAACGTGATTCACGAGGACGTGGAGTTCACGCCGGCGATCACCAGGGGCGTGCAGGCCGAGCTGAAAGGCCTCGCAGGATGGCTCGGCCTGGATACGATCGAGCGATGAGCGGATACGTGGGAACCGAGCCGAGCCCCGAGAACCCGTTGCGCGGCTCCTGCCTCTGCGGCGGCGTGCAGTTCGAGGTGACCGCGCCGTTCCTCTGGGCCAGCCACTGCCACTGCTCGCGGTGCCGAAAGCACTCGGGCGCGTTCGGCGGGACGCAGGGGCGGGTGCCGCGTGAAGGCTTCCGGCTGCTCCAGGGCGAGGAGCTGATCACCGTCTACCGGCCGGGTGAGGGGCGCGTGAAGGCGTTCTGCTCGGTCTGCGGGTCGAGCCTGTTCGGGAACGAGTGGCCCGAGGGCGACCAGATCGGGATCCGGCTCGGCGCGCTCGACGGCGACCCCGGGATCCGGCCGCAGTTCCACACCTTCGTCGCCTCGCGGGCGCCGTGGGAAGACCTTCCCGACGACGGGCTCCCGCGCTACGACGAAGGCGCCGCCTGATCCTCGCCGCAGGGTCCGGCATCAGACTTGAGTATCGCTAGACGGCGGAGTCGAGGTACTCGGCCCGCTCGCTGTCCGGCGGGGTGCCGTAGGCGTAGACGAGGAGCTCGACGTCGCCGTGGTTCACGCTCTGGATCGCGGTGCCCGGCTCGACGTGGATCAGGCCACCGGTCGGCACGTCGTGGCGCTCCGGCGGGTCGCCGACGTACATCGACAGCGTCCCGGCGAGGACGACGAACGTCTCCTCCTGGACGGGTTCCCGGTGGCGGCGGCCCTTTGCCCCGGGCTCGAAGCGCCAGACGTTGGCGCGCGTGTGGGCGAAGCCCGCCAGGTCGCTCAGCGCGGCCACGTGCCGCGGCGCCTCGCCGGGCTCGTGGGGCCGCGTCTTCCAGTCGAGCTCGTCGGGAGTGACCACGTGGAAGGCCATGTCCCACAGCCTAGCCTCGGAGCACGGGGTCGCACTATCGTCCTGAATGGTGGAACGACGAATGCAGAAGGCGGAGGCGTTCCGCTCGCTGCACGAGGGCGAGCCGTTCGTGATCCCGAACCCGTGGGACGCGGGATCGGCGCGCGTGCTCGAGGCGCTCGGCTTCTCGGCGCTCGCGACGACCAGCTCCGGCTTCGCGTTCACGCTCGGGCGGCGGGACGGCGGGGTCACGCTCGACGAGGTGGCCGAGCACGTGGCTGCGCTGGACGCGGCAACCGGGCTGCCGGTCTCGGCCGACCTCGAGAACGGCTACGGCGCCGAGCCCGAGGCGGCGGCGCTGGCCGTCACGCGGGCGGCCGTGGCCGGGGCGGTCGGAGGCTCGATCGAGGACTGGGAGCCCGGCGGTCTGTACGAGAGCGCGCACGCGGTCGAGCGGGTCGCGGCGGCGGTCGAGGCGGCGCGCGGCGTCGGCTTCCCGTTCACGCTGACGGCGCGGGCCGAGAACCACATCCGCGGCAATCCCGACCTCGACGACACGATCGCCCGGCTGCAGGCCTTCGAGGAGGCCGGCGCGGACGTGCTCTACGCGCCGGGGCTGCGGACCGTCGACGAGGTCCGAGCCGTCTGCGAGGCGGTCTCGAAGCCGGTCAACGTCCTCGCCGTGCCGAGCCTCTCGGCGGCGGAGATCTTCGGTGGCGGCGCGCAGCGCATCAGCGTCGGCGGCGCGCTGACCTGGGTCGCCGTGAGGGCGTTCGCCGATGCCGCGACTGCGATCCGAGACGAGGGCGACTTCTCGGCGCTGGCCGCGAACGTGCCGCTCGACCGCTGGCTCTGACGAACGCCGATTTCACACTTTCGGCACAAGAAACGCTTGACACCAACGGGTGTCGGACACCGATCTGGTCCTCTCGCGGACACGTAGGATGCGGCCATGTGCCGGAACATCCATACGCTCTTCAACTTCGAGCCGCCCGCGACCGAGGACGAGGTTCGCGGCGCGGCGCTGCAGTACGTGCGCAAGATCAGCGGTTTCCCCAAGCCCTCGCAGGCGAACGAGCAGGCGTTCGAGCACGCGGTCGACGAGGTGGCCGCCGCCACCGCGCGGCTGCTCGGCGCGCTCGTGACGAACGCCGCGCCGAAGGACCGCGAGGTCGAGGCTGCACGCCGCCGCGAGCGCGGCGCCAAGCGCTTCGCCGCCGCCTAGCCTGCTCGGGTTAACGGAAGGACCACTGGTCGATGTCGTTGACCGGCCGGTAACCGATGCGCTGGTAGATCGAGTTCGAGGTCGGGTTGGCGAGATCGGTGAAGAGGAAGCAGAAGCGCCGGCCGCGCTCGAGCAGCATTCGCGTCATCGCCGCCGTCAGCGCGGTTGCGTAGCCGCGGCGCCGCAGTTCGGGCGGCGTGTAGATCGGCCCGACACGGATCCCGTTCGGGGTCAGACCCCCGTAGCCGCCCATCGACACGGCTTCGCCGTCCTCCCAGATCATGGTGCCGGAGTCGGGATCGGCCGCGCGCCGGTCGAGCCAGCGGGCGGAATCCTCGGGCGGCGCCTCGGGCAGCGCCTCTTCCACGAAGGCGTCCATCCAGCCGAGCACGAGCCCGCGGTCGCGCGGCTCGTACGGCCTCATTGCCCCCGCGACGCCCTCCGGCTCGAGCGCGTGCTCGGCGCGGTAGCTCCGCTGGCAGAGCATCAGGTGCGCGGTCTGCCCGCTCCGTGCCTCCCAGATCTGCGCCATCCTCGCGACGGGTGCCTTCGGCCCGACCACGCCGGTCAGGCTCTCGAAGACGCCGCTCGCGTCGGCGGCCAGCGGCTCGAGGGCGGCCTCGTCGTCGACCTCCGAGAGGATCAGGTTGTGCGGCGGCGTCCGCATCGTCGCCGCCACGACCTCGCCGCCATCGCGCGCGACCGCGAAGTAGGGGGCCTCGCCGAAGGTGCGGGGCTCGACGCGCAGGCGGCCCGACAGTCCGAGCATCAGGTTGTGCTCGGCCTCGCGCGCGAGCAGGAACCCGCCCGCGTCGGCGAGGAAGGACTGCGCGTCCGCGTGGCGCCGGACTTCCACGGAAGCGGTGAGGCTGCGCTCCATCGTCGCCGTACTGTAGGCGCGTGCGGCGCGCCTACCTCGCCCGACCCTGGCGCCCACGAACGAGGTTAGATAAGGGGCGTGGAGACGACCGCGAGCCTGCCGGTGGGGACGGCGCTGGTTCCGCTCGAGCCTCATCGCGACGAGCGCGGCGTCTTCACCGAGCTCTACCGCGTCGAGTGGGCAACCGGGGTCGAGCCGGTGCAGTGGAATGCGGTCCGCTCCGAAGCCGGAGTGCTCCGCGGCGTCCACGTCCACATCCGCCACGACGACTACCTGACCGTCCCGTTCGGCCGCGCCTCGGTCGGGATCCGGGACCTGCGCCGCGACTCGCCGACGGAGGGGCTCGCCACCGTCGTCGAGCTCGGCGCGGAACGGCCCGCGGCGCTCGTGATCCCGCACGGCGTCGCGCACGGCTTCTACTTCCACGAGCCCTCGCTGCACGTCTACGCGGTCAGCGAATACTGGGATCCCGAGGACGAGCTCGGCTGCCACTGGGCCGACCCGGAGCTGGCGATCCCGTGGCCGGCGGGCTTGGCGCGGGTGTCGGAGCGGGACGAGCAGAGCCCGCCGCTCAGCGACCTGCTCGCGCGGCTAGCGCCCTGGCAGCCGCTTTGAGGAGCCCCGACAGGCCGGGGATCGCCAGCAGGCGCCCGCGCAGACGCCAGGTGACGGAGGTCGCGATCGTGCGCAGCTCCTCGCCGAGCTCCACGCGCTCGGCCTCGGATTCCCGCAGCCGCGCGTCGAGCTCGCCGGCCGCCGCGTGGGCTCGCCGCGCCTCCTCCTCGAGCTCGTCATAGGCTGCCTCGAGCGCGGCCGCGTCGGCGACGGTCGCACCGAGGACCCGCTCGGCCAGCTCCGCGGAGAACCCGGGATCGGCCAGGCGCGCGGTGTAGCGGTCCAGCTCGGCCACACGCCGGGCGGTACTCCAGCCCTTTCGTTCCGGGCTTGGAAGGTGGATCACCGTCGGGCGCGCGCCGCCGGCGACGCGGCAGCCGGGGACGGCGAGGATCTGCTGCCACATGTAGAGGTCGGTGTAGATGCCGTCCGGCGTCGTCCGCCAGCCCTCGGGTAGCCGGCGGTAGAGCTCGAGCGTGTGCCCGGCGTGGGAGAGCGGGATCCGGTTCCCGCCGCTGCGGAAGAGCGCCTGGAAGCGGTGGAGCCGCAGGTCGACTCTCAGCGGGTGGGCCTCGCCGTCCGGGTCGATCCAGAACGGCAGCGAGTAGGCGAAGTCGCTTTCGCGGAGCAGCTCGCGCAGATGCTCGACGTGACCCGGGAGCCAGAGATCGTCGTCGCAGAGGTAGCAGACGATCTCACCACAGGCCTCCTGCAAGGCGGCGTGCCGGTACAGCTCGCCGTGGCGCGGCCCCTTCGGGTGGTCGAAGAAGCGCACGCGCTCGTCGTCGGCGGTCACCTCGGCCATCAGCTCCCGGGTGACATCGGGGACGCCGTCGCCGATCACGAGCACCTCGAGCTCCGGGACGGTCTGTGCCAGCGCGCTGCCGACCGAGCGGAGCAGCGTCGGGCCGTGGTCGTGCGTCGGGATCAGGACGGTCGCGGCGAGGGTCACGAGTCGAGGCCCGCCAGCGCCCGCAGCTCGGCGATCGCCCGCACGACGGCCACGCCTTCGCCGGCGCTCGAGCGCGGGGGCGGCCCACCGGCAAGGTGCCTCAGGAAGGCCCGTAGCTCGCGCAGCAGCGGCAGCTCGGTGGAGACCGGCCGCAGCTCGGGCTCCTCCTCCGAGCGGACGACGGTGACGTGGTCGTCGTAGCTGTCGTCCAGTGCTGCAGCTCCCTCCTCGCAGACGAGAACGACCTCGCGCCGCCGCGCCCGGCTGCGGCCCGAGACGTCGAGCGCCTGCCACGGACGCTCGCCGAGCAGGCCGAGCAGAGCGTCCTGGGAGGCGACCGCGGCTCGCCGCGTCGGTATCTCCCCGAGGATCTCCAGGCCGATCGCGACGTCGTGGGGGGCGAGCACCCAGATCTGGTCGACGTCGCGCTTGCGCTCCCAGCCGAGGCGCGTCGTGCGCAGTCCGACGACCTGCCCGAGCTCCCCGCTGCGCGCCAGCTCCCCGAGCAGCTCGACACCGGGGTGGTAGCGCCACTTGTCCATCACGAACAGCCGCCCGTCCGCCGCGGCGGCCAGCCGCTCGGCCGCCACGGGGTCGTTGGTCAGCGGTTTCTCGACGAAGACGGGCACGTCGAGCCCGAGTGCCTCCTCGACCACGGCTGCGTGGGTCGAGACCGGCGTCGCGACGACGATCCCGTCGACCTCGGGCAAATCGCCGATCGAGTCGATCGCCGAAGCCGCGCCGCCCGCCTCGGCCCTGGCCCGGCTCTCCGCGGAGCGGGTGACGACGGCAACCTCGCAGCCCAGCGCGCAGAGGTCGCGGAGGATGTGCTTCCCCCAGCGCCCGCAGCCCACGAGCCCGATCCGCGCTCCCTCCGGCACGCCGAAGATGATCGCAGGCGGGAGAAAGGGGTACGGTGCTAGGTATGCGGCCCTTGATCGGGATCACGACCGACGTCGTGGTGGCGGCGTACGGCGCCTGGAAGGAGGAGTCGGCGCTCGTCCCGTCCGACTACGTTCGCTCGGTCGAGCGCGCCGGCGGGCGGCCGCTGCTCGTGCCACCGAGCGAGGAGGACGTCGAGGAGACGCTCGACGTGCTCCACGCGGTGATCTTCTCCGGCGGCTCCGACCTCGACCCGGCGATGTACGGGCAGGAGCCGCATCCCGAGACGAACGGCGTCCTCGAGGCGCGCGACCGTGCCGAGCTGGCGCTGCTCGAGGCGGCGCTCGCCCGCGACATGCCGGTGCTGGCCGTCTGCCGCGGCTCGCAAATCCTGAACGTCGCGCTCGGCGGCGACCTCGTCCAGCACCTGCCGGACGTGGTCGGGCACGACGACCACAAACACACGCCGGGCGCGTACGCGGACCACGACGTCACGCTCGAGGCGGAGACGCGGATCGGCCGGCTGCTCGGCGGGCGCGCTCCCATCAAGTCACACCATCACCAGGGCTTCGGCCGCCTCGGCGCCGGCCTGCGGGAGGCGGCCTTCGCCGAGGACGGGACGCTCGAGGCGGTCGAGGACCCGTCGCGCCGCTTCGCGCTCGGCGTGCTCTGGCACCCGGAGGCGGGCGAGGACATGCGGCTGTTCGAGGCGCTCGTCGAGGAGGCGCGGCGCTACCGGGAGGCGCGAGGCTGAGCCGGCTCGACGGCAAGGTCGCCGTCATCACCGGCGCCGGCGGCGGCATCGGGCGGGAAGCGGCGGTGCTGTTCTCGGAGGAGGGCGCGTCGGTCTGCGTGGCCGACGTCAGTGCGGAGGCGGGCGAGGCGGCGGCGTCGGCGTGTCGCGAGGCCTTCTTCCAGGAGGTGGACGTCGTCGACCCGGAGAGCGTCGAGGCGATGTACGAGGCGACCGTCGAGCGCTACGGCGGGATCGACGTCCTCTACAACAACGCAGGGATCATGCCCGCGGACGACGCGTCGGTTCTCGAGACCGACCCGGAGGCCTGGGACCGTGTCCTCGCCGTGAACGCGAAGGGTGTCTACCTCTGCTGCCGGCACGGGATCCCACGGCTGCTCGAGCGCGGCGGCGGCTCGGTGATCAACGTCTCGTCGTTCGTGGCGCTCGTCGGGGCCGCCACCTCGCAGATCGCCTACACGGCGTCGAAGGGCGCGGTCCTGTCCCTGACGCGTGAGCTCGCGGTCGAGTTCGCGCGCCGCGGCGTGCGCGTGAACGCGCTCTGCCCCGGCCCGGTCGAGACGCCGCTTCTCACGCGTCTGTTCGAGGGCGATCCGGCGGCGTACGAGCGGCGGCGGGTCCACCTGCCGATGGGCCGGCTGGCCACGGCGAGGGAGATCGCGCTGGGCGCGCTGTTCCTCGCGTCGGACGAGTCGTCCTACGTGACGGGCGCGACCTTCCTGGTCGACGGCGGCCTGACGGCGGCATACGTCACCTCCGAATAACGCGTGCGCCTGCCGGCAGAGCGAATCCCGACGATCCCGGAGCCGGTACGCGCGGTGCTGCGCAACGGGGTCTGGGCCTACGGATGGGCGACCTCGCCGTTTCGGCCGCTGCCCGGCTTCCTGGTGATCGGCGCGCAGAAGGCCGGAACGACCGCGCTCTACGCCTACCTCCGCGAACACCCTGCGATCACGGGGCCGTCGTGGAAGGAGGTCAGCTTCTTCGATCGCCACTACGCGCGTGGCGAGGCCTGGTACCGCGGCAACTTCCCGAACAACCTTCGAGCCCGCGGCGACCTCGTCGGCGAGGCCAGCCCGAGCTACCTCTTCCACCCGCTCGCGCCGGAGCGCGTCGCCGGCCTCGTCCCCGAGGCGAAGCTGATCGCGCTCGTCCGCAACCCGGTCGACCGCGCGTACTCGCACTACCAGCACGAGGTCGCTCTCGGCCGGGAGCCGCTCTCGTTCGAGGACGCGCTCGCAGCCGAGGACGAGCGGCTACGCGGCGAGGAGGAGCGGCTGGTCGCCGATTCCACCTACTTCAGCCACGCCTGGTGGAACTACACCTACAGGGCCCGAGGCCTCTACGCAGAGCAGCTCGAGCGCTGGCTCGCCGTCTTCCCCGGCGAGCAGCTGCTCGTCGTCCCGAGCGACGACCTCTCGGCCGACCCGGGCGCCGCCTACGCGCGCGTGCTCGAGTTCCTCGGCGCGGCGCCGCACCGGCTCGGCTCCTACCCGCGCGTGTTCGAGCGGCAGTACGAGCCCATGTCGCCCGGGACGAGGGCGAGGCTCGCAGC
Source organism: Gaiellaceae bacterium (assembly GCA_035624425.1). Taxonomy (GTDB): domain Bacteria; phylum Actinomycetota; class Thermoleophilia; order Gaiellales; family Gaiellaceae; genus AC-32. The sequence goes on from DASPRN010000107.1 coordinate 16,884, forward strand.
GGAGTTCGCGGAGCCGAACCGCCGTCTCTACGAGCTGCTCGGGCGCAACCTGGCCTGGGAGTAAGCGAGCGTCAGGCTGCAGATCCCGGCGAGGACGAGGTACGGAAGCGCATCGCCGCCGACCTGGGCGAGCGCGCCGCCCGCCGCCGGCCCGATGACCGCGCCCGCGGCCCAGCCCAGGTTCATCACGCCGAAGGCCAGGCCCTGCGCGATCCCGCTCCGCTCTGCGCTCTCCGCGAGCAGCGCCATCCCGGGCGTGTAGAAGGCGCCGTACGCGAGCCCGGCGATCAGGACGAGCACCGCGATCACCGGGCCGGCGGTCGCCCACGCGAACGCGAGCGAGACCGCGATCGACGCGATCAGCGCGACACGGACCGGCCGCCCGAGCCCGCGCAGGTCGGCGAAGCGCCCGAGCAGCGGGTTGAGCGCGACCTCGATTGCCGCGGTCGCGAGGAAAAGCGCCCCGATCGCCACGCCGCCCCAGCCGAGGTCGTGCAGCTCCAGCGGCACGAGCACGATCACCACGCCGAACAGCAGCGCCGGGAGCACGATCAGCCAGATCGCGACGAAGAAGGTCCGGTCGGCACGCCGTAGGGCCGACAGCCGCTGCGGCCGCGCCGGTGCTCCCGGGGTCAGCGCCAGGAAGCCGCAGAGCACGAGGCCGGCGGCGCTGACGGCCGCGAAAGTCGGGCGCACCCCGGCCGCGCTCGCGACCGCGCCAAGCGCCGGGCCGAGCAGTGACCCGAAGACCGCGGCGCCCATCGCGGTCCCGATCAGCATCCCTCGCCGGCTTGCCGGCCCCGCCGAGACGAGCCACGCGAGCGCACCCGCCCAGGAGAACGCGCTGCCGACTCCCTGCGCGAGCCTCGCCGCGCTGAGGGTCGTCACGTCGCCGGCGAGACCGAAGCCGAGGGTGGCCACGGCGGTCAGGGCCACGCCGACGAGCACCGCCGGCCGCGGCCCGAAGCGCGAAGCGGTGAGCCCGCCCGGCACGGACGCCGCCAGCACGCCCGCCGCGTACACGGCGGAGAGCACGCCGGCGCCGCTCTTCCCGAGCCCGTAGCGGGCCGCGAAGTGGGGCAGAAGCGGCGCCAGCGCCGTGAAGAACATCGTGTCCACCGCGACAACGGCGCTCAGGAGGATCAGCAGCCTGCGCACGACGTTCGACGCTACCAAGCGGGTTCGCCGCGCAGGTCGTGCAGAACCGCACGAAGCTCGCTAACCCGGCCCGGTTTTAGGGCGTCTAAGGCTCTCGGAACCAAGAACGAGTTGCCTAAGCCCCCGGCGTACGGCTCCGTGCCGCCCGCGCGACGTCTCCCGGGAGAGCTTCCTCGAATGTGACTTCCCGGAGGGGGTCTTTCGCGTGAACGAAAAGCGTGTGCTGTTACCTATCGCCATAGCGCTGCTGGTGCTCCTCGCCGCCGCGGCCTCGAGCCTCGCGGCCGGCCCGCCGAACGCCTCGCCGCTGCCGCCGAAGCGCCTGACTCCGGTCACGGCAAGGCGTGTCGATCCACTGATGACACGGAAGCTCCGCCGCACGACGTGGCACTGGCAGGCCGTGATCGGTGTGCGCCGCTCGCACTCGATGGCTCCACTCCGCAGCACGCGCGCCCTGCGCTTCTGGCGAGGCCACGCCCATGCAGTGCTCAGGCTCGCGGCGCGGCCGCCGCACCGGCGGGGCTGGCTCTGCATCCACCACTACGAGGGGAGCTGGCACGACGGCGGCGACCCGTACTGGGGCGGGCTGCAGATGGACCGTGGCTTCATGCGCTCCTACGCCGCGCGGGACCTCCTGCGCCGTGGCTGGGCGAACAGCTGGAGCCCGCTCGAGCAGATGTGGGTCGCCGAGCGCGCCTACCGGAGTGGCCGCGGCTTCTACCCGTGGCCCAACTCGGCCCGCTACTGCGGCTTGATCTAGCCTTTACCGTGCGTTGGGTCGAACCGATCGGAGAACGAGGACGTCGTGAGCGATCAGCTCCAGGAATCCCTCGCCGCATTGATAGCCGAGGGAGAGCGTGAGGGCTGCTTGAACCTGTCGCGGTTCAACGAGTTCGTCGACGAGCACGAGCTCGACGACGACGACGTGCGCAGTGTCTACGAGCAGCTCGACGAGCGCGGGATCGAGGTCAGCGATGACTGCGGTCGCACCGGGAAGGAGGAGAGCACCTACGTGAACGGCGATCTCGCCGCCGCGACCACGGATGCGTTGCAGCTCTTCCTGAACGAGGCCGGCCGCTGGCCGCTCCTGACCGCCGAGGAGGAAGTCGACCTGGCAAAGCGCATCGAGCGGGGCGACAGGGAGGCGAAGGAGCGGATGATCAACTCCAACCTGCGCCTGGTGGTCTCGATCGCGAAGCGCTACCAGGGGCACGGGCTGTCGCTGCTCGACCTGATCCAGGAGGGGATCATCGGGCTGATCAGGGCGGTCGAGAAGTTCGACTGGCGGCGCGGCTTCAAGTTCTCGACCTACGCGACGTGGTGGATCCGCCAGGCCGTGCAGCGCGGGGTCGCGAACAAGTCGCGGACGATCCGGATCCCGGTGCACATCGCGGAGCGCGAGCAGCGAATCGCGCGGGCGGAGCGGACGCTGGCCCCGAAGCTCGGCCGTCAGCCGACCGAGGAGGAGGTGGCCGAGCACGCCCGGCTGCCGCTGAAGCAGGTGCTGGAGGTGCGGAAGGCCGCGCGAGCGGTCACGAGCCTCGATCGGCCGATCGGCTCGGAGAACGAGGGCGCGCTCGGCGACCTGTTCGCGAGCGAGGAAGCGCAGCCGGAAGAGGAGGTCCACGTCAGCCTCGAGCAGGACGTGCTCCGCCGCGCGGTCGCTCAGCTTCCGGAGCGCGAGCGCGAGGTGGTGAAGCTCCGCTATGGGCTGAACGGTGACCGTGATCCCGCCTCGCTCGAGGCGATCGGGAAGCAGCTCGGCCTGACGCGCGAGCGGGTGCGCCAGATCGAGGCGGACGCGCTCGAGCAGCTCGCGGTGAACCGCGAGATCGAAGCGCTGAAAGACGTCGCCTAGTCTTTCAGCGGCATGAGCACAACGCTCGCTCCGGTCGAGGTCGAGCAGCCGCGCGGCGCCGATGACGTCGAGCTCGACCGGCCCTGGATCGTGATCGTCTGGAACGACCCGATCAACCTGATGTCCTACGTCACGCTGGTCTTCCAGAAGCTGTTCGGCTACACACGCGCCCGGGCCACCCAGCTGATGCTGCAGGTGCACAACGAGGGCAAGGCGGTCGTCTCGTCGGGCACGCGCGAGAAGGCGGAGCACGACGTCTCACGTCTGCACGCGCACGGGCTCTGGGCGACGATGCGGCAGGACTGATGCCGGACCTACGAATCGAGCGGGCGGCCGAAGGTGCCCGCCTCCATTTGCCGGCCCAGGAGCAGGGCCTGATCCGCGGTCTGGCGACCGACCTGATCGCCACGCTCAGGGAGGCGCCGGCCGATCCGTCGCTGCGCCGGCTCTCGCCGCCCGCCTACGACGACGAGGACGACGAGCGCGGTTACCGGGAGATCATGGGCGCCGAGCTCGCGAGCGGCCGGGTGCAGGCGCTCGAGCTGCTGGCCGCGACGGCCGGCAACGACCGGCTGAGCGCAGACGAGGCCGAGTCCTGGCTACGGGCGCTGAACGACCTCCGCCTCGTTCTCGGCACACGCCTCGATGTTCAGGAGGAGTCGCTGCTCGACCGAATCGACTCGGACGACCCCGACGCCGCCGGCCTGGCGGTGTACGCGTACCTCTCCTGGCTGCAGGAGCAGCTGGTCGAGGCGCTTTCGCTCGACTAGACGCTCAGGCTTGCTCGCGCTCCGAGAAGACCGTGGCGAGGTCGGCTTCGAGTAGGGCGCGGTCGTTGTCGTCGATCACGTCCGCAGCTGCGGCCCGGGCGCGGTCCAGCCAGTTGCGCGCCTCGGTCTCGTCGCCCGCAAGCGCGTGCGCCCGGGCAAGCGCCTCGCAGGCGAACGGGAGGTCGAATTCCTCGAGCGCGTCCGGCGCGGACTCCGCCAGCTCATGGCAGCGCCGCGCGTGGTGGAGAGCCGGTTCGGGGCGCGCGAGCACCGTGTACGCGCGCGCGCACTGCCACTCGCTTCGCACGCGGTTGCCGAGCTTGCCCGCCTGCAGCCAGTGGTAGGCCGACGCATGTGCGCAGTGGAGCAGCTCGTCGTCCTGTTCCGCCGTCCGGTCGGAGGTCTCCATCAGCGTCCAGGTCTTGTTGAAGAGGTCGATGCCCAGCGTTCGGTGCTCGTCCGCGCTGAGCGAGTCGGAACGCGTGTCCATCACCGTTGGGCGCGAGCTTCGAGCGCCTAGGTTCCGACGACCTGGACGATCCAGCGGCGGTCGCGCTCGCGGTCCAGCTCCAGGAAGAGCACGCGCTGCCAGGTGCCGAGGCAGAGCTCGCCGTCGCGCACCGGGATCGACTCGCCCGCCGTCCCGAGCAGCATCGCCATGCAGTGCGAGTGGCCGTTGCCGAAGTCCATGTCCTCCTCGCAGATGTTCTCGGTGCGGCGGTCCCAGTCGTCGTGCGCGTAGTAGGTCTCGCTCGGCACGAGCCGCTTGAGCAGGTTGGCGAAGTCGTCCAGAAAGCCGCTCTCGAACTCGTTCACGCGCACGCAGCAGGTCGTGTGCGGCGAGTAGACGCAGGCGATGCCGTCGACGACCCCGCTCTCGCTGACGGCTTCGCTCACCTCCTCGGTGATGTCCCGGACGGCCAGGCCGCCGGTGGTTCGAAGCTCTCGCTCGTGCTGGAAGACCTTCACCGTACGCTCACCCTCCTTCGTGGACGGCCGCGGGAGTGCGGGCGGCTCCTATTCTGAGGGTTCGGGACGCATTTCGTCCACCCGAACCCAACGTGGGGGCACCCCTGGTTCCCCCACGAGCCCCCCTCCTTGACCTTGTTCGCGAGATTCGAGCGCCGCTGGAGCCGGCAGTTCGTATCTCGATCCCGGCGTGGTTACGTGAGCCTCCCGCCGGGCAAAGCCCGGCTCGGGCGGCCGATCGTCGTAAGCCAACCTGCGCGGGGAGTACGCTTGGCGCCGCGGGCCCGTAGCTCAGCTGGTCAGAGCAGCGGACTCATAATCCGTTGGTCCCTGGTTCGAATCCAGGCGGGCCCATGCGCCGCTGCATCAGAATCCAGGCGATGTCCGCTCTGGCCGTGCGGAAATCGGTGTCGAATCCGACCCACGGCGCGTGCCTCGTGGTCGGCACGGCGCTCCTGGTGCTCCTTGCTCTCTTCGCAAGTGCGTGCGGCTCTCACGCGAATCCCGGGGAGCGTGAGCGGCTGGTCTCGTTCGCGACGATCGACGCCGACCCGGCATGGTCTCGGGACGGGAAGCTGATTGCCTTCGCCAGCAGCCGAAGCGGCGGTGGCATCTACGTCATCCGGCCGACCGGAGCCGGCCTGCGGCGCGTGATCCGCGGTGCCGTGAGCGATGTCGACTGGTCACCGGACGGGCACGCGATTGCCTTCACGGGCGAGGGCGGCATCTACGTGCTGCGTCTCGGTGCGAGACGCCCGGTGCGGATTCTCAGCCGGGGATTCAGCCTGCCCGCGTGGGCGCCTGACGGGCGCAAGCTCGCCGTCGTCAAGGAAGAGCGCGACCTCACAACATCGCTGTACGTCGTCGCGTCGGACGGGACCGGGCTAAGGCGGCTACTGCCTCGGCACCGGCCGGCATCGACGAGCGCGGATGCTTCCCCGACGGAGCCGGCGTGGTCTCCCGACGGAAGTCGCCTCGCGTACGACGCCGGAAACGAACGGATCATCGTGCAGGACATCGCGGGCGGTCATCGTTCCGAGATTGCGCGCGGCGATGCTCCGGCGTGGTCGCCTGACGGCAAGCTCATCGCCTTTCAGTACGACAGTGCGCTGTGGGTGACGCGTGCCGACGGACGCCATCACCCGCGTCGCCTGACGTCGGGCGGTGGAAATCCGGGTGGCGGGAGCCCATCGTGGTCGCCTGACTCCCGTCATCTCGTCTTCGAGGTTCTTCATGATCGCGGTCGCTACCTCCGGAAAGCGTCGTCTCTCTCCGTCGTCGGAGTAGGGGGCCGCGGGCTTCGAAACGTCACTTTCGGCGGCGGAGTGGCGGACGATCCCGCGTGGCGCGACGGCGTGGTCGGCAAGTCGACCTGGTGACCGCGGCGACGTGGCGGTCTCCTTGCCAGCGTCCGGGAGCCGCCCACCCCAAGGAAGCCCGTTACCGTCTGAAGCATGCTGGCGAATCGCTCAGCGCCGCCGGCGCTCCGCTCGCAAAGCGCGCAGCGCTCAGTGAGGCGGGCCCACTTCGGAGTCGCGCGGCGTGGGTTCGTGCGCGAGCCAGATTCGGCGCGGCGCGAGCTCGGTGAGCATTCGCGCCGAGTCGTTCGTGGGCGCGTCGAACTCCTCCCACGTGTAGGCGACGTCGCCGGCGACGACCACCAGGCCGTCCTCCGTGTCGACCAGCACCGACTGATGCCCCGGCGTGTGGCCCGGAGTCGGGATGACTCGCAATCCCGGCAGCAGCTCCGCTTCCCCCTCCAGCTCGACGTAGCGAGCGCCGTCGAACTCGACCCACTCGGGGATCGTGTAGCCCTCGCCTCTCGCAGCCTCGCGCTCGATTCGCTGCACGTAGATCGGAACGCCGGCGAAGAGCCGGTTCCCGCCGCAGTGGTCGAAGTGGAGATGCGTGTTGATCACGAAGGCGACGTCGCGCGGGATCGCGTCCGGGTCGAAGCGCGGCGACCACTCCCGGTCGAGCTCGGGCGTCGAGTCGATGAGACCGGTGTCGACGAGCACACGACCGCGCGGGTGCTCCACGACGTGCAGGAAACCGGGCCAGCGTTCACCCTCGACGAGGACGTCGCCGTACTGCACCGCCTGGACGTCGTCCAGCCGCATCGGCGCAACTATGACGGGTCAGGCGTCTTCTTCGTCCCAGGCCGACTGCCAGCGCCGGCCCGGCTCGAGTGCGACCGGGCGGCCCGGCTCGACGAGCGCGTAGTAGACGACGGTCAGCGCGTGTGCGGCGTACGGGGCGGTCAGCGCGGCCGCGATCGTCGTCGCCAGCCACCAGCCGAAGGGGCCCGAGCCCGCCGCCACGAGCGCGAACGGGATCTCGACCACGACCGTGATCAGGCTGATCGCGAGCAGCACCTTGAACACGCTCCACCCGTTCCCGCGGACGATCTCGCGTGAGCGGCGCATGGCGTCGCGGGCGGTGCCCGGCTCGAGCATCGCCACCGGGACCGCGACCGCCCAGCGGGTCATCAGCACGAATGCAGGGACGACCAGCAGCAGGAACCCGACTCCGACCCCGAGCGCGGTCAGGAGCGACACCGAGACGAGCTTCCAGATCCTGGAGCCTGCCCGGCCGAGTACCTCGGTGAGCGCGGCGTCGTCGTCGCCGTCCACGTGCAGGCCGCGAACGATCTCGACCAGTCCGCCCTGGAGCAGCGCGATCCCGGCGACGCTCAGCGCGAGCGCAAGGAACGGCAGGAGGGTGGCGTTTCTTCCGGCCAGCGCTTCGATCAGGTTCATCGCGCCGAGCACGACCGCGCCCATCACCACCGAGCGGACGAAGAGCCGCCTGTAGAGCCGCCAGGCCTCCTTCAGGGCGGCGCCCGCGTCGAGCTCGACGCGCTGGACGGGTCGCGTCACGGCGAAATCGCTCATCTGCCGTAGCGCTATCGACCGGGGCGCCGCCCCGCTTGACCCGCGATCAGGCGGTTGCGGCTCCGACCAGGAGCTCACACGGGCCGACGAAGCCGTCGGGCCCTTCGAACTGGCGGAGCGCCTCCTCGATCTCCGCCCATGCCTCCTCGCGCTCCGCCTCCGAGACGCCTGCGAGCATCGTGTGCAGCGCCCCGAACGACTCGCGCTCGAAGCGGAGGCAGTCGGCCGCGGACGGAAAGCGAAGGGGCGCGTCGACGGCGCGCACCTCGATCTCGCCGAAGCCGGCCTGCTCGTAGGCGGCCTCGAGCGCGCCCGGCCGGCCGAGGCTGAAGGGACCGGGGAGGTCCGGGCTCGGGGCGGGCAGGCCCGCGACGCGGCGGATGATCGAGACCGGGATTGAGAAGAACCCGTTCCGCTCCGCCGTCGAGTAGACGATGGCCGAGACGCGGCCGCCGGAGCGCAGCCCCCGCCGCATCTCGCTGAGCGCCTGCTGCCGGTCCGGGAAGTAAATGAGGCCCACGCGCGAGATCACCGCGTCGAAGGCGCCGTCCTCGACGTCGAGGCTCTCGCCGTCCATCGTCCGGGTCGCGACGTTCGCGAGCCCGGCCGCCCGCGCCTCCTGCGCGGCGAAGTCGAGGATCGGGCCCGAGATGTCGGTGGCGAGCACGCCGCCTCCGGAGCCCGCACGCCGTGCGGCGGCGAGGGTTTGCCCGCCCGCGCCGGCGGCGACGTCGAGCACGCGCGAGCCCTCGCCGACCCGCGCCAGGTCGAGCATCAGCTCGGTCGCCTCGCCGAGCCACTCCTCGAGCGTCGGCCCCCAACGGTGCCAGGCCTCCGCCGCCTCGTCCCATTGCTGCCTCGTCGTCTCCTTGTAGGCGCCGGAGTCGAACGTGGTCGTGGTCATCGCTACACCTCCTCGATCCATCCGAGCAGGTCGTCGCGGGAGACCTGGTCGAGGAGCTCGGGATGATCCGAGCGCATGTGCCCCTGGATCTGCTCCACGACGTCGTCGTCGGTCTCGGCTCGCGCGACGAAGCCACACTCGCAGGTGATCTGCTTTGCCATGTCGTCTCCTTTGTACGAGAGCGGGGTTGGGACTATGTTGACGCGGCATTGGCGCGGACGAAGGTGCAGCTGTGCGGCCGCTTCGCGGTGGAGCTCGACGGCAAGCGGGTCGAGGGCGGGCTGCCAGGGCGGCAGGGCCGCCTGCTGTTCGCGTTCCTGGTCGCCAACCGCAACCGGACGATCTCGCGCGACGAGCTGCTCGAGGCGCTCTGGCCCGACGGCCGGGACGCCGGGCTCGCGCCGCTGCTCTCGAAGCTCCGCCGCGTCGTCCCGCTGGACGGCACCCGTGTTGTGCTCCCGGCAGAGGCGTGGGTCGACGTCGAGGCGGCGGCCGACGCGTTGCACCGTGCGGAGTCCGCGGTCGCGCAGGGCGAGTTCCACCGTGCGTGGGGGCCGTCGCAAGTCGCCCTGTTCGTCACCGGGCGGCCGTTCGTGGCCGGCGAGGAGGCACCGTGGATAGACGAGACGCGACGCCGGCTCGACGAGATGCAGCTGCGTGCGCTCGAGGCCTACGCGCAGGCCGGGCTCGGCATCGGCGGCACCGAGCTCGCGGCCGCC
>DASPRN010000017.1:0-10941 GCA_035624425.1 Gaiellaceae bacterium
CTCGTGGAACGCGCCCTGCTTCGAGGCGCCGTCGCCGAAGAAGCCGAGCACGATCTGGCCCTGGCCGCGGATCTGTGCGGCCCAGGCGGCCCCGGTCGCGTGCGGGATGCCCTGCGCGACGATCCCCGAGGTGCCGAGGAAGCCGCGCTCGACGTCGACCAGGTGCATCGAGCCGCCGTAGCCCTTGCAGACTCCGGTCTCCTTGCCGTAGATCTCGGCCATCATCGCCTTCGTGTCCGTGCCGAGGACGATCGGGTAGCCGTGGCAGCGGTAGGTCGTGAGCAGCTGGTCTCCGGGCTTCATCGCCTCGATCGAGCCGACGATCGACGCCTCGGCGCCGTCCGCGAGATGCGTGTGGCCCCGGATCACGCCCGGGTGCTCCTCGAACGTGCGCTTCACGGACTCCTCGAACTCGCGGATCCGCACCATCTGCGTGTAGATCCAGGTCAAGCGCTCGTTGCTCAGCTCAGACACCCACGCTCCTTTCCCCGGCGCTGACTTGTGCAAAGGTCGCCTGGTAGGCCCGGTCGAAGATCTGCTCGATGGGCAGGTTCCGGAGCTCCTCGGAGAGCACCTCGACCCCCCACGGCCCGTCGTAGCCGACCTCCCTGCAGACGGTGACGTAGTCGCGGATCGGGAACTCTCCTTCACCCGGGAGCCTCCGGTGATTGACGGTCTCGTCGATCAGGTCGTCCATGTTCTCGAAGCAGCCGTCGCTCAGCTCGACCCAGCCGAGGTGCCGCGGCGGGATCCGACGGAGGTCGCCGGGCGTGATCCCGAGCTTGGACATGTGCCACGTGTCGATCGCGAGGCCACCGTTCGGCGCGTCGGCGCCCTCGACGACGGCGAGCGCCGAGTCGAGGTCACGCACGTTCGCGTCGAAGGGCATGAACTCGTAGACGATCCGCGAGTCGTGGCGCTCGGCCGCCTCGGCGCAGAGCTCGCCGTAGCGCTCGGTCACCTGCGGCAGCTCACACGGCGTCCCCGGGATGTTCCCGACCTTGATGTGGTGGGCGCCGAGTGCCGCGGCCGCGTCGAACAGCATCGACTTCGTCTCTTCCTCCCCGGCCCGCTGCTCGTCGCCGGGGTCGAGGAACCAGAACATCAGGAACTCCAGCTCGAGGTGCTCGAGCCCATGCTCGTCCATGATCCCCCTCATCTCGTCGAACGAGTACGTCTCGAGCACATGCGCGAGGTCGGCGTGCCAGAGCCCGATCCCGCTGAAGCCGACGCGCTGCGCCTGCGCGCAGCGATCGCGGAAGTCGAAGAGGCTCCACTCCCGGCCGACGTGCACCTCGACCGGGCCGGAGGTCGTCCAGTAGAGCCCCACCAGGTCGGCGCCGGCCATCGCGGCAACGCTAACGCGTGCGTCCGGCCCGCGCCACTAGAACGGCGCAGTTGAGCCGATTAAGCTGCACCCGGTAACTCGACCGAGGAGTGGCGTACATGGTGGCTGACTACGTGATCGTCGGTGCCGGGTCTGCGGGCTGCGTGCTCGCCGCGCGGCTGACCGAGGACCCGGACGTGAAGGTGCTCCTGCTCGAGGCGGGCGGACCGGACACGGCGTTCGAGATCAAGATTCCGTACGCGTTCCCCGCGGTCTTCAAGTCGGGCCTCGACTGGGACCTCCTCGGCGAGCAGGAACCGGGCCTGAACAACCGGCGGCTCTACCTCCCGCGCGGCCGCGTGATCGGCGGCTCGAGCTCGATCAACGCGATGATCTACCTGCGCGGCGCGCGCGCCGACTACGACCAGTGGGCGGCGGACGGCTGCGACGGCTGGTCGTACGACGAGGTGCTCCCGTACTTCAAGCGCTCCGAGGACAACGAGCGTGGCGAGAGCGAGTACCACGGGGTCGGCGGGCCGCTCACGATCTCCGACAGCCGCTCGATGCAGCCGCTGATCGAGACGATGCTCGAGGCAGCCGTCCAGGCGGGCTACGAGCGCAACGACGACCTCAACGGCGAGAAGCAGGAGGGCGTGGGCCGCTTCCAGCTGACGCAGAAGAACGGCTGGCGCTGCAGCGCGGCCGACGCATTCCTGCACCCGGCTGAGGACCGGCCGAACCTCGAGATCGTGAGCAACGCCTTCGTGCAGCGGATCGCCTTCGAGGGCGACCGCGCGGTCGGCGTCGAGGTCGTGCGCGACGGCGCAACCGAAACCATCCGCGCCGAGCGTGAGGTGATCCTCTCGGCCGGTTCGTACCAGTCGCCCGTGCTGCTGATGGTCTCCGGGATCGGGCCCGCCGGCGAGATCGCATCGCTCGGGATCGCGGTACGCGAGGACCTCCCCGTCGGTCACAACCTGCAGGACCACTGCATGGCGCAGCTCAACTTCACGACCGACGAGGAGACGCTCTTCGGCGCGTTCACGCCCGACAACCTCGCGCTGCTGGAGAAGGAGGGCCGTGGCCCGCTCAGCTCCAACATCCCCGAGGCGGGCGGCTTCTTCCGGACGCAGCCGGACCTCCCAGGGCCGGACGTCGAGTTCCACTTCGCGCCGTCGATGTTCTACGACGAGGGCCTGACCGCGCCGCACGCGAGCGGCTACTGCTTCGGCCCGGTGATCATCAAGCCGACCGGCCGCGGCAAGGTGATGCTGCGCGCCGGACTTCCGGACTCGAAGCCACGCGTGCTCTGCAATTTCCTCACGACCGACGAGGACCGGCGGAGCATGATCGAGGGCACCCGGATCGCGCTCGAGATCGCGAAGCAGCCCGCGCTGCAGGCCGTGGAGCGCGAGGCGTTCAGCGTCCCCGCGTCCGACTCGGACGAGGACATCCTCGCCTGGGCGCGCGTGGCCGGGCAGTCCGTCTACCACCCGACCTCGACCTGCGCGATGGGCTCGGTCGTGGACTCGGAGCTGCGCGTCTACGGAACGGAAGGGCTGCGGGTCGTCGATGCCTCGGTGATGCCGACGATCACACGCTCGAACACACACGCGCCGACGATCATGATCGCCGAGAAGGCTTCCGACCTGATCCTGTCCAGGGAGCCGCTGCTCACCAAGACCGAAGCAACGTGAAAGGAGCGCAATGAGCGCCACGGACGTCGCTGTCGAGAACCTCCTCGACGAGAGCCAGTGGACCGGAAAGATCTACAGCGGCGGCTGGGTCGACGCGCCGACGAGGATCGAGACGACCGAGCCGGCCACCGGTCAGGTGCTCGGCTCTGCGGGAGGCGGTGACGCCGCCTCGATCGCCCGGGCAGCCGTGTCCGCGGCTGAGGCCCAGCGCGCGTGGGCGGCGACCCCGTTCGAGGAGCGAGCCGCGATCGTTCAGCGCGCAGGCGAGCTGATGGAAAAGCACCGGGCCGAGCTGATCCAGTGGCTCGTCCGCGAGTCCGGGGCGATTCCGCCGAAGGCGGACTTCGAGATCTCGGCCTCGATCGGCCAGCTCGACACGGCCGCCGCGCTCACGTCCGAGCCGCTGGAGGTGGAGCTCCCGTCGATCACTCCCGGCCGGACGAGCACCGCGCGACGCGCACCTCTCGGCGTCATCGGCGTGATCACCCCGTGGAACTTCCCCTACGTGCTCGCGATGCGCTCGCTCGGCGGCGCGCTCGCCCTCGGCAACGCCGTGGTGCTGAAGCCCGACGCGAACACGCCCGTGACCGGCGGGGTCGTGATCGCCAGGCTCTTCGAGGAGGCGGGCCTCCCGGAGGGCGTGCTCCACGTCCTGCCGGGTGGGGCCGAGGTCGGCCAGGCGCTCGTCGAGGATCCGAACGTGCGGATGATCTCGTTCACCGGCTCGACCGCCACCGGGCGGCTGGTGGGTGAGGCGGCGGGGCGGATGCTCAAGCGCACGCTCCTCGAGATGGGCGGCAACAGCCCGCTCGTCGTGCTGGAGGACGCCGACATCGAGGCGGCCTCCTCGGCAGGGGCTTGGGGCTCGTTCCTCCACCAGGGGCAGATCTGCCTCTCGGTCAGCCGTCACCTCGTCCACGAGAGCATCGTCGAGGACTACACGAAGGCTCTCGCCGATCGGGCCGGCCACCTACCGGTCGGGAACCCGGCCACCGACGAGGTCGCCCTCGGGCCGATCATCAACGAGAAGCAGCTCGCCCGGGTGCGCCGGATCGTCGACGACAGCGTCGAGCAGGGCGCGAAGGTCGTCGTCGGCGGCACGAACGAGGGCCTCTTCTTCACCCCCACGGTGCTCGGAGACGTGACGCCGTCGATGCCCGCCTTCGCCGAGGAGATCTTCGGGCCCGTGGCGCCGGTGATCTCCTTCCGCGACGACGACGAGGCGGTGGAGCTCGCGAACGCGACCGACTACGGGCTCAGCGCCGCGGTGCAGGGCTCGGTCGAGCGCGCCTCCGCGGTGGCAGACCAGCTCCGGGCGGGGATGGTGCACATCAACGACCAGACCGTGAACGAGGAGCCGCCCGCACCGTTCGGAGGCATCGGCTGCTCGAGCAACGGCGGCCACTTCGGGGGCGTCGCCAACCTCGAGCTCTGGACGGAATGGCAGTGGCTCACCTCGCGCGAGAAGGCCGAGCCCTTCCCGTTCTAGCTAGGACCGGAAGTTGAGCTCGACCCGGACGCCGTTCGGGTCGGTGACGAAGAGCTGGCGCAGCCCCGCGCCGGGGACGGCGTTCGCGACCGCGTCGAGGCCCTCCGCCTCCAGGCGCGCGGCCGCGTCCCCGTAGCCAGTGCCGCCGAGCGCGACGTGGTCGACTGCCGGCCCCACGTGCAGGCCGAGCGTCGCGGCGTGCGCCTCGTACGGCCCGCGCTCGGCGACGTGCAGGCAGGGAGCACCGTCGAGGTAGAGCCAGTAGCCCGGGAACTCGAGCTCCGGCCGCTCCCCCACCTCCAGCCCCAGCGCCTCGTAGAACGCCCGCGTCGCCTCGAGGTCGTCCGTCAGCACGAGGACGTGCTCGAGCCGCGAGAGCGCCATCAGGCCGACTCCTGTTCACGCGCGCGCGTGTAGGACGCGAAGGCGTCGATCGACTCGGGGTCGAGGAGCGCGTCGGAGCTGGCGACGTCCCGCGGGTCCGCCCCGGAGAGGATCCGCTTCACGGGGAGCTCGAGCTTCTTGCCGGTCAGCGTTCGCGGGATTGCGGGCACCGCGACGATTGTGTCCGGGGCGTGCCGCGGGGAGAGCGCGGTGCGGAGCGCGCCGGCGATCCGCGCCCGGAGGTCGTCGTCGAGCTCGACGCCCTCGCGCAGGACGACGAAGAGGAGCAGCTCGTCGGTCTCGTCGAGGTGGACGACGAGGCTGTCGACCACCTCCTCCAGCTCCTCGACGACGACGTAGAACTCGCTCGTCCCGAGCCGGACGCCGCCGCGGTTGAGCGTCGCGTCCGAGCGGCCCGTGATCACCGAGCTGCCGCGCTCGGTGAACATGATCCAGTCGCCGTGCCGCCACACGCCGGGGAACGTGTCGAAGTACGCGGCCCGGGCGAGCGAGCCGTCGCGATCGTTCCAGAGCCCGACCGGCATCGAGGGCATCGGCTGCGTGATCACGAGCTCGCCGAGCTCGCCCACGACCGGCTTCCCGTCCAGGTCGAACGCCTGCGCGTCGACGGCCAGGCAGCGCCCCGACATCTCGCCGGCGTAGACCGGCAGGAGCGGGTAGCCCTGCACGATCCCCGTGCACACGTCGGTCCCGCCGCTGCCGAGGTTCACGAACACGCTTGGGTCGAACTGCTCGTAGAGCCACTCGAAGCCCTCCACGGGCAGCGGCGACCCCGCCGCGCCGATCGACCTGATCGAGGAGAGGTCGAAGCGCCGCCCGGGCTCGAGGCCCTCCTTGCGACAGGCCATCAGGAAGGCCGGGCTGACGCCGAGCATCGTCGGGCGCGTCTCCTCGGCGAGCCGCCACTGGTACGAGAGGTCCGGGTAGGCGGGGTTCCCGTCGATCATCACGATCGACGCGCGCACGAGAAGGGTCGACACGAGCGCGTTCCACATCATCCAGGCCGTCGTCGTGAACCACTGGAGCCGGTCGCCGGGCCGCAGGTCCCAGCTCAGCGCGTGGTTCTTCATGTGCTCGAGCAGGATGCCGCCGTGGCCGTGGACGATCGCCTTCGGGAGGCCGGTCGTGCCGGACGAGAAGAGCACGTAGAGCGGGTGCGCGAACGGGACCGGGTCGAACTCGAGCAACCCCGCCCCGCCCAGGAGCTCGTCCCACGGGAGCGCGGCCGGCAGCTCGTCCGCCTCCCCTCCCGGGTACGGAACGTGGACGACGGACTCGAGGCTCGGCAGCCCCTTGCGAATCGCCGCCACCTGCTCCCGGCGGTCAACGTGGCTGTCTCCCCAGCGGTAGCCGGCCGTGGCCAGGAGCACCTTCGGCTCGAGCTGGCCGAGCCTGTGCAGGACGCTCTGGACACCGAACTCGGGCGGGCAGGTCGCCCAGATCGCCCCGAGGCTCGCGGCGGCGGCGAAGGCGACGAGCGTCTCGGGGATGTTCGGGAGGTAGGCGACAACGCGGTCTCCCGGGCCGACCCCGAGCTGCTGCAGCCCCGCGCGGGCACGCGCGACTTGATCGCGGAGCTCGCCGAAGGTGAGCTCGCGCGTCTCCCGCGACTGCGAGTGCGCGACGACCGCGACGGCGGCGGCGTCCTCCTCGCGGCCGAGCAGGTGCTCGGCGAAGTTCAGCCTCGCGCCGGGGAACCACTCCGCTCCGGGCATCTCGCGCGCACCCAGGACCCGCTCGTACGGCGCGTGCGCGCGGATCTCGAAGTACTCCCACAGCGACGACCAGAAGCCCTCGAGGTCGGACACCGACCAGCGCCAGAGCTGGTCGTAGCCGTCGAGCTCGAGCCCGCGCTCGCGGCTCAGCCAGTCGAGGTAGCGGCCGATCTCGAACCGCTCGCGCGCGTCCGCCGGCGGCGACCAGAGGATCTCTCCCTGCCTCGGTTCCGCGATCGTCACGGGACGAGGACGGCGCGCCCGGTGACGTCTCCCTCGCGGAGCCGGCCGAGCACCTCGTTCACGTCGTCGAGCCGATGGGTCTCGGTGCGCAGCGTGATCTCGCCACGCGCGTGCAGCTGGAGCAGCTCCCAGAGGTCGATCCAGTTTCCGACGAGGTTCCCCACGATCGTCACGTCCTGGGCGACCAGCCCGACGGACGGCGCAGACACCGTGCCGCCGTACCCGACGATCGAGTAGAGGCCGCGCCGCGCCAGCATCCTCAGGCTCGACTCGTGCGTCTCGTCGCTGCCGACGAGATCGAGCACGATGTCGGCGCCGCGGCCGTTCGTGTGCTCCCGCACGGCGTCGGCCACGTCGGCCTCCTCGCCGAGGACCTCGTCCGCGCCGAGCTCCTGCGCCAGCCGCCTACGCCGCTCGTCGGTGTCGACCGCGACGATCTCGCCCGCGCCGAGCTGCTGCAGGAGCTGGAGGGCGATGTGTCCGACCCCGCCGACGCCGATCAGCACCGTGGTCGTCCCCGGGGCGAGCCGCGGGACGAGCGCCTTCACCGCGTGGTAGGCCGTGATGCCCGCGTCGGAGTGTGGCGCGACTTCCACCGGCTCGACCCCGGGCGGCAGCGGGATCAGCGACCGCTCGTCGACGAGCACGAAGTCCGCGAAGCCGCCGTCGCGGGTGAGCCCGGTGAACTGGTGCCGCTCGCAGTGCATGTCGAGCCCCCGCCGGCAGGGGACGCAGAGCCCGCAGGCGTAGGGCGGGTAGAGCAGCACCGCGTCGCCGGGCGCAGCCGCGGTCACGCCGTCGCCGACCGCGTGCACCCAGCCGGCGTTCTCGTGGCCGAGGACGACGGGCACGGTCAGCCCCGCCGGCTCCATCAACCCGTCGATCGCGTGCAGGTCGGTCGCGCAAACGCCCGCACCGCCTACGCGAACGACCACGTCGCGTGGCCCTCGCGGCTCCGGCTCGGGTCGCTCGACGAGCTCGAGCGGCCGGTGGTACTCGCCCAGCAGCGCGGCCTTCATGCCGCCTTGCTCGCCGCCGCCTTCGTGCCGAGGTAGCCGTTCGGGTCGGCGTCCAGGTACTCGGCCAGCCTCGTCGCCAGCGCCATGATCGTCAGCGACGGGTTGACCGACATCGTCCGCGGGACGAGCGACCCGTCGCCGACGAACAGCCCCTTGACCTCGTGCGACTCGCCGTTCGGGTCGACGACAGAGAGCGCGGGGTCGTCGCCCATGCGGCAGGTGCCCTGGACGTGGGTCGAGGCGATGCCCGTCCAGCAGACCTGCTTCGCGCCCGAGGCCTCGAGCACCTCGCGGCAGAAGCGCAAAGACGCGTCGAGCCGCTCCTGCTCGACCGGCGTGAACTCGACGTCGAAGCGCTCGCCCCCGTCCTCGTCCACGACCACGGCGGAGGAGTTCTCGTCGGTCACGAGCGGCAGGAGCCCGACCCAGCGCCGGAACCCGCGTGCGGCCTCGACGAGGCGCTCGCCCCAGAGCGGCCCGCTCTCGTCGCAGAGCGTTGTTGCAAAGGCGATGGGATCCTGGATCGTCGTCGCCTCGACGACGAAGCCGCCGTCCTCGTCGAGCTGGAAGTCCATGCAGTGGGCCGTGATCGGATAGACCATGTGCGCGTCCTGCGGCTCGTCGAAGAGGCCGTAGACGAGCCTCACCGGGTGGAGGCCGAGATTGCGGCCGATCGACTGGTTGCCGAGTCCTGACCGGATCAGCAGCTGCGGCGTGTTCAGGGAGCCGCACGCAGCGACGACAGCACCCGCGCGCACGGTCCGCCGCTCGCCGCCTGCGTCGACGTACTCGACCCCGGTGGCCTGCGAGCCCTCGATGAGCACGCGCTCGACCACGGCCTCCGCGCGTAGCTCCAGAAGCCCGCGCGCCCACGCCTCGTGGATGTACGTGTTCTCGGTCGACTTGCCGGCGTTGGTCGGGCAGCCCTGGAGGCAGGAGCCGCAGCGCATGCAGTTGACGTCGGTATAGGAGTGGACGGGCTCCAGCTCCGCGCCGAGCGCCTCGAAGCCGACCTCGACGGTGCGGACGCTCTTCGTCCAGTCCGTCCGCTCGCGCACGCCTAGCACCTGCTCGACCCGGTCGTAGTACGGCTCGAGGTCGGAGGAGGAGAACGGCTCGCCGCGCTCGTTGGTCAGGCCGGTGGACGCGTGCCACTTGGCCACGTCCTGCTCGTGCGCCCGCAGGGCCACCTTGGTGTTGATCGTGGTCGTCCCGCCGACGCAGCGGCCTGCCAGGAAGGCGACCACCTCGCCACTCGCCAGCGGCGCGAGCCGCAGCGGCCACCAGAGCTCGTGCGTCGCCTTCGCCTCCCAGCGGACGAAGTCGGCCGCCGTCAGGTGCGGCCCGGCCTCGAGCAGCAACACGTCGCGCCCGCGCTGTGCCAGCTCGCCGGCGATGACCCCGCCGCCCGCTCCGGATCCGACCACGACGACGTCGAAACGGTCCTTCACGCGATCCCCAGGTATGACCAGTCCTTGTTCAGGCGCATCGCGAGCGGCGTGTTGAAGTCGATCTCCGACCACGCACCCGGGCCTTCCCTGCCCGGCGCGACGAAGTCGCTGTAGAAGGCCTCGACCGCGAGGGCGCGCACGAACGCGAACTCGGGGGTCCGCTCGTGCTCCGCGAGCGCGTCGGTGCCCTTCGCGGCGGCCGGAGCGAGCGCGTCGATCGAGGCGAGCGCTCCGTCCCTGACCGGCGGCGGCATCCCCGTCAGCACGGCGTCGATGTATACGGCGGGACCTATCCGGCTCGAGCCCGGCACCAACAGCTCGCACAGCCTCTCGACGGCCTCCGCACGGCGCTCGTCGAGGGTCCTCAGCGCCACGCGCCGAGTCTACTCAGCGCCCCAGAACGCGTCAATCGGTGCGTTCGCCGTCGGCCGGAGCGTCCTCAGCCGGGGCTCCGGAGGCCTCCGGAGCCTCCGCCGCCTGTGCCTGCGCCACCTCCCGGGCCTCCTCCGCCGCCGCGGCCGACTGCTCTCGCGTCAGGTACGCGGAGTGGAGCACCTCGGGGTGCTTCTTCAGCTCCTCGGCGGTGCCGGAGTAGCGTATCCGGCCGTTCTCGAGCACATAGGCGGTCTTCGCCAGCGAAAGCGCGACGTTCGCGAACTGCTCGATCAGGAGCACGCCGGTTCCGGAAGCGGCAATCGACTCGATGGTCGGCACCAGGCGCTTCACCACGATCGGAGCGAGCCCGAGCGAGAGCTCGTCGACGAGCAGGATGCTCGGCTTCGAGACGATCGCCTGGGCGAGGACGAGCATCTGCTGCTCGCCGCCCGAGAGCAGGCGCCCCGGGGTGTGCCAGCGCCGCTTCAGCTCCGGGAAGAGCTCCAGCGCAAGCGCGACCCCTTCCCGGCGCTGGCCGCGTGAGAGCGAGAACGTCGCGACGCGGAGGTTGTCCTCGATCGAGAGCGCGGGCAGCAGGCGCCGCCCCTCCGGGACGATCGCGACCCCGGCCGCCCGGATCCGCTCGGGCGAGGTGCGGGTCAGGTCGCGGTCGTCGAGCCGCACGCTGCCCGCAGCCGGGCGCAGGACGCCGCCGACCGCGAGGACGAGGCTCGACTTCCCGGCGCCGTTGGCGCCGAGGAGGGTGGTCACCTCCGCGGGCGGGATCTCGAGCGTCACCTCGTGCACCACGTTGCGGCCGCCCCGTGGCACGGAGAGGCGCTCGAGCCGGAGCGCGCCGGCGTGGCCCTTCGCGCTCACAGCTCCTCCTCAGTGCCGAGGTAGGCGTTGACGACGCTCTCGTTCCGCAGGACCTGCGCGGTCGGGCCCGAGGCGATCAGCTTGCCGAAGTCCAGCACGGCCGTGGTCTCGCAGCACGAGGAGACGAGGCTCATGTCGTGGTCGACCAGGATCACGAGCGCGCCGAACTGCTCCGGGATCTGCCGGATCACCCCGGCGAGGTGCTGCGTCTCCTGGTCGGGAAGCCCGGCGGCCGGCTCGTCGAGCAGGACGACTTTCGGCTGCCCCACGACGGCGCGGGCGACCTCGACCAGCCGCCGCTCGCGCGCGCCGAGCCCTCCGACCCGCGCGCCCGGTGCCAC
>DASPRN010000124.1:0-11872 GCA_035624425.1 Gaiellaceae bacterium
CTCTTCTACAAGGGCGACGCGGCGCATGCGGGCTTCGACAACACGACGTTCATCTCGAAGGACCAGATCACCTTCGTCGAGGACGCCGGCGACACCCTGCACGGCCAGCGGAACGCGCTCGATTCCGGCTGGCTGTTCAACGTCAACACCGACTACTCGAACGCGAACAATCAGCCGCTGCGCTGGCTCGCCGAGGGTCGCGACCCGTCGGCGACGATCGACTCCGGCGTCTCGGGCCTCGGGAACGAGGGCGACAACGAGATCACCGGCGCGGTCGTCTCCAACGGCGACCCCGGCCCCGGCGGCATCCTCGGAGCAAAGGCGCCGAAGCTGTGGAAGGACGACTGGCGCTGGTTCTACACGCAGCAGCACGGGGACAACTGGACCTACGAGGTCATCCCCGCCGCGGGAGACCACTAGCCAGGCAGAACCGCGAGGGCCCGGGCTGCACCGCCCGGGCCCTCGCACCTGCGGCGAAGCCCCGAAACAGGTAGAAGCCCCATGTGGCCGCGGCCGTCGAGACGCAGGGGCTCTCCAAGACGTATCAGGGCGGAACGCTCGCGCTTGCCGGGCTCGACCTGCGCGTCGAGCGGGGCGAGGTCTTCGGCTACCTCGGCCCGAACGGCGCCGGCAAGAGCACGACGATCCGGCTGCTCCTCGACCTGATCCATCCGACTGCCGGCCGCGCGTCCGTCCTGGGGCTCGACTCACGCAGCGACGGCGTCGAGGCCCGGCGCCGCACCGGCTACCTGCCGGGCGACCTGCGCCTGAACGACCGGATGACCGCGCGCGAGCAGCTCGACTCGCTCGCACGACTGCGCGGCGGCGTGGACGAGGCGCTCCGCGCCGGGCTCTGCGAGCGCCTGGACCTCGAGCTCGACCGCCCGATCCGCCACCTCTCGAAGGGCAACCGCCAGAAGGTCGGTCTCGTCCAGGCGTTCATGCACCGGCCGGAGCTGGTCGTGCTCGACGAGCCGAGCGCCGGGCTCGACCCGCTGCTCCAGACCGAGCTGCGCAAGCTCCTCCGCGAGACCGCCGCCGAGGGGCGGAGCGTCTTCCTTTCCTCGCATTCGCTCGACGAGGTGCAGCACACGGCCGACCGGGTCGGGATCATCCGCTCGGGCCGGCTCGTGGACGTCGACGCGGTCGAGCGGCTGCGCGAGCGCGCCGTCCGTCACGTGACGATCGTCTTCGCGGAGGCGCCGCCGGACCCCGCACGGTTCGCCGGGCTCGACGGCGTCCGCGTCGAGAGCGTCGAGGGCAGCGTTCTCCACCTGGCCGCCCCCGAGCCGGCGATGGACGCGATCGTCAAGGAGGCGGCGGCGCACCGGATCGTCGACCTCGTCTCGCAGCCCGCCGACCTCGAGGAGATCTTCCTCGAGCTCTACGAGGAGCCCGATGGCGGCTGAGCTCGCGCGGCGAGGACTGCTGGACCACCGGCGCGCGCTCGCCGGCTGGTGCATCGGCGTGATCGGCTACACGTCGCTCCTGGCCTCGATCTTCCCGTCCTTCAAGGGCTCACCCGACCTGCAGCGCCTCGTCCAGCGATACCCCGACGCGCTCAAACAGCTCTTCGGCATCGGGCACGGCGGCATCGGCACGGGGGCGGGGTACCTGGACGCCGAGCTGTTCAGCCTGATGCTGCCGTTGCTCGTGCTCGTGCTCGCGATCGGCTCGGGTGCCCGCACCTTCGCCGGCGAGGAGGACGCGGGCCGGCTCGAGCTCGTCCTCGCGTACCCGCTGCGGCGGCGCGACGCGGTGTTTGCGAAGGGCGCGGCGCTCGCGGCCGAGGTGGCGGTCTTCTGCATCGTCGCGTTCGGCTCGCTGGCCGTGTTGAGCGTGATCGCCGGGCTCGACCTCGACACGGGCCGGCTGGCGGAGGGGGTGTTCTCGCTGGCCGTGCTCGGTCTCTTCTACGGCTGGCTGGCGCTGGCGGTAGGCGCTGCGGTCCCGAGCAAGGTGCTCGCGCTCGGCATCGCTGCGGGCACTGCGGCGGCCGACTACCTCGTCGGCGGCCTGCACGCGCTCGCCGCCTGGCTGAACCCGTTTCGCGTCCTCTCGCCTTTCTGGCTCGTCGGCCAGTCGCCGCTGCAGAGCGGCGTCGACTGGTGGGGCATCCTGGTCGTGCTCGGCGCAGCCGCCGTGGCACTCGTCGCGGGCGCCCTGCTGGTGGAGCGGCGCGACCTGCAGACCCCGTAGATTGCGGGCGTGCGACGCGGGCTCCTTCCGCTGGCGGCTCTCCTGCTCGTGGCGGCGGGCTGCGGCTCGTCGAAGCGGACCTTCTCCGCGAACGTGAACAACCCCTGGTTTCCGCTGAAGCCCGGCTCGATCTACGTCTACCGCGGCGTCAAGGACGGCAAGCCCTCGCGTGACGTGATGACGGTCACGGACAAGGTCCGCATCATCGACGGCGCTCCGGCCAGGGCGATCGACGACGAGCTCTTCCTCGCCGGCGCCCTCGAGGAGAAGACGACCGACTGGTACACGCAGGACAACGACGGGAACGTCTGGTACTACGGCGAGAAGACCGCCGAGCTCGATCCGAGCGGCAAGGTCACGTCGACCGAGGGGAGCTGGACGGCCGGGGTGAACGGCGCCAAGCCCGGGATCTTCATGTTTGCGCACCCAAAGGTGGGCCAGTCGGCCCAGCAGGAGTCCTACAAAGGGCAAGCCGAGGATCACTTCCAGGTGGTGCAGATGAACCTGCACGTCGAGGTGCCGTACATCACCGCAACGCAGGCGATGCTGACGAAGGAATGGACGCCGCTCGAGCCGGGCGTGATCGACCACAAGTACTACGTCCGCGGCGTCGGAACTGTGCTCGAGCAGACGGTCAAAGGTCCGGAGGAGCGCAACGAGCTGACCGGGTTCTTCCAGAAGAGCCCATGAGCGCTCGAATAAGAAACGAGGGCCCCGGGGCATTGGAGGCCCTCGTTCTATCCGCTCTCCCGCGGCCCAGGCGGCGGTACGCGCGGAGTCTTCGGTCGTCCTCGGCGCCACCGACTCTACGAAAGCCTCGGCCAAACGTGGGTAACGCGCGGGTGCTGGTCCGGTGTCGATCCTGTGACCGGGCTCTTTACCGCCTATCAACAATCCGTCGCTAGGCTCTGCCTGGATGGAACGCGAGCAGACATGGGGAAACGTGTTCCTGGTGCTCGCCGCCTTCGCGGCCAGCGCTGCAACCCTGGCCTGCGCGTTCGTCGCGCTCTTCGACGACCGCGAGAGCCTCTTCGCCGTCTTCGCCCTCGGCGGCCTGTGCCTCGCGCTCTGGTCCGGGATCCGCGCGCTCGAGCCTTCCTAGCGGCCGGCAGCTCGAGCGCCGGTTCACGACCAGGCGCTCGAGCTGCGGGCGACGCGGTGAGGCTCAGCGTGCGACCCCGACCGGGTGCCAGACGCCGACGTCACGGAAACCGTTGCCCATGATGTCGCCGCGCTTGCTGTCGAGGTAGAACCTGTAGACCGGCGCGCCGCGGTAGGCGACCTGCAGCCGGTTGTCGGGGCGCTTGACCGTCGACAGCCCGGGCACTCCGGCCGGCTTCTGGCCCTTCTTGACGGTGAGCGGCTTCCAGAAGGAGAGGCACCCACCGGTGCAGATGAACTTGCCGTGCCGCTCGACGCTCAGCGAGTAGAGCGTCAGCCCGGCTTTCGTGACGAGAATCGTCTTGTGGAGCTTGGCGTTGTGCGCCGTCGAGACGACCTTGACGGTCGCGGCCGCGGCCACGGTCACGGCCACGAGTGCAAGCAGGCTTACGCCCAGGGTTGCTGCCTTCTTCATGAGGTTGACCTCCTAGAGATGCGTGGGGTTCTGCGAAGAGATACGGGCCGAGCGCCGTTTCGGATCTCGTCGCTCCGGAGCGGAGCGCGCGCGCGCATATCATCACGCCGTGGTACCTGAGGCGAAGCTCGAGGACGCCGGCGCCGGGCTCGTTCCGGCGAGCCAGGGCTGGTTCGTGATGAATGCGCGCGACGCGCGCTGGTTCGACAAGCCGGGGCAGGGCCACTCCGTCCCGCTCACCGGCTACGACGAGTACGAGGCAGAGACCTTCTTCCCGATGCTCGGGCTGGCGATCCGCGTCGTCGGCCCGGGCGAGCCGACCGGGACCTATCACTGGGAGACCGAGCAGGAGGACTTCCTGGTCCTCGCGGGGGAGGGGCTGCTGATCGTCGAGGGCCAGGAGCGCCCGCTGAAGCAGTGGGATTTCGTGCACTGCCCGCCGGAGACGAAGCACGCCTTCGTCGGCGCCGGCGATGGCCCGTGCGTGATTCTCTGCGCGAGCTCGCGGCAGTTCCAGAAGGACGGTCCCTGGGGCTTCTACTGCGCCGACGAGACCGCCGCCCGCTACAACGCCGGCTCGCCGGAGGACACCCAGGACGGCGAGCTCGCGGACGCCCGCTTCGAGGAGCCGAGCAAGGTCCGCTATCCGGGTGGCCTGCTGCCCGATTGAGGCGCCGCTACCTGCCGGATTGAAGCTCCCACGCCGAGATGACGGTGTCCTCTATCGCATCGGCGTTCCCGTCCTCCAGGTCGGCGACGACCATCATGTGGTTCGCATAGCGCTTCGGCACCGAGAACGTCTCCGGGAACGACTGCAGGAGAAAATCTCGGAGCTCGAACGACACGCGGATGACGACGTGGCTGTCGTCGAGCTGCCGCGCAACCAGGCGCCCGCGGTAGCGCCAGTCGAGCAAACCCTCGCGTCGCTGCTCGGCGACACCGTCGAGCTCGGCGGCTATGCGGCTGAGCTCGGCCGGTTTCATCTCACCGACCGACGGCGTACCCTTGCATGCCGCGCGGGTTCGCCGCCGCCCGCAGGATCTTCCCGTCGGTTGCCGCGGCGCTGAGCCGGCCGAGCGACCACGGGCCTTGTGGCTCGACGAGGTGCCCCCGCCGCGACAGCTCGCCGACGACCTCCTCGCCGAAGCGGCTCTCGAGCTGCAGCGTCCGCGGGCGCGGCTGCCGCGGGTAGAACGACTCCGGGAAGTGCTCGGTGTGGAACATCGGCGCGTCGATCGCCTCCTGTAGGCCGAGGCCGAAGTGGACGAGCGAGAGGAAGAAGACGAGCGACCACTGGTCCTGCTGATCGCCGCCCGGGGTGCCGAAAGCAAGGGTTTCGCCGTCGCGCCGGGCGATCGTCGGCGAGAGCGTCGTGCGCGGGCGCTTGCGGGGCTCGAGCGAGCTCGGCAGCCCTTCCTCGAGCCAGAACATCTGCCCGCGCGTCCCGAGGCAGAAACCGAGGCCGGGAATCACGGGCGACCCGTCCAGCCAGCCGCCGCTCGGCGTCGCCGAGACGAGGTTGCCATGGCGATCGACGACGTCGACGTGGCAGGTGTCGCCCCTGCCCGGCTCACCGGTCCCGGGCGCCGCGGCGGGCGGAGCGGGAATCCGCGGCAGCCGCGGCTCGCGGCCGCCCGGCCCTCCGGGGCGCAGCTCACCCGACGCCTCCTCGCCGACGAGGCGGGCCCGCTCCTCCGCGTAGACCGGGCTCAGCAGATCGTCGAGCGGCACCTCGAAGAAGCCCGGATCGCCGTACCACGCCTCGCGGTCTGCGAACGCGAGCTTCGCGCACTCGACCACGACGTGCACGAGCCCCGCGCTCTCGCGCCCGAGCGATCCCAGATCGAATCGTTCGAGCAGCCCGAGTTGCTGCAGGAAGACCGGGCCCTGGCCCCACGGCCCCGTCTTGAACACCCGCCAGCCGTGGTAGTCGCGCTCCACCGGCGGTTCGAGAGCCGCCTGCCACGACGCGAGGTCGCCCCCGGTCAGGAGCCCGCGGTGTCGTCGGCCGGAGCTGTCCATCACCTCCGTCTCGGCCGCGAACGACGCGATCGCCTCCGCGACGAAGCCGCGATAGAACGCGTCGCGCGCGGAGTCGATCTCCTGCTCGCGACTACCCCCGCGGGCCTCCTCGAGCACGCGCCGCCAGGTCGCCGCCAGGTCGCGGTTGCGGAAGAGGTCCCCCGCCGCCGGAACCGGCAGATAGAGCTCGGCCGATCCCGGCCACTCCTGGCGGAAGAGCTGCTCCATCCTCGCGATCGCGTCGCAGATCCCGGCGACCAGCGGGTAGCCACGCTCCGCGTACCCGATCGCGGGCTCGAGCACCTCGGCGAGCGAGAGCGATCCGAAGTCGCGCAGGAGCAGCAGCCAGGCGTCGAACGCGCCGGGCACACATGCGGGGAGGAGGCCGGTCCCGGGCACGAGCTCGAGCCCCAGCTCGCGAAAGCGCTCGGTCGTGGCCGCCGCCGGCGCGACTCCCTGGCCGGCGACGACGAGCACCTCGTCGCGCTCTGCGCTGTAGAACAGGATCGGCGCCTCGCCGCCCGGGCCGTTCATGTGCGGCTCGACGACCTGGAGGACGAATCCGGCCGTCACCGCCGCGTCGAAGGCGTTTCCGCCCCGCTCGAGCGCCGCCATCGCCGCCGCCGACGCGAGCCAGTGCGTCGAGGCGACCATTCCGAAGGTGCCGCGCAGCTCCGGCCGCGTGGTGAACGTCCCCGTCACTCGTCGCCCAGCGTAGTCGAGCGATGAACCGGGTCGCCCCGAGGGTCAGCCGGAGGGCGCGAGCGCCTCGACGACCTTCTCGGTCGTCTTGCGGTAGATCTTCGGGATCTCGAACTCCCACCAGCCGCCGTCGGCGAACTGGATCTTCAGGCTGCCCTTGAGCGCGCCCTTGTCGAACTCGACCGCTTGGACGTCGGTCCGTCTCACGCGCGCGACGACCTCGTCGCCGACCTTCGGCTTGAAGGCGCCCTTCTTGCCGCGGACGATCGCGACCTCGTCCTGCGTCACTGCCACGTACCCGACTTGGCCGAAGTCCGGCGCGCCCTCGTAGCGCTCGCCGCCGGTCGCCTTGTCGGCCGCGACCGTGCCGATCAGGCCGCCGACGACCCGCCCCGCGGCCATCACCGTCATCCGCGAGGTCAGCCCCTTCGGGCTCAGGAACGTGCCCGCCACCTCCGGCGAGCCCAGCACCTCTGAAGCATCGGACGCCACCGTCTCTCCTCTCGTCGAACGCGCGAAGCGGGCGCCGCCCAAAAAGGCCGCGCCCGCTTCGATTGCGCTCGTTACATCGCCATCTCGCCCTTCGCATCGTCCCAGTGGACGATCAGGGCGTAGAGCACGACGATCGTCAGCGCCATAACCGTCAGCCCCCACAAAGGGGCGTTCGAGTTGCCGGCGAAGCCGAGCTGTTGGAAGAAGTTGAGGCTGCCGACGACGATCGCGAACCAGCGAGCCCAGCTTGCCCCGGCGAGGATCCCGAAGCCGGCCAGCACCAGGATGATCCCCCAGATCAGCGTGAGCCAGCCCCACGTGGTGGTGTTGACGACGATGATCTGGCTCGGGGTCGCGAAGTAGTACGAGCCCCTGATGGCGGCGATCAAGCCCTCGAAGAAATCGATCCCTCCGACGATCACCATCAGGACGCCGGCGAAGCCGATCCAGCCGGTCCAGCCACTCTTTTCTGCCATGTACCTACCCTCCAGTCAGGTCTTTGCCCGCCTATCCTCTCCGGTTCGGGCAGGCGTTGCAAAGAGAACTACGACTTGCCTAGCTCCGCTCCTCTGTCGTAGCCTCGCCTGATGATCCGCCTTGCGAAGCAGCTCACCCTCTCCTGGGTGGCCAACGCGGTCGTACTGGGAATCGTCACGGCCGTCCTGAGCGGCGTGACGGCGGACACGGCGGGGGACCTGATCAGAGCCGCCCTGCTCTTCGGGATCCTGAACACGGTGCTGAAGCCCTTGCTGCGGCTCCTGACCCTGCCGCTGGCGTTCATCACGCTCGGCCTGATCTGGTTCGGCGTCTCGATGCTGATGCTCTGGCTCACGTCGGTGCTCGTCTCCGGCTTCTCGATCCACGGCTTCCGGACGCTGGTCTGGGCAACGGTCATCGTCTGGGCGGTGAACGTCGTCCTCGACTTCGTGCCCGGCCCCTGGCGCGGCACGCGCCGCGACTAGCCCAGGCGGACGGTTTCCAGCCAGGCGGCGACTGCGGCCTCGACCGCGCCGCTACTTCTGAGCGAATGCGTGCCCGGGATCGTGACCACGTCGCGGCCGGCACCGGCGGGCGGGAGCCCGAACGGATCCCGCTCGCCCTGGACGACGAGGGTCGGAACGGTGACCGCGTCCAGCTCGTCGAGCCGGCTCTTCTCGGGCCGTCCGGGCGGGTGGAGCGGAAACGCGAGGCAGAGCACGGCCGCCGCGCCGAGCTCCGCTGCCGTGCGGCAGGCGACGCGCGCCCCCGAAGAGCGGCCGCCGGCGATCAGCGGCGCACCGAGGTCGAGCTGCCGTACGACCGAGATCCAGGCGGCGTCGAGCTGGGCGGCGGGCGCCGGGCTGCGCCGTCCGGCGATGCGATAGGGCTGTTCGACGAGCGCGACGGTCAGGCCGGCCGACGCCGCAGCCTCGGCGGCCCCGGTGAGGTCCGGCGACTCGACCCCGCCGCCGGCTCCGTGCCCGAGCACCAGCGCCCCGACCGGCGAGTCCACGGGGCGCAGATGCGCGCGAGCGGTGCCGTGCTCGGTCTCGAGCTCGAGGATCAGGCCGCCGGAGGCTCGCCGAGCGGAAGCTCCGGCTCGGGCTCCGGCTGGCCGGCCTCGCGTGCCGCTGCCCGCTCCGCAGCCGGGTCGGGCGGCGGCAGCCCCGCCTCGAGCGCGGCCTGGCGCTCGGCGCGCTCGGCCTCCTTGCGCTCCCGCTTGAGCCGGCGCTTCTCCTCGACTGCCCGCTCACGGTTCCGCTTCCCGATCGTCTGCTGTCGGTTCTTGCTCGGCATCTCTACCCCCGAACCCTACTGCCACCGCGGAGCCGAGCGCGCCGGGCCACGGGATCGCGCTCGAAGACGACGTTCTCCGCCTGGCGCGTGCCGTTGCTCTCGTCGACGTCGAACCTCACGGCGCGATGGGCGCACCGTCCCTCGGGCCGCTCCCCGCGCGCGAAGCCTGCGCCGAAGACTGCAAGCCGCTCGTCCTCGTCGGTGAGGATGAAACCGTGGTTCTTCTTCTCGTTGAACCAGAGCATCTCGCCCCGCATCCATTGCCCCTTTCGATAGGAGCGGCGCGCGCCGCGTGGCGACGCGCGCCTGCCCTTCCCTAGCCGCTAGACCGGCGTGACGTTCTTCGCCTCGGGGCCCTTTGCACCCTCGACGGCCTCGTACTCGACCTTCGCCCCCTCGGCGAGTGACTTGAAGCCCTCACCCGTGATCGAGCTGTGGTGGACGAAGAGATCCTTGCCCTGATCCTCAGGGGTGATGAAGCCGTACCCCTTCGCATCGTTGAACCACTTGACTGTTCCTGTCGCCATGAAAAAACACCTCCTTCTACCAACTCACGAACGGTAGATGGGAGGCGTTCTCGCCGGCCAGGTACTCGCTCTGTGGAGATATGAGCCTAGCAGGACGCCCGCCCGGGACGACTCGGGTGGGCGGGCGGCGATCACGGGAATCGCCGCCCGCCGGTCGTTCTGTCAGTTCCAGGGCTCGTCGTCCGTCGACGAGTCCGTCTCGTCGGTGCCGGGGTCGGGCGCCGGCACCGTCATCTCGTCCTCGTCCTCCAATGCGACGGGCTCCTCGATGTGCTCGAGCTCGCTCACAGCGGTCTCCTTTCGGTGGCGGTTCGAGACGGTGTTCGCGACGCAGCGCCGGCTTCCCACGGTCTGCGCCAGACCGTTACCAGGCTCGAACCGGACCGCTACGCGGCCCGCTCGCGGGCGGCCTCGACCGACGCGAGCCAGACGGGCCGGCGCGAGCGCAGGTAGTCGACGACCGCCTCTTCGCGCTTCTCGGCCGGGAGCACCGTCTTCCAGGTCGCGAGATGCTCGCGCCGGTGGAAGTCGCCGGTGGCGACCACAGGCAGGCGGGCGCGCGCGACCCAGTCGAAGAAGTCGTGGCGGTTGCAGACCTCGAGCCGGTCGACCGCCTTCGCCGCCCAGGCGCGGTCCTCCGCGTAGCGCGCGGTCGACCTCGTCGCCTGCGCCAGCGCGGTCAGCGTGAAGGGGTGCGCGCCGATCAGGGCCGCGCCCCGGCCGCGCGCCCGGACCAGGGCTGCGTCGAGGCCGGTCTCCAGCCCGACGAACTCGCGCACGCCGATCGCGAGCGCGTGGGCGGCCCTGCGCGGGTCGGGATCGTCGTCGGTCAGCTCGAGCCCGGGGATGACGAGCAGCCCGTACCGCGCTGCCGCCCGTTCGGCCTCGGCTTCGACCTCTGCGAGGTAGGCGGCGTGGTTGGCAGCGGTGACGGTCGCCCGATCCTGGCCGCGGACGACGTGGTCGGTGATCGCCAGCACGTCGAAGCCCGCGCCCCCGTAGAGGTCGGCGAGCTCGCGGACGGTGAGCTCGCCGTCGCTCCAGGTCGTGTGCGCGTGCAGCTCGCAGAGCAGTGGCCGGCGCATCCAGACCCACCTTCGGCACGCGGAGGCCTTCCCGGCGCGGCGTCTCCGCATCTACACCGGCCCGCAACCGTCCTGTAACTCAGCGAGCTTCGAGAACCTTCTGGGCTCTGGCCAGGTCGGACTGGTCGACGACGACCTCGACCGGCGATACGCCGCCGACCGGGTAGGCGCTCGAGACGAGGTTCGTCTCGCGGTGAAAGCACTTGATGCCGCTCGAGCGGAGGAGCCCGCAGATGACCTCCGCCTCCGGCTCGTTCTGCACGACTGTCAGCGTGATCACGCCCATCCGGCGAATAATGCCCTCATGTTGCGAGAAGCACCGGTCAGAAGCAGACGGGAGATCGAGATCGCCGCGCCGCCAGAGGTCGTCTGGGACGTCTTGACCGGCTTCGGGCAGTGGCCGCAGTGGAACCCGGACGTCAAGTCGATGTCGTTCGAGGGGCCGGTGGCGCCCGGCTCGGAGTTCCGCTGGAAGGCAGGCCCGGGCACGATCGTCTCGACGCTGGAGGAGGTCGACCCGCCGCGGTTCGTCAGGTGGCGCGGCCGAACGCTGTCGATCGGGGCGATCCACGAGTGGCGCCTCGAGCCGGCCGGCCGCGGCACACGCGTCGAGACAGAGGAGTCGTTCAGCGGCTTGCTTGCCCGGCTCTTCCGTCGATCACTCGAGAAGACGCTCGACCGGTCGTTGGAGCAGGGCCTCGAGCACCTGAAGGGCGAAGCGGAGCGCAGAGCCGGCCCCTAGCGTGGCCGGTCCGCCGGCGGCCGGCCGCTTGGCCAGCCGCCGGTAACGGTGGTGCTGCCTCCGCCGCTCAGGCCCCGGCGGCGAGCGCCTTCTTCTTCAGCGTGTCGAACTCCTGCTGGTCGATCGCGCCGCTGTCGAGCAGCTGCTTCGCCTGTGCGATCTGCGCGGCCGGGTCGCCTTGCGCCGCGACCTGGCGGATGTAGTCGTCGGTCTGCGTCTGCGCGGCCTCGATGGCCTTCGTGTTGCGCTCGGCCATGCCCTTGCTCTCGGCGATCAGGTAGATGAACACGCCGAGGAACGGCAGAACGATCACGAAGATGCACCAGAGCACCTTCGTCCCGCCGCCGATGTCGTGCCGGCGGAAGAGATCTGAGAAGACGGTGATCAAAAGCCAGAACCAGATCACCCACGCGAAGATGACGAGCATCGTCCACAGCACGTCGAGAAACGGGTAGTCCGCTGCTAGCACTTTGCCTCCTGTTTCGGTAACGGCATCAGCCTTGCGCGTTCGGAGTCTAAGCGAGTCGTCCCAGCGGGATGATTCCGGTGAGGACTACTGGCTACCCCAAACGGGGGAGCCGGCTTCAGGACGAGCGGGCGCCGCCGATGTAGGCCCGATGCGCCGCCTGCCTCTCCTGTTTGTGCTGCTCGCGACCGTCGCCTTCGTTCGCACCCACGTGGGCTCGGCGATGTTCGTGCGGCCCTCGTCGGGCTCGAAGGGGAGCCACGACGCCCGAGTGCGGAAGCTCAC
>DASPRN010000138.1:0-5727 GCA_035624425.1 Gaiellaceae bacterium
CCAGGAGCTGACGCAGCTCGACGTCGAGATGGCGTTCCCCGACGTCGAGCTCATCCTCGAGCTGATGGAGCGGATGATCCAGGCGGTCTGGCTCGAGTGCCTCGGCGTCGAGGTCGAGATCCCGTTCCCGCGCCTCTCGTACGCCGACTCGATGCTCCGCTACGGCACCGACAAGCCCGATCTTCGCTTCGGGCTCGAGATCCGCGACCTGACCGAGGTCACGCGCGGTTCCGGGTTCAAGGTGTTCGGCGGCGCCGAGGCGGTACGTTGCCTGACCGTGCCGCAGGAGCTCTCGCGCGCCGAGCTGGAGGATCTCGAGGAGATCGCCAGGAGCTGGGGGGCGAAGGGTCTCGCGTACGTGGTCCACGACGAGCAGGGCGAGGCGCGCTCGCCGATCCTCAAGTTTCTCTCCGAGCCCGAGCTGCAGGCGATCGGCGGGACGCCGGCCTCGACCGTCCTCTTCGGAGCCGACCGGCCGGAGATCGTCGCGCGCGTGCTCGGGGCGCTGCGCCTGCACCTCGGCGAGTGGCTCGGCCTGATCCCGCCGGGCGAGTGGCGCTTCACGTGGGTGACCGACTTCCCGATGTTCGGCTGGTCGGAGGAGGAGCAGCGGCTGGGCGCCGTGCACCATCCGTTCACGCGTCCGACGCCGGAATCGGAGGCGCTGCTCGACACCGACCCCGGGGCCGCGCTGGCTGTCGCCTACGACCTGGTCGGCAACGGCGAGGAGCTCGGCGGCGGCTCGGTCAGGATCCACGAGCCCGAGCTGCAGGCCAGGGTGTTCGACATCCTGCAGATCTCGCCCGAGCAGCAGCGCGAGCGCTTCGGCTTCCTGCTCGAGGCGCTCGGCATGGGCGCGCCACCACACGGCGGGATCGCATTTGGCATCGACCGGATGCTGATGGTGCTGGCGGAGGAGCCGAACCTCCGTGACACGATCGCGTTTCCCAAGAACCAGGCCGGCCTCGACCCGATGAGCGGAGCCCCCTCACCGGTCGAGCAGGAGCAGCTCGACGAGCTTGGAATTCGTGTGGTGGTCGAGGAGGACACGAGCCCCTAACGTCCGGGGTCTCGCCGGCCGATCCAGGAGTCATACTTCAACGCAGGTCGAGTCAGGGAGACGAGCACGCGATGGCACCAGAAGGGCAAGAACGAGCACAACAGACGCCGGCGCTGACCTCGCTGCCGCGGGTCGAAGACCTGCCGAGCGCCAGCGACGGGTATGACCGGGACAAGGTGAGCGAGGCCTTCGAGGCCTTCCGGCGGCACACGACCCAGCTGCAGGTCCAGCTCCGAGTCCTCCAGGCCGCGGGGCAGAGCGGGGTCGAGCCGAGCGGCCACGCCGTCCGGATGGACGCGCTGCACCTGATCCGCGCCGCCGCCGAGATGGCCGACAGCATCGAGCGCGACGCGCAGAACGCCTCGGCATCGCAGTTTCGCCGTACCGAGGAGGAGGTTTCGCGGCGCCAGCGCGAGCTCCAGGAGCGCGAAGGCAAGGTTGACAGCTATCGCAGCGAGAGCGAGCGCCAGCGGGCCGAGCTCATCAACGCCGCCAAGGCGGAGGCCCGCCAGACCGTGCAGGAGGCCGAGGCGCAGGCAACGCAGGAGATCAAGGAAGCGGAGTCGCGGGCAGCCCGCCTGCTCGAGCAGGCGCGGCATCAGGCGACCGAGCTGACCAATTCGGCCCGCGCCGAGGTCGAGTCGACGCTCGAGTGGGCGCGTTCGCAGGCCGGCGTGATCATCGCGCGCGCGCAGGAAGGCGCGGAGCAGCTCCTGGGCGCGGCGGGTCTGGGCGACGAGTCCGTTGGCCGGGTGGCGCAGACGATCGTCGACTCGGCCGCGGCCGCAGCTCAGACGGCACGCGGGCCCGGCGAGCCCGAGGGCCGGCTGCGCGGGCCTCGCGAGGCCGAACCGCCCACGGTCGAGGCGCCGGCGGAACCGCCTGTCTCGCCACCCGCCTCGCCGGGACCACCGCCGCCTTCGCCTCCGGAGGCCGAGTCCGAGGCGGACGAGAACGGCAGCGACACCGGCTAGTCTCTCCGCGTGCTTCCGCGCCGGCTCGGAGTCCGGTTCGCGCTCGAGGTCGGGTTCCTCGTGCTGCTCGCGCTGGGCGCCGGGCTCGCCGATCTGAGGCCGCTCTACATCGTGATCATCATGGCCGCGGCCTGGCTGCTGGTCGCGCTTGCCGAGCTGACCGCCGAACGAATCGACCGCTCGCCGCTTTCCAGCCTGCTGCCGCGCTCGTCCTGGGACGAGGACGAGGGACCGCGGCGAATCTTCGGGCCACGGGTCGAGGAGCGTACGGTCGTGGCGCCACCCGAGCCGGCTGCCGGGAGCGAGGCGCCGGAGGACGAGGCCGAGCCGGAGCCGGAGCCGGAAGAGCTGACCATGCTCGAGCCCGCTCCCGAGCCGCTCCCGCCGCCGGCCGAGGAGCCCGATTCGGTCGCGGCCGAGGGCCCGCCTGAGTCGTCGTTCGGCCGCCGTGTGCGCTCGCTCCTGCGCCGCCGCGAGCCCGAGCCCGAGGCGCCGGAGGCCACGCCGCCGAGGCACGTGAAGCTCCTGCCGCGCCGGGCTGCGCCGGAGCCGAGCCGGGCCGCCCAGGAGGTGGCAGAGCTCTTCGGCCCGCGGACGCACGGAGATGACGAGCCGGAGAAGCCGAAGGAAACCGGCACGTGAAGCTCCACGGAATGAGGATCGCGCGCTTCCTGCTCGAGGCAGGCTTTCTCGTGCTGGTCGCCGTGGCCGTCGGCCTCGCGGGGCTCGGGTGGGTCTGGATCGCGGTGGTGATGTTCTCGGCCTGGCTGCTGGTCGCGGTCGTCGAACGCAGCGAGGGCCGCACCCGCGCCGGCCGGCGCGTCGCGCCTGCCGAGCACGAGCACGAACGAGAGCCGGTCGCCGAGACGCCGTCGCCGGAGCCGCCGCCGCCCGGGCCCGAGCCCGAAGCCGAGCCCGAAGCCGAGCCCGTGGTGGTGCCCGAGGCGAAGCCGGTCCTGACAGTCGCGCCGCCCCCGCCGCCGCAGCCTCCACCGGCGCCGGAGCCGGAACCGGAGGTCGTCGTGCCGCTCGTTCGCCGGGACTCGACCCCGCGCGAGTGGAACGTCTGGGACCTCGAGCGCATCGCGGGCGAGCAGGAGGGCCGGAATCCCGCCCGGGACGAGGAGCGGGCGTTGCTGCTCATGAGCCTGCGGCAGTTCGCCAACGCGTCCGGCGACCTGCCGGTCGACTTCGACCCGCTGATCCGCGAGGCCTTCGGCACCGCGCTCGACGAGCTGCGGATGCAGGAGCTCCGATGAGCCCGGTCATCGCCCAGCGCGAGATCGCCCTGGCCGGAGTCGCCCTGCTGGCCGCCGTCGTCTCGCTGGCCTTGACCTCGCACGGAGGCCAGCAGCAGACGCAGAGCCTGCTCCAGCCGGTGACGCTCCAGGGCGGCCAGTGGCGTTCGAGCCTCGCAGGCGGGACGCTCGAGAAGACGGGCAGGGTGACCAACTGCGGCGTCGTCATCCGGCCGGGCACGCTCGGGGTCACCGACTCGGTCCTGCCGTGCGGGATCAAGCTCTACGTCGCGTACAAGAACAGCCCGCACTTCCTGGTGCAGGTGATCGAGCGCCGGCCCGTTGCTCCGGGCCGGAAGTTCGAGCTGACTCCCGCACTCGCCCAGAAGCTCGGCATCGACGGCGTCCAGAAGATCCAGTGGGTCTTCGCCGGAACGCCCGTGCAGTGACCAAGTCCGCTTGCGATGCCGCCCGGCAAAGCTACGATCAGATAGCTCGACCCTGTGCGTGGCCTGGGCTCCCAATGTAGAACCAACACAAATGCAGAGGGAGCCGTCGTTCGGCCCGAGGCGCCTGGCGCCGGAGGTTGACTCGGCACCCACCTGGCTAGTCCAGGTTCGCATCGAGCTCAGGACAGCGGCAGGGTGGGGCAGCCGGGGGGAGCCACGCGCTCCCCCCGGCACTCGCTAGCCTGGCCTCATGGTCGAGCTCGCCGGAGATTCAGCACGTGACGGCCGCTGGGCGCTCGTGCGGCTGGCGATCGAAGGCGACCGGATCGTCGATGCGGACGCAGACGGGCTCGAGCGCCCGCTCGAGGGCCTGACCCTGCTCGAGGCCGCCGCGGTCGGCGGCGACGAGCTCGTGGTCGACGCACTGGCGAACGCGCTCGGCCCGGTCTTCACGGCCGCGGCGAAGCCGGGCCGCGTGGCCGTCGCCATGAGCGGTGGCGTCGACAGCGCGGTTGCGCTGCTCCGCGCCGGGAGCGGCGCGATCGGCGTGACGCTGCGCCTCTGGCTCGACCCGCAGGGGCCCGACGCCGAGCGCGCCTGCTGCTCGCCGGAGGCCGTGCTCGCCGCGCGGGCGACCTGCCATGCGCGCGGCCTGCCGCACGTGACACTCGACCTGCGCGAGGAGTTCCGCCGCGCCGTCGTCGGCCCGTTCATCCGGGGCTACGCGGCCGGCCAGACCCCGAACCCCTGCATCCGCTGCAACGGCAGCTTTCGCTTCGCCGAGCTGCTCGACTTCGCCGCGCGGGCGGGCGCCGAGCGCCTGGCGACGGGGCACTACGCGCGCATCGTCCGCCACCGCGACCGGCTCCTGCTCGCGCGCGCGACCGACCCGGGCAAGGACCAGTCGTACATGCTCGGCCGGCTCGACCCGCGGCTGCTCGAGCGGATCTGGTTCCCGCTCGGAGAGCAGACGAAGGAGGAGACCCGGGCCGAGGCGGCGCGCGCCGGCCTGGCCGCGGCCGGCCGCTCCGAGAGCCAGGAAGCGTGCTTCCTGGCCGGCGGCGACTACCGCGACTTCCTCGCGCGCCACGGGCTGGAGCCGTCGGACGGCCCGGTCGTCGACGAGGAGGGACGGGAGCTCGGGCGCCACGGCGGTTTCTGGCGCTTCACAGCGGGCCAGCGGCGCGGGCTCGGCGTCGCGGCGGGCGAGCCGCTCTACGCGCTGCGCGCCGACCCGGGCACGAACACCGTCGTCGCCGGTCCGCGAAGGGCGCTCGCGATCACGGAGGTCGAGGCCCGCGGCCGACTCTACGTCCCGGCCCGCCGGGTCGAGGCGAAGCTGCGCCACCGTTCGCCGGCGATCGCCGCGCAGACGATCGAGACCGACCACGGCTTCCGGCTGCTGCTCGACGAGCCCGCGTACGGCGTCGCGCCCGGCCAGGCAGCCGTGCTGTACGAGGACGGCGTCGTCGTGGGCGCCGGCACGATCGGTGGACGCGAAATGGTCGGCGCCGCCGAGTCGGCGCCTTGGGGCGGCTGACCTCGTACCTAGAATCACCTGCGTGAAGACGACCGCCGAGCTGCGCGCGGGCTACCGCGAGTTCTTCGAGTCCAAGGGCCACGAGTTCCGGCCCTCGGCCTCGCTGATCCCGCGCGCGGACGATCGCTCGACCCTGCTCGTCTCGGCCGGGATGCAGCCGCTGATGCCCTTCTTCCTCGGGCTCGAGAATCCGCCGGCGCCCCTCCTCACGACCGTCCAGAAGGTCTTCCGCACGCCTGACATCGACGAGGTCGGCCTTGACACGTTCCACCTGACCTTCTTCGAGATGCTCGGCAACTTCTCGTTCGGGCAGTACTTCAAGGAGGGCGCGATCGACCTCGCCTGGGAATTCATCTTCGAGCACATGAAGCTCGATCCAGACCGGATCTGGTGCACCGTCTTCGCCGGAGATCCCGAGCTGGGGCTCGGCGAGGACGAGGTTGCGATCGCCCACTGGGAGCGGAAG
>DASPRN010000026.1:0-24827 GCA_035624425.1 Gaiellaceae bacterium
CGTCGAGCCGAAGGTCTACGGCTGCACGTCGATGACCGGCGAGCTCCGGCGGGTGCTGCTGCGAGCGCCGTCCGATCTGCGCGACTGGCAGGCCTGCGGCTGGCGCGCGAAGCCCGATCCGGCCGCGATCGCCCGCGAGCACGAGGCGCTCTGCGCGATCCTCGAGCGGGCCGATGCAGAACTCCTCCTGGCCGAGTCGTCCTCGGAGAACGCGGACGCCATCTACACCTTCGACCCCGCCCTGGTGACGGAGGAGGGCGCGATCCTGCTCAACCCCGGCAAGGAGGCGCGCCGCTCCGAGCCCGGTGCGCTCGCCGAGGACTTCGAGCGGGCGGCTGTCGCGATCGCCGGCAAGCTGACCGGCGACGAGTGGGCCGAGGGCGGCGATCTGATCCGCCTCGACGAGCGCACGCTGCTCGCCGGCCGCGGCTACCGCACCAACTCGGACGGAATCCAGGCGCTCGAGCGGCTGCTGCCGGGCGTCGAGGTGCTCGTCTTCGACCTGCCTCACTGGCACGGCCCCGGGGAGGTGATGCACCTGCTCTCGCTGCTGAGTCCGCTGGCGCCGGACCTCGTCGTCGCCTACCCGCCGCTCCTGCCGACCCGCCTCGCACAGCTTCTCGGCGAACGCGGGATCGAGATCGTGCCGGTCCCGGACGAGGAGTTCGCGACCATGGGCTCGAACGTCCTCGCCCTCGCCCCGCGCGCCGCGCTCGCGGTCGCCGGCAACCCCGAGACGCGCCGCCGCCTCGAGCGCGCCGGCGTCGAGGTCGAGGTCTACGAGGGCGCCGAGCTGAGCAAGGGCGACGGCGGCCCGACCTGCCTCACGAGCCCGCTCCTCCGGGCCTGACCCGCTCATCCGCCAGCGTCTCACCCTCCAAGTAACACTGTGTTACTAGCAGGGCTTGGCGGAACCTCGCTCGTCGTCGGGGTGCACTAGGTGGGTTGAGCCACTCGGGTCAGAGCGCGGCGAGAACCGACTCGACGGCGTCGGCCGGTGAGGAGGCGCGCGGCACGCCTTCGACCTCCAGGCCGGGCTCGAGAATCACGACCGGCCGCCCGAGGCGCATGGCGAACGCGACCTCCGCCAGCGTCCCCCAGCTGCCGCCGACGGCGATCACCGCGTCGCCGGAGGCCGCCACCGCCACGTTGCGCGCGTGGCCGATCCCCGTCACGACCTCGTGGTCGAGCCACTCGTTCCCTTCGCGCCGCCGCTCCCCCGGGAGGATCCCGATCGTCGTCCCGCCGGCCGACTTCGCCCCGCGGGCCGCGGCCGCCATCACCTCGCCGCCGCCGCCGGTCACCACCGTGCAGCCGCGCTCGGCGAGCAGCCGCCCGACCTCCTCGGCGCGCTGCTCGTGCTCGCTCCCGCTGCCGACGACCGCGACCTGCACCCCCGCCACCGCGCGATAGTAAGCCCGTGGCCCGAACTGCGCGAGGCGGGACCCTGATCGCAGGCGGCGGCTTCGCCGGGGCGTACGTTGCCCGTTACCTCGGCAAGGCCGGCGCGACGATCGTCAGCCCGGAGAACTTCATGCTGTTCACCCCGCTCCTTCCCGAGGCTGCCTCCGGGACGCTCGAGCCGCGCCATGTCGTCGTCCCGCTACGTCTGATGTGCCCGCACTCGGAGCTCCTGCTCGGCAGTGTCACCGGGCTCGACGCCGCCAGGCGCACGGTCGCGGTCGACTCCGCCGACGGCCCGTTCGAGGTCACCTACGAGAACCTCGTCCTTGCGCTCGGCTCGATCGCACGGACGCTCCCGATCTCCGGACTGGCCGAGCATGGGCTGGGCTTCAAGGACCTCGCGGACGCGATCGCCCTGCGCAACCATGTGCTCGGCCAACTCGAGGCCGCAGCGGTGGCCGAAGAGGACTCGGCCGCGCGGCATTTGACGTTCGTCTTCGTCGGTGCCGGCTATGCGGGAGTCGAGGCGCTCGCCGAGCTCTCGGACCTGGTCTCCGACGCGATGCGCCACTACCCCGAGCTGCACGGCCGCGCGCGCCGCTGGGTGCTGGTCGACGCGGCGCCGAAGATCCTCCCGGAGATCCCGAGCCGCCTGGGCGACTACGCGGCCGAGCAGCTGACGAGGCGCGGGATCGAGATCCACGTCTCGACGACGCTCGAGTCTGTCGATGCCGAGACCGCCGTCCTCTCAGACGGAACGCGCATTCCGACCGCGACGCTCGTCTGGACGGCCGGCGTCCGCGCCAATCCGCTGCTGGCCCGGCTGGGCCTGCCGCTCGACGAGCGCCACCGCGTGCGGGTCGACGAGACGCTGCGGGTCGAGGGCCACGAGAACGTCTGGGCGCTCGGCGACTGCGCGGCCGTGCCGAACCTGGCCTCGCCGGGCCCGCCCGACCCGCCGACCTCGCAGCACGCCCTCCGCCAGGCGCGGCGCCTGGCCAAGAACCTCCGCGGCGACCCGCAGCCGTACCGCTACCGCACGCTCGGCCAGGTCGCGACCCTCGGCCGCTACAAGGGCATCGCCGCCGTCCCCGGCCTGCGCCTGACCGGCTTCCTCGGCTGGTTCGTGACGAGGACGTACCACCTCTTCCAGCTACCGCTCTTCTCCCGGAAGCTGCGCGTCGTCGTCGACTGGACCGTGGCGCTCTTCTTCCAGCGCGACATCGCGGAGCTCGGGATGCTCGGCCACCCGCGAGGGCTCGGCGATGAATGACGACCTGGCCCGCGCGTACGCATTCCTCGCTCGCGGGGACACATGGGGGAACCGGTCGCTGGAGTCCACGGTGGGAACCGCGGTCTACCTTGACGAACTCCCGAGGCGGCTCGATGCCAACTACCTCCGGGTCGAGCATGAGGCGACGCCCGAGGAGGTCGAGGCCGAGGCCCGGCGGCTCCGCCGGCGGATGGTCTTCGTGCCTGATGCGGAGCTCGGCGAGCGGCTCGTGCCGTACTTCGACGAGCAAGGCTGGCGAGTGAGCCGTGTGACCGTGATGGCGCAACTGCGCGAGCCCGACCGCAGCGCCGATCTCGGCCTCGTCGAAGAGGTGACCGAGGAGGAGCTCCGGCCCGCGCGGCTGCACATCAACGCAGGCACGCCCTGGGGCCGGCCGGAGGTCATGGAGCAGCTCTTCGCCGGGAAGCACGTCATCGGGCGCCTGATCGAGGCGCGCTACTTCGCGGTGAAGGTCGGCGGAGAAGTCGTGAGCTACACGGACCTCTACCAGGACGGCGCGGAAGCGCAGGTCGAGGACGTCGCCACACTGCACGAACACCGCGGCCGGGGCTACGCGACCGCGGTCGTGCTCGCCGCGATCGCAGCGGCGCGCGAGCGCGGCGCCGAGTTCGTCTGCCTCGTCGCCGACTACGAGGACTGGCCGAAGGAGCTCTACCGCCGCCTCGGCTTCGACGAGCTCGGCTACTACGTCAAGTTCATCGCGCCGGCCACGTAAGAGCCCTCACGCCGAGCCTCAGCCACCGAGCCCGGTTTGCCGATACAGAAGGCTGCGATGACGGGAGCCCACTTCCCCTGGCAGCCTCTCGGGACGCTCCTCGTGGAGCAGGGCGTCCTGACCTCTGACCAGCTCGACGTGGCGCTGGCCGAGCAGCGACGGAGCGGCCGCGTCCTCGGCCAGATCCTGGTGGGCTTCGGGTACGTGACGGGGCTCTCGCTTGCGAGTGCGCTGTCCGAGCAGCACGGCGTCGAGCTGCGTCCCACGAGCCGGCCTGCGCCGCCGCACGAGATCGAGCCCGGCCGAGTTTCCCGAAGCGCGGAGGGCGAAGCTTCGTGGCGCCCCCTCGGACGGCTGCTCGTCGAGAAGGGCTACGTCACCGAGCTCGAGCTCGAGGAGGCCCTGGCGCAGCAGCTCCGGCGCGAGGGGTCGCGGCTCGGAGAGATCCTGGTCGAAGGCGGCTACGTCTCCGGCCCCGAGCTGGCTCGAGCGCTCGCCGAGCAGCACGGCATCGAGCTCGAGGAGCCCGGGGTCGACCTGGAGGCGGTGATCCGGCCTCCCGCGCCGGGGGAGCCGGTCTACCAGGTCTGCGACGTCGTTCTCGAACCGACCTACCTGATGAAGGCCGTGCTCTCCGAGAGCCACAACTTCCTCGAGGCCACCGACTTCGCCTTCGAGTACCTGGACGGGAACGAGCCCGAGGCGCTCGAGATCCGGCGCGTCGACGACGAGACCTGCGAGACGGTCTGGACGTACAGCGAGAGCCGCGCCGCGGCCGAGTCCGCCGCCAAGCCGAACCTGGTCTCGACCTTCGGCTTCGATCCCACCCGCTGGGACGCCGGCTCGCAGCTCCGCTAGCCGGTCGGTTCCGTCGTACCGGCCGCCTGTAGCGTGGCGGCATGACCCGCGCACCCGGCTCCGCGAGCGCCCTCAGAGTGCGCGGGCTGGCCAAGCGCTACGGCTCGCTCGTGGCGCTCGGCGGGGTCGACCTCGAGGTCGCCGGGGGCGAGCTGGTCGGCCTGCTCGGACCAAACGGCGCCGGCAAATCGACGCTCGTCAAGATCGCCTGCGGGCTCGTCCGCCCCTCGGCCGGAAGTGCGGAGATCTGCGGGCTGCGCGCCGGGTCGCACGAGGCGCGCCGCTCCCTCGGCTACCTGGCCGAGCTGTTCCGCTTCCCGGGCTGGGCCTCCGGCGACGAGGTGCTCGAGCTCCACCAGCGCCTGGCCGGCTCGCGCGGCGGCCAGCACGAGCGGCACGAGCTGCTGGAGCTGGTCGGCCTGGCGGACGCGCGCGACCGCCGCGTCGAGGAGATGTCGAAGGGCATGCAGCAGCGGCTCGGCATCGCCCAGGCGCTGGTCGGCTCACCGCCGCTCCTACTCCTCGACGAGCCGACGAGCGCGCTCGACCCGGTCGGACGCCGTACGGTCCGCACACTCCTCGAGGAACTGCGCGGCCGCGGCATCTCGGTGCTGCTCAACTCGCACCTGCTGAGCGAGATCGAGCTCGTCTGCGACCGCGTGGCGATCCTGCTTCGCGGCCGCGTCGTGACCGAGGGCTCACCCGCCGAGCTGTCGAAGCCGCGCGGTGTGGAGATCGAGACCGACGAGGGCGTGCGCCTGTTCGAGGGCGCAGGCCGCGAGGATGTGCCGCGCCTCGTCGAGGAGCTCGTGGCGGCGGGGCGGAAGATCTACGAGGCGCGCGTCCTGACCTCGACGCTCGAGGACACGTACCTCGAGGCGGTCGGAGGCCAGTCGTCGTGACCGCGGTCCTGACGATCGCCGGCTACGGCCTGCGCGAGGCGCTGCGACGGAAGGTGTTCGTCGTCGTCCTGCTGCTGACGCTCGGCTTCCTGGCGCTGTACTGGCTCGCCAACCACTACGTCTTCCGGGACATCGCCCACGTCTCGCC
Organism: Gaiellaceae bacterium; assembly: GCA_035624425.1. Taxonomy (GTDB): domain Bacteria; phylum Actinomycetota; class Thermoleophilia; order Gaiellales; family Gaiellaceae; genus AC-32. The sequence continues at coordinate 5,322 of DASPRN010000026.1, forward strand.
GCCGGTGGGCATCGAGCCGAGGCCGTTCGCGGGCGCGTTCGTCTTCGGCCTGGCGATGTTCGCCACGCTCTTCCTCGGGACGGTGCTCGCGATCTTCCTCACGCTCGGGGTCGTCAGTGGCGACGCGGAGCGCGGGCTCCTGCAACCGCTGATCGTCCGGCCGGTGAGCCGCCCGACGCTGCTCGCCTCCCGCTGGCTCGGCGCGGTCGCGGTGTGCGCGCCCTACGTCGGCGCGGTCTACGTCGCGGCGATGTTGATCACCGGCCTCACCGGTCACTGGTGGCCCGACCACCTGGTCGCGCCGGGGCTCGAGCTCGCGGCCGGCGTCGCATTGATAGCCGCGATCTCGCTGCTCGGCTCCGTCTTCCTCAGCTCGACGGCGAACGGGATCGCCGTCTTCATGGTCTTCGGTGCCGGTCTCGTCTCCGGCCTGCTCGGAACGATCGGCCACGCGCTCAACTCGCACACGCTGGAGCACGCCGCCAAGATCGCCGCCTGGCTGCTCCCGTTCGAGGCCCTCTACCAGGACGGGCTGCGCGAGATCACCGCGAACACGACCGGCCTGACCGGCTTCCTGCTTCAGCTCGGCCCCTTCGGCGGCGCGTACACCGGCGGTACCAGCGTCCGGCTCTGGGCCGTCGCGTACCTGTTGATCGTCGCCGCCCTGGCCGCGTACGGCTTCAGCCGCCGCGACCTCTGATCACTGCAGCGTCTTCAGCGCCTTGCTCAGCGACTGGCGGGTCGTGAGCACGCCCTCGAACAGGTCGCCGTGCTCGGCCACGCGCTGCCGGACCACGTCCATCGTGAACGCCGCCGGGTCGAGCGACTCGTCCACCTCTTCCCAGCGCAGCGGCGTCGACACCGGAGCGCCCTCCTTCGGCCGCACGGAGTAGACCGAGGCGATCGTCTTGCCCTCGCCGTTCTGGTTGGCATCGATCAGGACGCCGCGGCGCTTCGCCTTCGACCACTCGGTCGTGACCAGGCCGCGATGCGTCGTGGCCAGCGCGCCGGCGACGATCTCGGCGAACTGGCGCGTGTCCTCGTAGGTCGAGCGCCGCTCGACCGGCACGAGCACGTGGATTCCGTCCGCGCCGCTCGTCTTGCAGAACGACCGGAGGCCGATCGTGTCGAGCACCTCCTTGACCAGCAGGGCGACCCGCACCGTCTCCGGGAAGCCGACGTCGGGCGAGGGGTCGAGGTCGAAGAGCACGAAGTCGGGCCGGTCGAGCCTGTCGACCCGCGAGTACCACGTGTTCAGGTCGATGCAGGCCATGTTCGCCATCCAGAGGAGCGCGAGCTCGTCGTTCACGAGCGGCGCGTCGATCCGGCGCCGCCGGCGCGGGCGCTCGCGGCCGGTCACCTCGATGCTCACCGTCGGGATCCAGTCGGGCATCCCGGCCGGCTTGTCCTTCTGGAAGAAGTGCTTGCCCTGCCAGCCGTCCGGATAGCGCTTCATCGTGAACGGCCGGTCGCGGAGATGCGGGACGACGACCGGCGCAACGTCGCGGTAGAACGCGAGCAGGTCGCCCTTCGTGATCCCCTCGTCCGGCCAGAACTCCTTGTCGAGGTTCGAGAGGCGCAGGACGCGCTTGCCCTTCGTGACCACCTCGGGAACGGGCCGGGCGAGCTCGCGCCGGACCTCGCTCGCGTCCTTGTCGTCGCGCAGGCCGAGGTAGACCGGCGCGCGGAGGCGGCCGTCGTGCGTGAACTCGGCGAACGACACCTCGGCGACGAGCTTCGGCTCGACCCAGAGCACGTCGCCCTTGCGCACCCGCGGCATCTTCGGCTCCTGCGCGAAGGGCGAGGTCTTGCGCGCGAGCGGCCGCAACGTCTTCAGCAGCCGCTCGATCTCCGCGTCGTCGAAGCCGGTGCCGACGTTGCCGACCCAGCCCAGCTCGCCGCCCTCGTAGGCGCCGAGGACGAGCGCGCCGAACGAGCCCTCGCGCCGGCCCTGTCCGCGCGTGTAGCCGGCGACCACGAACTCCTGCTCGGCGTGGGCCTTGAACTTGAGCCAGTCGCGCGAGCGCCTGCCCGGCTGGTAGCGCGAATCGAGCCGCTTGCCCATCACGCCCTCGAGCCGGCGCTCCTCGGCGGCCGCCAGCAGCGCCGGGCCGTCGTCGAACGACTCCGAGAACTGCACGGTGCGGTTACGCCGGTCGAGCAGCTTCTCGAGGCGCTTGCGACGTTCGGAGAGCGGCAGGTCGACGATCGGCTCCCCCTCGACCTCGAGCAGGTCGAAGAGGTAGTAGACGATCGGCGTGCCGGGCTTCGCCTGCTGCATCGCCGAGAAGCTCGGCCGGCCTTCGTCGTCGAGCGCGCAGACCTCGCCGTCGACCACGCAGTCCGGGGTCTTCAGCGCCCTGGCGAGCTCCTTGGCGACGTTCGCGAAGCGCTTGGTGTAGTCCTGGTCCTTGCGCGTGCGCAGAGCGGCCTCGCCCCCGGCCACGCGCGAGACGATCCGGTAGCCGTCCCACTTGATCTCGAACTCCCAGCCCTCGCCGCGCGGCATGTGCCGCTCGTCCTCGAGCGTAGCGAGCATCGGCGCGTACTTCCGGCCGGAGACCCCGGCGGCGCCGTCCTCGCGCTTGCGCAGGATCAGCCAGTTCTGCTCCTTGCCGTCCAGGTGCGCCGGCACGAGCGTCCAGAGACCGTCGAGCTTCTTCCCGTGGAGGCGGACGGTCAGCCCCCCGTCGCGCTTCTCCTCGACAAGCTCGTAGGTGCCGGAGTCCCAGATCTCGACCGAGCCGGCGCCGTACTCGCCCTTCGGAATCTCGCCCTCGAAGGTCGCGTAGTCGAGTGGATGGTCCTCGACGTGCACCGCCAGGTGCTGCTGGCCGGCCTCGAGCGGCACGCCCTTCGGTACCGCCCAGCTCGCGAGCGCGCCGTTCCGCTCGAGGCGGAAGTCGTAGTGCAGCCTCCGCGCGTCGTGACGCTGCACGACGAAGATCGGGTCCTTGCCCCGGCGCTTCCCGCTGAACGGCTCAGGCGTCTTCCTGCGGTCGCGCTTGCGCTCGTACTCGCGAAGGCTCATCGGGGCGGGCTTGCGATCGCGCCCACTTCGGCAGGAACGTTCTCAACAGATAGGCGTCTCCGTTTCGAATCGTCTCCACCTGACGGGAGGTTACGGTCGGGGCCGGCTACAAGCTGGCCTCGACATGTGTACGGGCCGGGGATAAGCCTGTGGATCATGTGGAAAAGAGCCGCTAAAACCCTGTTTCCAAGCGGAGCTAGGTCGCCGCGGAGACCTGGCCGATTGTGCGGAAACGCACACGCCGCCGCCGCCGGAGCTCGTCGCCGCTCATTCCGTCCAGCAATTCGAGCGACTCGGCGAGAGCGTCCCCGAGCAGCCGTGCCGCCGCGTCGAAATCGGTCTGCGCGCCTCCCTCGGGCTCCGGGACGACCCCGTCGACCACGCCCAGCTCGAGGCAGTGGCCGGCGTCGGGCTTGAAGGCCGCGGCTGCCTTCTTCGCCTCGCCCGCGTCGCGCCAGAGAATCGCCGCGCAGCCCTCCGGCGAGATGACCGTGTACATCGCGTTCTCCTGCATCAGGACGCGGTCGGCGAGCGCGGTCGCGATCGCGCCGCCCGAGCCGCCCTCGCCGATGATGCACGCGACGGTGGGGACACGCAGCCGCGCCATCAGCGCCTGCGAGCGCGCAATCGCGCCACCCTGGCCGTGCTCCTCGGCGGTGACGCCCGGGTAGGCGCCGGGGATGTCGATCAGCGTCAGCAGCGGGAAGCCGTGCCGGTCGGCGAGCTCCATCGCGCGCATCGCCTTGCCGTAGCCCTCTGGGTAGGCCATGCCGAAGTTGCGCTTCGTCCGCTCCTTGACGTCGCGGCCCTTCTGGTTCCCGATCAGCACGACGGTTCGGCCGCGGAAGCGCCCGAGGCCCGCCACGACCGCCGCGTCATCCCCGTGGGCGCGGTCGCCGTGCAGCTCGAACCAGTCGTCGAGCAGCCGCTCGACGTAGTCGAGGGCGTACGGCCGGTCCGGGTTGCGCGCCAGCTCGACGGAGCGCCAGATCTCCTCGTCGCTCGGCTCGTCGACGATCCGCTCGAGCTGCTTCTGCAGCCGCTCGAGCTCGCCCGAAAGCCGCGCGCCGCGCAGGAGCGGCAGGCTGCGGAGGCGGCTCAGCTGCCCGCGCAGCCGGACCTCGGCCTCATGCGCCATTGCCGAAGAGCCTCAGCAGCCGGGCCACGGTCGCGCGCAGCTCGGGTCGGGGGACGATCGCGTCGACGTGGCCGTGCCGGTAGTTCGACTCGGCCAGGCCGAAGTCGTCGGGAAGCTTCTCACGCGTCGTCTGCTGGACGACTCGCGGGCCGGTGAACGAGAGCAGCGCGCCAGGCTCTGCCACGATCACGTCGCCGAGACTGGCGAAGCTCGCGAGCACGCCGGCGGTCGTCGGGTGCGCCATCACGCTGATCAGCGTGCCGCCCGCGTCGCGCAAGTCCTCGACGGCACAGACGGTCTTCGGCAGCTGCATCAGCGAGAGGATCCCCTCCTGCATGCGCGCCCCGCCCGAGGCGGTCACCGAGACGAGCGGCATTCCCTCTTCGGCGGCGCTCTGGCAGGCGGTCGCGAACTTCTCCCCGACGACACGGCCCATCGAGCCACCCATGAACCCGAACTCCATCACGGCCAGCTCACAGGGCCGCTCTTCGATCGCCGCCCGGCCGATCACCATCGCCTCGCCCAGGCCGGTCGAGAGCTCGGCCTCGACCAGCCGCTCGGTATAGGGACGCAGGTCGAAGAAGCCGAGCGGATCGTCGGAGCGCAGGTCGGCGGCCTCCTCGCTGAAGCTGTCCGGGTCGGTCAGCTGGCGGATCCGCTCGCGCGCGTGCACCGGGAAGTGGTGCCCGCACTGCGTGCAGACGCGCAGGCTCGCCTCGAGCTCGTCGTCGCGGTAGTGCGAGCCGCAGCTCGGGCAGGTGTTCGGATGCGGGCGCCCACCGTCTTCGGGCGGCGCGTGTTTGTGCTCGATGGAGACGTCGATGCGCTCGGACACGTCCGCGAGTTTAGACCCGGCCGCCTTCCAGGGAGTTACAGCCCGAGCGCGGCAAGCAGGCGCGTTGCGGGCTCGACGTTGCCAGGCTCGGCGGCCAGGCCGCTGAGGCCGGCGCCGAGAACGGGCGCGCGCTCGGCGATCGCGCGCAGGAGCCGCTCGGTTTCGTCGAGCGAGAGCCCGTCCGGCTCGGGCATGAACGAGCGGATCCCGGCCGGATCGAGCGCGTCGGCGTCCAGCGCGACGTAGACGCCCTCGGTTCCCTCGAGCGCCGCCTCGAGCTCGTCCGGCTCGGTGCGGAGGCCGATCGAGGCGATCAGCTCCGTCTCGGGCGGATCGAGGTTGCGCGCGCCGAGCAGAAGCACGTCCTGCGGGTCGACGGAGCCGGAGTCGAGGATCATCCGCAGCGGCATCCCCCAGAGGTTCCCGGACGGCGAGGTCTCGGGCGTGTTGAGGTCGCCGTGCGCGTCGAACCAGACGAGCGCGATGCGCCCGTGCCGCGACGCGAGCGCCTCGACCGCGCCGATGTGCGAGCAGCAGCAGCCGCCGAGCACGAGCGGCCGTTCCGGCAGCTCCGCCGCGACCGCCAGCGTCTGGTCGCCGAGCGTCTCTTCCTCGATCACGGCGGCCTCGGGATAGGGCAGCGGCAGGCGCGCCGCCTCGGCCATCGTCTCGCCTCCGTCACCCCACGCGCGCGGGACGCGCACCATTCCCGCCGCGAACTCCCGCCCGCAGGCGTGGCACTCGTAGCCGGGCCCGAGGGCAACCGCCGTGAAGGCGCCGCAGTCCGGACAGCGCGCGCGGAGGCGGCTCACGCCGTCCGCTCGTAGATGTCGTTGCGCCGGTCGACGTGCATGCCAACGCTCTCGTAGAGCCGAACCGCACCCGTCGTGTTCTCGCCGTCGACGCCCAGGCCGACGCGGGTCGCCCCGCGCTCGCGGAAGTCGCGGAAGGAGTGCAGCAGGAGGGCGGTCGCGAGCCCGCGGCGCCGCCACGCCGGCCGGGTGCCGAGAACGTGGATCCAGCCGTAGTGCGGGTCACCGGACGAATGCCACGAGTTGATCGAGACCGCCGCCAGTTCCTCGCCGTCCTCAACGAGCCACCAGAACGTGGGGTCGTAACGATGCGGATCCTTGTGGAACGCGATCCACTCGTCGAACGTCCGCGGGTGGAAGTCCCAGTGATCGGCGAACGCGTCGTTGGTGGCAGCCCAGACGCGCTCCTCCTCGCCCTCGCGCAGGTTCCTCGGCACCAGCCCCGCCGGCCACTCGGGCTCGGGCGGCTCACCGTCGAAGTCGATTCGCATCTGGAACGCGTGCCGGATCACGTGCCAGTCGCCGGCGTCGGCCAAGAACCCACGTGCGGCCGAGTCGTCGCCCTGGATGAAGACATGCACCCGTGGCTCGGCCGAGCGTTTGCGAGCCTCGGCATACGCAGCGTCGACCATCAGCCGCGCGACCTCGGGCTCGAGCGTGCGCGCATCGATGTCGAAGCGGCCGTCGTCGATCGACATGTCGATGTAGCCCACCAGCTCGCCTTCGCGCTCCGCGACCTTGATCCAGAGGTTCGGTATCCGGAACCAGCTGCGGAGCTCGTCCTCGCTCAGATCCCGCTCGCCGAACGAGTCGCGTGCGTGCCGCTCGAGCAACTCCGCGAGGAGCGCCGCGTCCTCGTCGGTCACATCTCGCAGCTCGACGGTCACGCCAGCTCGCCAAGAGCCTCGCCGAGGCCGTTGAGGTCCGGCAGCTCGCGACTCGGCTGTGGGCCCGGCTGCTCGCCGAGCCGGTTGATCCAGATCGAGGGGAGGCCGAGCTCGTTCGCAGGCGCGACGTCGTGGAAGAGGCTGGCGGCGACGTGGACGTCGGGCAGGCGGCCGACCTGCTCCTCGAACGCGCGCCAGTGGCCGAGCGCAGGCTTGTACGAGCCGATCTCGGAGGCGACGATCGAGATCTCGAAGGGCACGCCGAGTTGCGCCATCGACGCCTCGATGTAGTCGCGGTCGGTGTTGGAGAGAATCGCCAGCTTCCAGCCCTTGCCGCGCGCCTGCATCAGGGCGGCAGGGACCTCGGGGAACGGCGTCCACGACGGGAGCGAGCGGGCAAGCGCGTCCCCCTCGCCGGCCGGCGCGCCGAGCTCGCGCATCGCGTCCGTCATGACCTCTCGATAGGAGCGCGTGCCGTCGGCCTCGAGCTGCGGCTCGAGCTCGTGGTAGCGGGCGAGCAGCTCGTCCGCCCGCTCCTCGCCGAAGACGCGCGCGAGCTCGCCGCGGATGCCGCCGTTCCAGTCGATCAGCGTCCCGTAGCAGTCGAACGTTGCCCAGCGCTGCGCCACTCGGCGAGCTTACCGAGGCCGCACCGGCCCAGCGCAGGCCGCTCAGCCCTCGAAGCGGCGGATCACGACGGTGGCGTTGTGGCCGCCGAAGCCGAACGAGTTGGAGACGCCGACGTGCACATCCGCCTCGCGCGACTCGTTCGGAATGTAGTCGAGATCGCACTCCGGGTCGGGCTGCTCGTAGTTGATCGTCGGCGGCATCGCGCCGCGGTTCACGGCCAGCGTCGTGAAGATCGCCTCGACCGCGCCGGCGGCGCCGAGGCAGTGCCCGGTCGCGCCCTTGGTCGACGAGACCGGCGTCTTGCGGGCGTTCTCCTCGCCGAGCGCGATCTTCAGCACACGCGTCTCGCTCGCGTCGCCCACGGGCGTCGAGGTTCCGTGCGCGTTGATGTAGTCGACCTCCTCCGGCTCGATCCCCGCGTCGCGGAAGGCCATGGTCATCGCGCGGGCCGGATTCAGGCCGGTCGGGTCCGGCTCGGTGATGTGGCGCGCATCCGACGAGACGCCGTAGCCGAGCAGCTCCGCGTAGATCTTCGCCCCTCGCGCGCGCGCATGCTCGAGCTCTTCGAGCACCAGGACCGCCCCCGCCTCGCCCATCACGAAGCCGTCGCGCTCGGCGTCGAACGGGCGGCTCGCCTTCTCGGGGGCGTCGTTGCGCCGGGAGAGCGCGCGCATCGCGCTGAAGCCGGCGATTCCGACCTCGGTGACGGGCGCCTCCGTGCCGCCGCAGAGCATCACGTCCGCCCGGCCGAGCCGGATCGCATCCGCGCCCTCGCCGAGCGCCATGTTCGAGGCGGCACAGGCCGTGCACTGCGAGCTCAGCGGCCCCTGCGTCCCGAGCTGCATCGACACCCAGGCCGCACCCATGTTCGGGATGATCTCCGGGATCGAGAATGGGTTGACGCGGTCGGGCCCGCGCTCGAGCAGCTCGGAATGGCAGTCCTGAAATGCCTTCAGGCCGCCGATGCCGGTCGCGATCGCAGCGCCGATCCGGTCGGGCTCCGCGGAGATCTCGAGCCCGGCGTCCCGCTCCGCCATGCGGGCGGCGGCGACGATCAGGTGTGCGAAGCGGTCCATGCGCCGCGCCTGCTTCCGGTCGATGAAGTCGGTCGCGTCGAAGCCCTTCACCTCGCAGGCGAAGTGAACGTAGAAGCCGCTCGAGTCGAACTGCGTGATCGGCCCCGCGCCGGACTGCCCCGCGACCAGGTTCTCCCAGCTCGACTCCACGTCGTTGCCGAGCGGGGTCAGGGCGCCGAGGCCGGTGATCACGACCCTGCGCCTGCCGTTGAGTGATGCCCCGTTCACATTCCCAGACCGCCGTCGACGAGCAACACTTCGCCCGTGATGAACGAGGCCTCGTCGGAGCACAGGAAGCGTACCGCTCCGGCGACGTCCTCCGGATTGCCGAGCCGGCCGAGCGGCGTGTTCGCGAGCATCGCCTCGCGCGCCTCCTCCGGAAGCACGTCGGTCAGGCGCGTATTCACGTAACCCGGCGCGACCACGTTGGCGCGCACGTTGCGGCTGCCGAGCTCGCGCGCGAGGGACTTGGTGAAGCCGATGATCCCGGCCTTCGAGGCGCCGTAGTTCGTCTGGCCCCAGTTGCCGTGCAGGCCGACGATCGACGAGACGTTCACGATCGAGCCGGCTCGCTTCTTCATCATCCCCCGCGTCACCGCACGGCAGGTGTAGAAGACCGACGAGAGATTCGTCTCGATCACGTCCCGCCAGTCCTCGTCGGACATCCGCGCCAGCAGGCCGTCGCGGGTGAGGCCCGCGTTGTTGACGAGTATGTCGAGGTCGCCCGCATCCTCGACGAGCCGCGTCGCCTCAGCGGGATCGGCGACATCCGCCTGCACGGCGCGGCCGCCGGCCTCCTTCGCCGCCGCCTCGGCCTCCTCCGCGCCCGACCGGTAGCCGACCACCACCTCGGCGCCGGCGCGGCCGAGCTCGAGCGCGATCGCCCGGCCGATCCCACGCGAGCCGCCGGTGACCAGAGCCGTCTTCCCCTCGAGCGAGCAGAACGCGTCAGGCAGGGCCGAGGATCTCCCGCAGCTTCTCGAGAGAGGCGAGGTCGCCCACGGGGATCGCCTTCACGCTTCTGTCGATCCTCTTCAGTAAACCGCTGAGCACGTTGCCGGGCCCCACCTCGACGAAGACCTTCACCCCCTGCCGCATCAGCTCGCGCGCGGCCTGGGTGAACTTGACCGGCGCTGTCAGCTGCTCGACCAGGAGGGCCGCCATCCGCTGCGCGGGCTCGATCTTCGCGGTCACCGTGGAGATGAAGGGGGCGATCGGCTCGGCAAAGCGCACGCGCTCGACCGCCGGGCGCAGCCGCTCGGCGGCGTGCTCGATCAGCGGGCTGTGGAACGCGCCCGAGACGCGCAGCTTGACCGTCCGCCGGGCGCCCTGGAGCTGCGCCTCCGTACAGCACTCGTCCACCGCCGGGTTCTCGCCCGAGATGACGATCTGGCCGGGGCAGTTGTAGTTCGCCGGCCAGACGCGCGAGATGCGGGCGCAGAGATCCTCGACCACCTCGTCCTCGAGCCCGAGGATCGCTGCCATCGAACCGGGGTTCTCCTGGGCGGCCGCGGCCATCGCCAGGCCGCGCTCGCGGACGAGCGCGATCGCCTCTTCGACGCCGAGCGCCTCGGCCGCCGCCAGCGCTGCGAACTCGCCGACCGAGTGGCCGACGACGTAGTCCGGCCGGTACCCGTAGCTGCGCAGCGCAGCGAGCACCGCCAGGCTCGTCGCGACGAGCGCGGGCTGCTGCACCTCCGTCTTGACGAGCTCCTCCTCGGGCGCCTCGAAGCAGAGCCGGACGAGATCGAGCCCGGAGGCCTCGCTCGCCCGCACGAAGACGTCCATCGCCTCGGGCACCGCCCGTGCGATCTCACGGCCCATGCCCACCTCGAGCGAGCCCTGGCCTGGAAAGCAGAATGCGATCTTCTCGGCGCTCATCCTCGTCCTCCGTCTGTCCATTCGATCAAACCGGAGCCCCACGTGAGCCCGGCACCCATTCCCGTCATCAGCACGAGCCTGCCGGCCCGCAGGCGTCCGTCGGCCTTCGCGTCGGCGAGGGCGAGCGGAATCGACCCGGAGGACGTGTTGCCGTAGCGGTCGACGTCGATCACGACTTTCTCCTCCGGAATACCCAGCTTCTCCCGCGCATACTCGATGATCCGTACGTTCGCCTGGTGCGGAACGTAGACGTCCACATCGTCGATGGTGCGGCCGCACTCGGCCAGCACGGCCTCCGCGGAGGCGATCAGCACGCGCGTCGCGAACTTGAAGACCTCGCGCCCGTTCATCTGGACGAAATGCTGCTTCCCGGCCACGGTCTCTGCGCTCGCCGGGGCCCGCGAGCCGCCGGCGGGCAGGTAGAGCTGCGGCCCGCCCGAGCCGTCGGCCCCGAGCTCGAAGCCGAGGAAGCCGCCCTCGCCGACGCGCTCTAGCACCACAGCGCCGGCACCGTCGCCGAAGAGGACGGCGGTCGAGCGGTCGCTCCAGTCCAGGATCTTCGAGAGCACGTCGCCGCCGACGACGAGCGCCCTCTGCGACAGCCCACCGGCGAGCATCCCGTAGGCCTGCGCGACCGCGTACATGAACCCCGTGCAACCGGCCGAGAGGTCGTAGGCGGCCGCCTCGGACGCGCCGAGCCTGTCGGCCAGGATCGCTCCGGTCGACGGAAACGCCATGTCGGGCGTCACGGTCGCAACGATGATCAGGTCGATCTGCGAGCCGTCGAGCCTGGCGGTCGCCAGCGCCTCGCGCGCTGCGGGCAGGCAGAGGTCGGAGAGCGCCTGCTCCGGCCCGGCGATCCGGCGCTCCCGGATCCCGGTGCGGTCGCGGATCCACTCGTCGGAGGTCTCCATCATCGTCGAGAGCTCGTCATTCGTCACCACGCGCTCGGGAACGTAGGAGCCGAGGCCCGTGATCGAGATCGCGCCGCCGTTCGCGGTACCGATCACGTCTGCTCCACCGCGAACGTCAGGGTTCCGCGGGCCGCAAGCTGACCGTCGACCTTCGCCGTCGCCTTGCCCTTCCCGATCGGGCCGCGCACCGCCTCGAGCCGGCACTCGTAGACCAGCTCGTCCCCCGGTTCGACGATTCGCTTGAAGCGCACGCCGTCGATCCCTGCGAACAGCGCCAGCCGACCGCGGTTCTCCTCCTGCGAGAGCACCGCGACCGCGCCGGTCTGCGCCATGCCCTCGACGATCAGAACGCCGGGCATCACCGGCCGCCCCGGGAAGTGGCCGGCCAGGTACCACTCGTCCGGCCGCACCGTCTTGCGCGCGACCACCCGCTCGCCCGGCTCGAGCTCGAGCACCTCATCGATCAGCAGAAACGGCTCCCGGTGCGGCAGGATCGCCTCGATCTCCTCGCGCCCAAGTGTGGTCTTCACGCTGCCGATCTGCCCGTGAGCCGTGCGCGCAGGCCGGCGCGGGCGCGGTGCGCGTAGCACTTCGCCGTCCCGACCGGCATCCCGGAGCGCTCGGAGATCTCCGCGAAGGAGAAGCCCAAGGCGTCCTTCAGCACGACCACGCTCGCCTGCTCGTGGGAGAGACCCGCCAGCTCGGCGGCCAGCTCGTGGCGCAGCTCCGAGAGCGCCGCCTCGTGCGCCGGGTCGGCCTCGACCGCCAGGCGCTCGTCCCGGTCGAGCGGCTCGCAGTGGCGCACGCGCTGGCGTGCGCCGACGTCGTGGCAGGTGTTGACGACCAGCCGGTGCAGCCAGGTCGCGAACTGGGCCTCGCCGCGGTACTGCCGCAGGCGAACGCAGAGCTTGGCGAGCGCCTCCTGTGCGGCGTCACGGGCGTCCTCGGGATCGGCGAGCACGTGCGAGGCAAGCCGCTCGACGCGGGGGGCATGGCGCTCGCAGAGCGCGGCGAGCGCCTCGGCGTCGCCGTCCTGGGCGCGTCTGACCAGAATCGGATCACTGAGCCTCTCGTAGCGAAGCGGCCGTTCGAGCCGTGGGTCCTGCCGAATCTGACGGCGCTTGCGGCGAGGAGGTTGCACGGCGGTCCCTAGTCTACGGGGGGTGGATTCGCTGGCGAGCGAGGCTGTCGTCCCGCGCCTCCGGGGCCGCTTCGGCCGCGACTACCGCTATCTGGAGTCGACTCCCTCGACCCAGCTGCTGCTCGAGCCCGAGACTCCAGAGGGCGCGGTCGTCGTCGCCGGCGAGCAGACCGAGGGGCGCGGCCGGCTCGGGCGCCGCTGGTTCGCACCGCCGGGGACGAGCCTGCTCTGCTCGATCCAGCTCCGGCCCGCGGTGCCGGGCGAGCGGCTCCCGGAGCTGACGGGGGTGGCGGCTCTGGCGTGCGCCGAGGCGATCGAGGCGCTGACGGGGCTTGCGTCCGAGCTGAAGTTCCCGAACGACCTGCTGCTGGGCGGGCTGAAGGTCGCCGGCGTGCTGGCCGAGGCGCGCGAGGGCCGGGTCGTGCTCGGGGTCGGGGTCAACGTGAACATCCCGGAGGAGCAGCTACCGCAGGAGGTGGACGTGCCCGCGACCTCGCTCCTGGTCGAGACCGGCCGCGCCGTCGACCGCGCCGAGCTGCTGGTCGAGCTGCTCGAGCGACTCGAGCGCCGTTACGACGCCTGGGTCACCTCTTCGCCTGGATGAGCGGCCAGAACCACGGCCGGAGAGGCGACACCAGGCGAAGCATCGGCAGACCGATCGTCCCGGCCGCGCTGCGCATGTCGGGAGCGGCGATCGTCCATGAGTACTGCCGGTCGGTGGGCACCGAGGTCGCGTTCCAGGTCCAGTCGACCGCCGTGCCCGTGCCGCTCCCACCTGCGACGGCGGCACCCGTCTGGTCCTTGACGGTCACCGTCCAGGCTGCCTCGGCGGAGAGCGTGGCCCTGAACCGGATCTGCCCGCCGAGCGCGCCGGCCACCCTGGGCGCGTAGAGCTTCGGCAGCCCCGTCTGCGCAACCTCCTTCCGGATCGCCGGCAGCTGCGCGTAGAGGTTCGTCCCTGGGCAGCTCGTCGGGCCCGTGTCCCGGTGCCCCGAGATCGCGTTCAGCGTCACCTTCCTGCCGGCCGGATAGCGCGGGTTCCCGTCCGAGACCCGCACCACCTTCGAGAGCGGGTCGACGTGCGCGAGGTCGAGACGCCAGGCGAGCAGCGACACGAGCGCCGCGCGCGCAGCGGCCGTCGGCCTGGCGCCGTCGTAGTTCCCGAGCAGCGCGATCCCGACGCTGCCGACGTTGAACCCCTCCGCGTGCGCGCCGATCACCGCCCGCGTCATGCCACCGTACCGGCCTTCGAAGATCTGGCCGTACTTGTCGACGAGGAAGTTGTAGCCGATGTCGTTCCAGCCGTTGGCCTCGACGTGGTAGAGCTCGATCGCGCGCACGATCGAGGCCGACTGGCTTGGGCTGTACGCGTTCGACCCAGCCGTGTGGTGGACGATCGCGAAGTGGACGCCGTCGGCATAGCGCGGCGGCGCGCGTTTGATCGCCTCGTTCGCGCCCCACTCCGCCCGCGTGACGATCGCCGGCGTCTCGGTCATCAGCGGCTGCAGCACCGGCCGGGACCGTCCTGGGCTGCGGACGAAGAATGCGCGCACCCGCCCCACACGCCCGACCCTGCGCACCTGCAGCATGTCGGCCCCCCCGACCCAGAACGGGCTGCCGAGGCGCCAGCCCGAGACGCCGCCCTCGGTGCCGCGGTCGGGCAGGTCGTCCTCGCCGGGCGCGGCTGCGCGCCACGAGCTCCAGCGGCCGGCGAGCGAGCGCGTCCTGAAGAGCACCGACCCGGAGCCGCGCCAGTGGATCCCGATCAGGTCGAAACGGGCAGCCCGCGCCGGCGCGGTGCTGTCAAGATCGCGCGAGACAAGCTCGAGCCCGGCTCCGGCGGCGGCGCCCGGAGCGGCGAGCGCGAGCACGGCTGAGGCGGCAACCACCCTTTTCACGAGGACCGACCCGACCTGAGGGTTGCACACGCCCCCCGGGGCCGCAAGGCCCGCTGATAGCATCTTTACAACCGTGAAAGCGTCGATTCTGCGGGCATTTTTCAGCTCGCTCGCCGTTGTCCTGGCCGTTCCGGCGCTCGCGCTCGCGGGCTCCTCGACGAAGCCAAAGGTGCTCGTCATCCACTACGCGCTCGAGGTCAACCCGGTCACGTCGAGCTACCTCGACCACCAGCTCCACCGCGCCCAGAACGATCACTACAACGCCGCCGTGATCGAGCTCGACACCCCGGGCGGCCTCTCCGACTCGATGCGAAAGATCGTCCAAACGGAAGTCGGCCTGAAGATCCCGGTGATCGTGTACGTCGCGCCGCAGGGTGCGCGAGCCGCGTCCGCCGGCGTCTGGATCACCCAGGCCGGCGACATCGCGGCGATGGCGCCGCAGACCAACATCGGCTCCTCGACGCCGATCGACTCGAGCGGGCAGAACATCGGCTCCGACCTGCGGCGCAAGGTGATCAACGACGCGGTTGCCTCGCTGAGCAGCCTCATGCGCTACCACGGACGCAACGCCGCCTGGGCCGCCGAGGCCGTGCGCAGGGCGAGCAACCTCGACAACGTCCAGGCGAAGAAGATGAACGTGGTCGACGTCCTCGCGCCCACCCTGCCGGCGCTGCTCGACAAGATCGACGGCCGCACGACGGTCGGCAAGAAGCTGACGCTGCACACGGCGGGCGCCGAGCTCGTACAGGTACACCCCGGCTTCTTCACGCGCCTCCTGAACGCGCTGATCGACCCGAACCTGATCCCGCTCCTGTTCCTGGCCGGCCTGGCGGGAATCGGCTTCGAGATCTTCCACCCCGGCGTCGTCCTCCCTGGCGCGCTGGGCGCGGTCGCGCTGCTGCTCG
The DNA here is from genome assembly GCA_035624425.1 of Gaiellaceae bacterium. Lineage (GTDB taxonomy): Bacteria > Actinomycetota > Thermoleophilia > Gaiellales > Gaiellaceae > AC-32. The sequence continues at coordinate 20,470 of DASPRN010000026.1, forward strand.
CCCTGTTCGGCTTCGCCGTGCTCCCGATCAGCTGGGCTGGTCTCGCGCTGCTGATCCTCGGCGCCGCGTTACTCGTGATCGACGCGCACGTCGTGACGCACGGAGCGTTGACCGTCGCAGGGCTGATCAGCCTGGTCGTCGGCTCCCTGCTGCTCTTCCACAACGCGCCGGCTCCCTACGACAACGTCAACACGCCGCTCCTCGTCGCCTTTGCGCTCGGGCTCGGGCTCATCTGGGTGTTCGCGCTCGGCAAGGCGATGCAGGTGCGCCGGCGACCGGTCTCCGTCGGGCCCCAGATGATCGTCGGCGAGGTGGGCGAGGCCCGCCGCGACGACATGGTCTTCGTCCACGGCGAGCTCTGGCGCGCGCGGACCGCCGACGGCGTGCCGCTCCAGCCCGGCGAGCAGGTGCGCGTCTCAGGCGTCGACCCGGAGCTCGTGCTCGAAGTCGTCCACATGCCCGAGGCGGATAGGATCGTCACGTGACCGCGGCCGCCGTCATCGTCCTCGTTCTCCTCTTCCTGGTCGTCCTCTTCCTGATCTCGGCGATCAAGGTGGCGCGGGAGTACGAGCGCGGGATCATCTTCCGGCTCGGCCGGCTGCTCCCGGAGCCGAAAGGTCCGGGCCTGTTCATCCTGATCCCGATCGTCGACCGGATGGTCAAGGTCGACCTGCGGACGATCACTCTGAACATCCCGCCGCAGGAGGTCATCACCAAGGACAACGTCCCCGTGCGGGTGAACGCGGTCGCCTACTTCCGGATCGTCGAGCCCAAGAACGCGATCGTCCAGGTCGAGAACTTCATGGTCGCGACCTCGCAGATCGCGCAGACGACGCTTCGCTCCGTCCTCGGCCAGCACCTGCTCGACGAGCTGCTCTCCGAGCGAGACAAGATCAACTCGATCCTGCAGGAGATCATCGACGAGTCGACCTCGCCCTGGGGGATCAAGGTCTCGATCGTCGAGGTCAAGGACGTCGAGATCCCCACCGGCATGCAACGAGCGATGGCGCGACAGGCCGAGGCCGAGCGCGAACGCCGCGCGAAGGTGATCGCCGCCGAGGGCGAGTTCCAGGCCTCCGAGCGGCTGAAGGACGCCGCGCTCGTGATCGAGCAGCATCCGATCGCGCTCCAGCTCCGCTACCTGCAGACGCTGATCGAGATCAGCACCTCGCCGGCGACGACGATCGTCTTCCCGGCGCCGCTCGACCTGATCAAGCCGTTCCTCGAGCCCGGCGGCTCGAGCTCCTGAGCGACCTGCGGGTCGACCCGCTCTCCGGGCGGCTCGTCGCAATTGCCCCCGGCCGGCGCACGCGGCCCGGCGCCGCCGGCGCGGAGCTCGAGCCGGTCACACAGGAGGAGCTGGACTCGTGTCCGTTCTGCGAGGGCCGCGAGGGTCAGACCCCGCCCGAGGTGCTGGCGTTGCCGGCCTCGGACCGCAAGCCCGACAGCCCGGGCTGGTCGGTCCGCGTCGTGTCGAACAAGTACCCGGCCTTCGAGCGGCAGGAGGTCGTCGTCCACTCGCCGGTCCACACCCGCTCGCTCGCCGAGCTCCCTCCGGAGCAGGTCGAGCTCGTGGCCGAGGCGTGGCGCCTGCGGGCCGGGGCCGCCCGCGCCGACGGAAAGGTCGTCTTCGCCTCCCTCAACGAGGGCCGCGCTGCCGGCGCGAGCCTGCTCCACTCGCACTCGCAGCTCTTCTGGCTCGACGAGGAGCCGCCGGTCCCGCGGGCGGAGCGCAGCGAGAGCTGCCGGCTCTGCGCCTCCCTCGCGCAAGAGCGGCGGGAGGGAACGCGGCTCGTCGTCGAGCGAGACGGCCTCGTGCTTCTCTGCCCCTACGCCAGCCGCTCGCCCTACGAGTGCCTGATCGCCCCGGTCGAGCACGATGCGGACGGCTTCGGCCCGCAGCTCGGCGCCGCCCTCGGCCTCGCCGCCGACGCGCTACGGCGCCTGCGCGACGCGGAGCGGCCGCTGCCGCTGAACCTCTGGCTGCACGAGGCAGGCCACTGGCACCTCGAGCTACTGCCGCGGGTGACGGTGTTCGCGTCCCTGGAGCTCGGCGCCGGCCACTACGTGAACACGCTGGCGCCCGAGCAGGCGGCTGCGGCTCTGCGCGATTAAGCGACCGGGACTCTGTTGGCCTGAAAGGTGCGGGCGGCCTCGATCGCGGCGCTGAGGTTGAGGCCCTTGTCCTTGGCCTGCTTGATCAGCATGACCGTCTCGAGCGCGTCCATGTCGTAGATCCGCTGCTTCTTGCCCTTGGTCGGGATCTGGGCTTTGTTCGTCCAGTAGTCGAGCTGCATCTTCGAGATGCCCGCGATCTGGCAGACCTGGCCGAGATAGAGCTCGACCTTGTCGAGGTGCTCGGAGATGTCGATCGGCTCGAGGAAGTCGGCGGCTCTGTCGTACATGGTCCCTCCTCACGGGAACGCGTGACCGTCTTGAAACTTATACAGGGCTGGTTCTGTTTTGAGAAGGGGGCGGGCCGATTCCTCGGCGAACCTGTACTACTCGGCGGGTTCTTCCGCGGCCGGGGCCTCTTCGGGCTCCGCCTCCCCCTCGGCCACCCGCGCGATGCTCGAGACCCGCTCGTCGCCGCGCAGGCGCATGACGATCACGCCCTGGGTCGAGCGTCCGAGCCGCTTGATGTCGGAGACCGGCATCTTGATCATGGTGCCGCCCGTCGAGATCAGCATCAGCTGCTCGCCCTCACGGACGGCGACAGCGCCGGCGAGCTGGCCGCGAGCCTCCGTCAGCTGGACGGTCTTGACGCCGAGCCCGCCGCGCCCCTTGACCGGGTAGTCCGGGATCCGCGTGCGCTTGCCGTAGCCCTGGTCGGTCACGATCAGCATGTCCAGGTCCTCCCGTGCGATCGCGGCAGAGATCACCTCGTCGCCCTTGCGCAGGCCCATGCCCTTCACGCCGGAGGTCGCCCGGCCCATCGGCCGCGCCTGCTGCTCGTGGAAGCGGATGGCCTGGCCCTTGCGCGAGACCAGCATGATGTCGTCGCTGCCCGAGGAGTGGAGCACGTCGACGAGCGCGTCGCCGTCGCGAAGCTTGATCGCGATGATCCCGTCGGCCTTCAGCGGCGTGTTGTACTCCTCGAACTTCGTCTTCTTGACCATGCCGTTCTTCGTCGCGAGCACGAGGTACTCGGCCTCCTTGAAGTCGCGCGTCGCGATCACCGCGCGCACCTGCTCGTCCTGGGCGAACGGCAGCAGGTTGACGATCGCGCGGCCCTTCGACTGGCGCGTCCCGAGCGGCAGCTCGTGCACCTTCAGGCGGTAGACCTTGCCAACCGTCGTGAAGAAGAGCAGGTAGTCGTGCGTCGAGGCGACGAACAGGTGCTCGATGTAGTCGTCCTCCTTCAGGTCCATCCCCATGACGCCGATCCCGCCGCGCCGCTGCTCGCGATAGGCGCTGACCGGTAGCCGCTTCACGTAGCCGGAGCGCGTGATCGCGATCACCATGTCCTCCTCCGCGATCAGGTCCTCCAGCTCGAGCTCGTCCTCGCCGGCGACGATCTCGGTGCGGCGCGGGTCGTCCCTGGCATACGCGCCGACCAGCTCGCCGAGCTCCTCCTTGATCACGCCGTCGACCCTTGCCGGGTCGCCAAGAATGGCGCGGAGCTCGGTGATCCGCTCCTGCAGGTCGGCGAACTCGTCCTCGATCTCCTTCCGCGCAAGGCCCGTGAGGCGCGCGAGCCGCAGGTCGAGGATCGCCTGTGCCTGCAGCTCGGAGAGGTCGAACTGCTCCATCAGGCCGGTGCGCGCGTCGTCGGTGTCGGCGGCCGCGCGGATCAGCGCGATCACGGCGTCGAGGTTGTCGAGCGCCTTGAGATAGCCCTCGAGGATGTGCGCGCGCCGCTCGGCCTGGCGCAGCTCGTACTTCGAGCGGCGGGTGACGATCTCGCGCTGGTAGTCGAGGTAGTGGCGGACGAGCTCGAGCAACGAGAGCGTCTTCGGCACGCCGTCGACGAGCGCGACCGCGTTGTAGCCGAAGGTGGTCTGGAGCGGCGTCAGCTTGAAGACCTTGTTCAGGGCCACCTGCGGCACGGCGTCGCGCTTCAGCTCGACGTAGATGCGCATGCCGTCCTTGTCGGAGTGGTCCTGCAGCGCCTCGTCGCTGAGCGGCACCTCGTTCAGCGTGCCCGCCTTGACCAGGTCGGCGATCTTCTCGATCACGCCGCCCTCACCGGCCTTGCGGATCCCGTACGGGAGCTCGGTGATGATGATCGCGCTCTTGCCGCCGCGCAGCTGCTCGATGTGCGCGCGCCCGCGGACGGTGATCCGGCCGCGTCCCGTGCGGTAGGCGTCGCGGATCCCGCCGAAGCCGACGATCGAGCCGCCGGTCGGGAAGTCGGG
>DASPRN010000035.1:0-25823 GCA_035624425.1 Gaiellaceae bacterium
TGGAGACCGGCAGGGACGTCCTCCCGGGCGAGGAGCGGGAGCTCCGCCTCTCGCAGGCCGAGCTGCGGCTACGGCTCGAGCAGGATCTCGCGGAGCCCGAGCAGGACTTCCGCACGGTGCTGGAGGAGGCGGCCGGGGACGGCGACGGGGACGCGCTCCTGCGCGCCCGGCTCGGACTCGGCGAGGTCGCGTTCCGGCGCGGCGACTACGCCGAGTCCGTCCGTCAGCTGGAGGCGCCGCTGACCGAAGGCGAGGTCTCGCCGCTTTCCCACGGAGACGTCTACGCGACGCTGGCGCGTGCCTACTCGGCGCTGGGCCGGCCCGAGCGCGCGGTCGAGCTGCTGGAGGGCTGCCTCGCCGAGGTTCGGGAGCGCGCGCCGGACGACGTCGCCGCGGAAGTTCGCTTCGCCACCTACCTCAGCTACGCGCTCGCGGACCGGCGGGACCTCGGGGCCGCCCGCAAGGTCGTGAAGGAGGCTTTCGCCCGCGCGCAAGACGCCGCCGATCCGTACTCACGCGTCCGCCTCTACTGGTCGCTTGCCCGCCTGGCGCTGATGGAGGGCAAGCCGCGAACGGCGCTACGGCAGGTCCACCGCGCGATCGGTCTGCTCGAGGCAACCGAGGACACGCGTCAGCTCGGCCGCGCTCACCTTTCCTGCGCCGAGATCCTGCTCGACGAAGGGAACGCCGCCGACGCCGCTTCGCACCTCGAGCGGGCCGAGCGGCTCCTCGGCGACACCGCCGACGCTGCCGACCTCGGCTGGCTCTGGTCCGAGCAGGCGCGTGAGCGGACGGCAGCCGGCGACCACGAGCAAGCGGCCCGGCTGGCGAGGCGGGCGCTCGAGACCCTGAAGGGGTCCGACCCGCTGAAGCTCGCGCGGGCGCACGCGGCGCTGGCCGGGGCACATGCCGCAGCCGGCGACGTCGACAAGGCGGACGCCGAGTACGAGCGCGCGGTGAAGCTCTTCGACGGCGAGAACCACTGGCAGGAAGCTGCCGCGACCTCGCGCAGCTGGGCGCATGCGCTTCGCGCCGCCGGCCGCGACCAGGACGCCCTCGACGTGCTCGACCGCGCGGCCGAGTACGCGGGACGGGCGCCGGTCGGCGTCTCGGCCCAGCCCTAGCGGATCAGCGTCCCCGCGCGGCCCTCGATCGCCTCGCCCACTGCGGCGGGCGAGGTGATCAGGGCGGCGTGGCCGGTCGCGCGGACGAACTCGACCGACGCCTCGACCTTCGGGCGCATCGAGCCGGCGGCGAGCTCCGGGACGAGCGCCTCGGCCTCGTCCACCGTCAGCTCGCGCAGCGCGCTCTCGCGGTCGGTGCCGAAGTCGCGCGAGACGGTGTCCACCTCGGTCAGGATCACGAGCCGGTCGGCGTCGAGCTCGCGGGCGAGGAGGGAGGAGGCGCGGTCCTTGTCGATCACGGCGTCGATCCCGGCCAGGTGCGCGCCGCGGCGTGTGGCCGGGATGCCGCCGCCGCCGCAGGCGACGACGATCGTGCCGGCCGAGAGCAGGGCGCGGATCGCGTCCAGCTCGACGACCTCGAGCGGCAGCGGCGAGGGCACGACGCGGCGCCAGCCCCGGCCCGCGTCGTGCACGACCTGCCAGCCGCGCTCGCGCTCGAGCTCATGCGCCTTCGCCTCGTCGTAGAACGGCCCGACGGGCTTCGTCGGCTCGGCGAAGGCCGGGTCGTCGTCGGCGACGAGCACGTGCGTCAACAGGCAGGCGACCGGGCGGCCCGCGACGGGCTCGAGCTCGCTCTCGATCAGCGCTCCGATCTCGGCCTGGGTCTGCGCGACCGCGAGGTAGAGCGGCAGCGGCGGGGCCTCGTCGGCCGCGCGCTCCTGCCGGAGCAGCTCATTGCCGACCTGCGGGCCGTTTCCGTGCGTGATCACCAGCTCGCGCTCGTCCAGCAAGGGCCGCAGCGCCTCGCAGGCCCGGCGCAGGTTCGCGCGCTGCTCGGCTGCCGTCCCCCGCTCCCCGGGCCGCATCAGCGCGTTCCCGCCGAGCGCGACGACTGCCGTCACGGCCCGACACCAACGCTCAAACGAGCGCTTTGTCGCCGATCAGGCCGTGCTCTCCGAGGATCTCGGCCAGCGTCGGCTCGCCGACCTCCTGCAGGCGGTACGTCACCCGCAGGGCCGGCACGTCGAACGGGATCAGCTTGCGCAGGTCGATCGGCGTCCCGATCAGGACGAGCTCGGCTCCTGACGCCTCGATCGTGGCCTTGAGGTCTTCCATCTGCTCGCGCCCGTAGCCCATCGCCGGCAGCAGCGCGCCGACGTTCGGGTAGTCCTCGAAGGTCTGCGCGATCGAGCCGACCGCCGCCGCGCGCGGATCGATCAACTCGGCCGCGCCGTGGGCCTTCGCCGCGAGCACCGCTGCGCCGTAGGTCATCTCGCCGTGGGTCAGCGTCGGGCCGTCCTCGATCGCGAGCACCCGCTTGCCGTTGATCTCGCCCGCGTCGCCCTCGACCACGAACGGCGAGGCCGCGAGCACGATCCTTGCGCCGGGGTTGTTCGCGCGGATCGAGTCGAGCACCGCGTCGACACCCTCCTGCGGCGCGCTGTCGATCTTGTTGACCACGCAGACGTCGGCCATCCGGAGGTTGGTCTCGCCGGGGTGGTAGCGCAGCTCGTGGCCCGGCCGGTGCGGGTCGACCACGACCACGTGCACGTTCGGCTTGATGAACGGCGTGTCGTTGTTGCCGCCGTCCCAGAGGATCACGTCAGCCTCCTGCTCGGCCCGGTCGAGGATCGCCGCGTAGTCGATCCCGGCGAAGACGAGGTTGCCCTCGGCCAGGTGCGGCTCGTACTCCTCGCGCTCCTCGATCGTCGCATCGGCGGCGTCGAGATCCTCGTAGCGCTCGAAGCGCTGGACGGCCTGCGCCGCCAGGTCGCCGTACGGCATCGGGTGCCGCAGGACGGCGACGCGCTTGCCGGACTCGCGGAGGAGACCGGCGATGTGGCGAGTGGTCTGGCTCTTGCCCGAGCCGGTGCGCACGGCGCAGACGGCGACGACCGGCTTCTCGGAGGTCAGCATCGTCTCGCGCGGCGAGAGCAGGCGGAAAGCAGCGCCGGCTGCGAGCGACCGCGACGCGATGTGCATCACGTGCTCGTGCGTGACGTCGGAGTAGGCGAAGACGACCTCGTCGACCTCGTGCTTGCCGATCAGCTCCTCGAGCTCGGCCTCGGGCGCGATCGGGATCCCGTCCGGGTAGAGCTCGCCCGCCAGCTCCGGCGGGTAGACCCGCCCGTCGATGTTCGGGATCTGCGTCGCCGTGAAGACGACGACCTCGTACTCCTCGCGGCCTCGGTAGACGAGGTTGAAGTTGTGGAAGTCCCTACCGGCCGCGCCGGCGATCAGCACACGCTTGCGCATGTATAGAGCTTATGCACCTACGCAGGACGGAGCCAAGCGCTCTGACCTTGTAACACAGTGTTACTTGGAGGTCTTAGCCGAGGTGCTCGCGGACGCGGTCGGCCACGGCTTCCATCTCGATCGCCGTGCCGGCGACCTCCTGCAGCAGCTCGTCCGCGGTCGGGCGCTGGCCCTCGGCCCAGAGCTCGCGCAGCAGCGAGCCCGCCTCGCGTGAGGCGAACCACTCCGACCCGAAGCGCGTCCTCAGGTGGTCGTGGAGCTGCGCCTCGAAGGCCCACGAGCGCAGGTACGCGTTCACGTAGAAGCCCTCGTCGATGTCGGCGAGGTAGTTCGCGGGGCTCGGCTCGATCCGAAGCGCGTTGCCGAGCAGCTCGACGTAACGGGCCGGCATCGCGGCCAGCTCGCCGCCGCCGTGGAACTCGAGCTCGTAGAGCAGCTTGGCCGAGTAGCGGCGGACGAAGAACAAGAGCCAGACCATCCCCTCGGCCGCGTAGTCCTCGGGCCGCGGGAAGTCGAGCCGGCGCGAGAGCCACTCGGGCGAGTCGGTCAGATGTTGCAGGAGCATCGCCCAGCCCTCGGTGACCGCCGAGTCGCCGAGCCGCTTCTCCTCCATGCGCAGGTCGGGCGAGGTGTTGGCGAAGTGCTCGGTGTGGCCGGCCTCGTGGAAGAACGCGCGCCAGTCGTCGGCGCCGCCGATCGGCTGGATCACGAGCATCACCTTGTCCGGGACCTCGATCGGCGAGCAGAACGCGCGCGGTGTCTTCTGCGGTCGCTGCTCGATGTCGAGGTGGACGTTCGGCTGGCCGTCGAGGTCGATGCCCAGGTCGGAGAGCGTCGAGCGGAGCGCCGGCACCATCAGCTCGCCTGGGAACGCCTCGTCCCACTGCGGGGAGCGGATCGCGCGCTGGACGTCCCAGCGCTCGGCCTCGTCGATCCCGACGCCGATCGAGTCGCGGAGCGCGCGGTCGATCGTGCGCTCGTAGAGCTCCTCGGTCGAGTCGAGGAAGGCGCGGCACTGGTCGGCGAGCCCCGGCAGGTCGAGGCCGAAGCGCTCGTAGAGCTCGAGGTAGGTGGACGCGCCCAGCGACGGCAACGTCGCGCGGGTCGCCTCGAGCGCCTCGAGGTACACCGGGTTGAGGTGCTCGTCGGTCGCCTCCCACATCGCCCGGTCGAGCTTCTCGCGCACGCCGCGGTCGGTCTCGTTCGCGATCGTCGGACGCAGCATCCGGAACGGGACCGTCTCGCCGTCGACGGTCACGGCCAGCTCGGCCTCGATCGCCGCGACCCGCTCCGCGTACTCGCGTGTCAGCCGGCCGATGTACCCCTCGCACGCGAACTTCCACAGCTCGCGGACCCCGTGGTCGCCGTCGACCGCCTCGCCGATCGCCTGCGCCTGCTCGAGCTCGGTCAGGCTCGCGTACCGCTCGTAGATCTCCTCGAGCTCGAGCCGGTCCTTCAGGCCCGCGTAGTGCTGGTAGTACTCCTCGTCCAGCTCGGCGATGAAGCGGTCGGCCCCCGCCCGGTAGGCGTCGAGCTCCTGCGGGGTCGGCGGCCTCGGCACAGGCCGTAGGATACCCAGGTGCAGGAGATCAGCCTTCACACCGAACGGCGGACGCAGCTCGTCGAGATCACGCCTCTCGTCGAGCAGGCGCTGAACGGGGTCGACGGCGCAGCGGCAGCGCTGGTCTACGTTCCGCACACGACCGCAGGGGTGACGATCAACGAGGACATCGACCCCGACCTCGCCAAGGACATCGAGGCGGCGATGGAGAAGATCGTCGAGGACGGCTGGGGCTGGCGCCATGAGGATGCCGACGGCCCGAACGCGCCCTCGCACATGCGCGCGTCGCTGATGAGCCCCGAGGTGCTGGTCCCGCTCGAGGAGGGAAAGCTCGCGCTCGGCCGCTACCAGGGGATTTTCTTCTGCGAGTTCGACGGGCCGCGCGACCGCAAGGTCTACGTGACCTTGCTTCGCTAGACCTGAACCGCGGCACAACCTGAACTCAACAGCGCGCTCTTAGGGTGAGCGTGTGCCACGGCGGCTGACGATCACGCTCGCGCTCATCGTCGCGGCGGTCACGCCTGTCTACTTCCTCGTTCGCCCGAGCGAGCCGCGGGCGCACGCGATCTCCCACATGGGCATCCACAAGATCCGGCACGTCGTGATCGTGATGCAGGAGAACCGCTCGTTCGACTCCTACTTCGGCACATACCCGGGCGCGGACGGCATTCCGCGGCACGACGGCAGGTTCACGGTCTGCTCGCCCGACCCGCGGACCGGCCAGTGCCTGAGGCCGTACCACGACACGCAGGACCGCAACACGGCCGGCCCGCACGAGCACCTCGACGCCGTTCGCGACGTGGACGACGGGAAGATGAACGGCTTCGTCCGCGAGGCCCGGCGCGGCCTGACCAGGGGCTGTCTGGCCCATCCCGACCAGCCGATCTGCTCGTTCGGCGCGCGCCACCCCGACGTGATGGGCTACCACGACTGGCACGAGATCCCGAACTACTGGTCCTACGCGCGGCACTTCGTGCTCGAGGACCACATGTTCGAGCCGGACACCTCCTGGAGCCTGCCGGCCCATCTGTTCATGGTCTCCGAGTGGTCGGCGCGCTGCTCCGTGCGCCACGACCCGATGAGCTGCGTCAACGCGCTCGAAAACCCGTTGCCCCCGCCGCACGAGGCGCAGAACCCAACCTCGAAGAAGCCGGACTACGCCTGGACCGATCTCACCTACCTGCTCCACAAGCACCATGTCTCCTGGCGCTACTACGTCTTCGCCGGCGCCGAGCCGGACTGCGAGACGGGCGCGATGGTCTGCGCCGCGATCCAGCAGCGCGCGAAGACGCCGGGGATCTGGAACCCGCTGCCCTGGTTCGACACCGTCCGCGACGACCACCAGCTCCGAGACGTCACCTCGATCTCACGGTTCTTCCGGGCCGCGCGGCGGGGCCGGCTGCCGGCTGTGTCGTGGGTGACGCCGAACAACCACGTCAGCGAGCACCCGCCCAGCCTGATCTCGAACGGCCAGGCCTACGTCACGAACGTGATCAACGCGGTCATGCGCAGCAAGGACTGGCGCTCGACGGCGATCTTCCTCGCCTGGGACGACTGGGGAGGCTTCTACGACCACGTCGTGCCTCCGCACGTGGACGAGAACGGCTTCGGCCTGCGCGTGCCGGCGATCGTGATCTCGCCGTACGCGCGGCACGGGTTCATCGACCACCAGACTGCGAGCTTCGACGCCTACGCGAAGTTCATCGAGGACGACTTCCTCGACGGCTCGCGGCTCGACCCGCAGACCGACGGCCGGCCCGACCCGCGGCCCGATGTTCGGGAGAACATGCCGCAGGTCGGCGACATGGCGCTCGACTTCGACTTCAAGGAGAAGCCGCTGCCGCCGCTGATCCTGCCGCTGCACCCGCCGTTCTCGTAGCCTGGGGCGCATGGCCGCGCCCGTCTCCAGGGATCAGGAGCTCGAGCTCTCGATCGACTCGCTCGCCTACGGCGGGAACGGCGTCGCGCGGCTGAACGGGTTCGTCGTCTTCGTCCGGCGCGGGCTGCCGGGCGACCGGGTGCGGGCCCGGGTCACGAAGGTGCGCCGCAACCATGCCGAGGCGCTCGCGGTCGACGTGCTCGAGCCGGGGCCGCAGCGGGTCGAGGCGCCATGCGAGCACTACCCGGCCTGCGGCGGTTGCCGCTTCCAGGATCTCGCCTACGAGGCGCAGGCCGCGGCCAAGGAGGAGCAGGTTCGCGATGCGCTGCGGCGAATCGGCGGAATCGCGGAGCCGCCGCTCGAGCCGATCGTGCCCGCGGAAGAGGTCTTCCACTACCGGAACAAGCTCGAGTACTCGTTCACGGAGACACCGTCGGGGCCGGCGCTCGGGTTCCACACGGCGGGACGGTGGGACGAGGTGCTGGAGATCTCGCGCTGCTGGCTGACGACTGACCTCGGCAACGCCGTTCGCGACGCCGTCCGGGACTGGGCCCGCGCCGAGAAGCTCGAGGCCTATGACCAGGCCGAGCACACCGGCTATTTGCGCCATCTCGTCCTGCGGGAAGGTCGCAACACGGGCCAGCTGCTCGTCCAGCTCGTGACGGCGGCGGGCGAGCGGTTCGACCGCGACGAGCTCGTCGAGGTGCTGCGGCGATTTCCGCAGGTGCGCTCGATCCACTGGGCGGTAAACGAATCGCAGGCGGAGGTGACGAACCTGCCGACGACGCTGCTCTGGGGCGAGGAGGCGATCGAGGAGGAGCTGTGCGGGCTGCGCTTCCGCGTCCGGCCGAATGCGTTCCTCCAGACGAACACGCGCATGGCGGAGCTGCTGTACGAGCTGGCGGGCGAGTACGCGGGGCTCACGGGCGGCGAGACGGTCTACGACCTCTACTGCGGGATCGGGACGATCGGGCTGACGCTCGCCACGCGGGCCCTGACGGTTTGGGGGGTGGAGGTCTCGGAGGAGTCGGTCGCGTGCGCGCTCGAGAACGCCGACCTGAACGGGATCACGAACGCGGCCTTCTTCGCGGGCGAGGTGGGCGCGTCGCTCGAGGAGCTCGCCGAGCGGGCCGGGCCGCCCGACATCGCCGTGGTCGACCCGCCGCGGGCCGGGCTCTCGGGGAAGGCGCTGCGCCGGCTCGCGCGGCTGGAGGCGCCGCGGCTGGTCTACGTCTCGTGCAACCCGACCACGCTGGCCGGGAACGTGAAGGATCTCCAGCGCGACTGGGGCTACCGCCTGGAGCGCGCGCGCCCGGTGGACATGTTCCCGCACACGCCGCACGTCGAGACGGTGGCCCTCCTGGCGCACACGTGACCAAAGCGGCCATATTCGGGGTCTGACCCCGGGCGTGGCCTGCCGCGACCGGGCCGAGCGCGGTCAGCCGGCGTCGAGCTCCCTTTCGATTGCGTCGCGGAGGTGGGCAAGGCCGCCGCGCAGGCTGCCGATGCGCTCGTGGCCCAGCCGCGCCTCGACCGCCTCGGCGAGGGCGCGGAACCGCGGCCGTGCTTCCGCGAGAAGCCGCGCGCCCGCTGGGGTCAGGCGCAGCAGGTACGAGCGGCGGTCCTCCGGATTCGGGGCGCGCTCGGCGTGGCCTCTTTGCTCGAGCTTGCCCGCGCGGAAGAGCACCGTCGAGAGCGGCATCTCCGTCCGCGCGGCGAGCGCCGTCGGTGTCAGCGGGCCCTCGGCCCCGATCAGGACGTAGAAGGGGTAGTCCTGCGGCTGCAGCTCGATGCCGTCGAAGGCCGCGGCGAGCAGTCGCTCGCGCACCTGGTTCGTGCGAAAGAGGTCGAGCAGGATCGTGTCCGGAGCCGGCTCCGACACTACCGCAACCTTGTGGTAAAGTAGCGCAAGATTGTGGTAATCCTACTCCGGACGGCGGCGGCCACCGTCCTGGTGGCGACCTTCGGCGGTCTCGCTTCGGCGGCACCGCCGTCGAAGGTGCACGTGGGCCTCTCGGCCTCGTTCGTCGCCGCGGGCGGCGGGGCGCTCTGGGTGACCGACCATACGGCCGGCCGCCTCGTGAAGGTCGACCCGAGCAGCGGAAGCGTCAAATGGCGCCTGGCCGTCCCCGGCTACCCGTTCGGGATCGCCTACGGGGCCGGCAGCGTCTGGGTCGGCTCGCGCTATCAGGACCGGGTCACACGCATCAGCGCGAAGACGAAACGTCGCCAGGCGCGCATCCGCGTCGGCAGCGCCCCGTACGCGCTGGCGTACGGCGCCGGCTCGATCTGGGTCACGAACGAGGGCTCCGGAAGCGTCAGCCGCATCTCGCCGCGCCGCAACCGGGTGACGAAGACGATCCGCGTCGGCGGGCAGCCCGACGGGATCGCGCCCGCCTTCGGCAAGATCTGGGTCGCCGACTACGGCCGCGGCCGGCTGATCCGGATCGACCCGAGGCGGAACCGCGTCGAGCGCAGCGTCGCCCTGAAGCGCGCCGACTGGATCACCTCCTACCAGGGCTCGCTCTGGGTCTCGAGCGAAACCGGCGTCGTCTTCCGCGTCGACCCGGTCACGATGGCGACGCAGGCAACCATCACCGTCGGCGCCAACCCGCTCGCGGGCTCGTGGGTCGGCGACCGGCTCTGGGTGCCGAACATCGACGCGGGCACGGTGTCGGTCGTCGACCCGGCGACCAACGCGGTCGAGCGGACGATCCCGGTCGGCCCGAGCCCGATCGCGGTCGCTGCGGCGGCCGGCGCGGCCTGGGTCACGTCGGAGCTCGACGGGGATCTCTGGCGCTTCGATCCCTGACGGCACGCCAAAGCAGGTCGGCGTTCGGGAGCAGGAAGCCGAGTGAGAGCAGCGGCAGCGCGGGCAGGCCGCCGACGTCCCACCAGGTCGCGATCGCCATCGTCGCGCCGATCGACGCGGTCAGGCACACCCACGTCCAGCCGACCCGCAGCCCCCAGCGCGCTGCCGCGCCGAGGTAGAGCGCGAAGAAGAGCAGGTCGGGGAGCCCCAGCTTCGCCCCGCCGCTCTGGCCCGGCACGACGAAGGTGAACGAGAGAATGTCGAACGCCTGCGTCTTGACGAGCTTCGAGGTCGGCCCGCGCCAGACCGAGTACGAGTCGACCCACGGCACGATGAACGCGACGAGCACGACCCAGCTCAGCTCCTCGAAGAAGCGCAGGAAGGCCCAGGCCAGGAACGTCATCGCGCCGAGCTTGGCGAAGTTCGCCACCGGCCCGGCGCCGGCCGATTGCAGCAGCACCGCGGCCACCCCGAAGCCGGCAGCCGCCCCCAGCAGCCGGCCGGGGGGCGAGCGCCAGAGCGGCAGCGCGAGGTAGACGAGCCCGAACACCGCCGGAATCACGAGAAACGCGAGGAAGGCGATCGCCCGCCACAGCGACAGGCCGAACCAGTACTGGTGCGACCCGTAGTAGACGCCGACGACGACCGCGAGCGCGACGAACGCGGCCCCGCGCGGGCTCAGTACGGCGGTAGCTCGGCCCACCACGGGCCTAGCGCCTTGAAGGCGTTCCAGAACTGCGTCTTGGCCGGCGTCTCGTCGAGCGACGCGTCGATGTCCGGGACCTGGAGCGCCTGCACCGTCGGCGTGAACCGCTGCAGCGTCCCGGGCTCGGCGGCCACCGTCTCGGACAGCGGGAACTCGAGCCCGTTCAGGAAGCCGAGCGCCTGTTCGCCCATCACGACCACGAGCTTCGGCTGGACGATGTGCAGCTCGCGCGTCAGCCACTCCCCCGCCTCCTCCTCGTCCCCGTCCGTGAACTTGAGGCAGTTCGTCCCGTAGACGGCCATCGGGTCGACGTGCAGCCGCTGCAGCGACTTGAGGATCGCCTGGCCCGCCCGCCCGTAGAAGGCGACGCCTTCCTGCACCTCCGCCGGCTGGGGCGAGTACTTCAGCAGCATCACGTCCGCGAGCGGGTGGCCGGAGCCGAGCACGGGCACGCGGGCGCCTGCAGCGCGGGCGATCTCGTCCCCGAGCTCGTTCGTCTCGGAGATCGCCTTCTGCAGGTACTTCTCGAAGATCTCGTCGCTCACGGCATGCATTCCGGACACGACCCCTGTTCGACGGCTACCGGACCCGTTCCTTGGCCTGGGCCGCCCACTTGAGCGACTGCAGGTAGAGGAGTGACCGCGGTCGCCGCAGCACCTGGGCGGTGCGCAGGCTCGCCAAGAACTCCTCCGGCCCCTCGAAGGCGCGCATCCGGAGGCCGCCGGTGCCGACGCCCTGGAGGACGTGCGCGTCGGAGCCGGCGCCCATCGTCAGGCCGTACTTGCGCGCGAAGCGCAGCGCCTCGTCGTTGTAGCCCTCGAACAGCAGGCGCGCGTTGTAGACCTCGAGCACGTCGAGCTCCGCGAGATGCCGGTGCAGCGTCGCCGGGTCGGGGATCGCGTGCAACCGGTCGAAGGGGTGGGGAAGGTAAGCGATCCCGCCCTGGTCGTGGATGGCCGCGATCGTCTCGCCGAACGAGAGCCCGCGCGGGATCTCCTCGGAGAGGAAGAGGCCGATCACCTCGCCCTGGCCGTCGGTCTTCACCTCCTCGCCGGGGATGACGATCAGGTCGCGGCCGCGCGCGGCGTCGACCGCCTCCAGCGCGCCGCCAAAGACGTTGTGGTCGGTGACCGCGATCGCACCGAGGCCGCTCGCCTCGGCGTGGTCGAGCAGCTCCTCGACCTGGATCTGGCAGTCGTGCGACCAGTTGGTGTGCAGATGCAGGTCGGCGTGGATCCAGCCCCGCCCGTCCGGGATTGCCTTTGCGGGCCGGCCCTCGCGCCGCCTCGTCGCCAGGCTGCGGTAGACCTCGTCGATCTCGCGGGCGAGCGCCGTGAAGCTCTGTCCCTCGGCCACGACCCGCGCCCGCTCGCCCGAGCGCCTGCGGTAGGCCTCGTCCTCGGCCAGCCGCGCGATCTCGGCCGCGGCCAGCTCCGGCTGCTCGTTCACCCCAGGCGGCGAGACGATCGCCGCACCGGCGGCCGCGGCCTCGAGCGCGACGCGGTCGACTCCCTCGAAGGCCGGCACGAAGACCGAGGCTTCGCTCAGCAGCGGCGCCCGTCCCGCGCCGTCGCGCAGGGTGCGGACACGCGCGCGCCCACGCAGCGCGCGAGGGATCGTCGGCCGGCCCGAGAGCGGCTTCGTCCGCAGCAGGACGAGCTCCCAGCCGGGGAGGCCGCGCAGCGCCCGCGTCACCGACCGGGCCAGCGCGCGCTCGGTCGGCCGCCACTCGTAGACGACGAGCCGCCGCTTGCGGCCGGGGTGGAAGAGCCGCGGGTCGACGCCGACCGGCACGACGCGGTAGTCGCCGGGCAGCCGCTCGGCCGCCGCCTCGGCGGTTCCCTCGGAGGTCGCGAGCAGCGCGTCGAGCCGCCCGAGCAGCCGTTCGCGCTGGGCGCGGCCGGGCGGGTAGCCGAGCCGCTCGGGCGAGAGGAAGGTCGCGACCGCGAAGGCGCGGGCGTCGCGCAGTGCCAGGTAGGAGAGGCTCGGCAGGCCGGGCTCGAACCCGTGGACGACGTCGTAACCGCCGCGGGCGAGCGCCAGCGCCAGGTTGGCACGGACGCCGACCGGCACGCCGATCCTCGACCGCCGCGAGACCGGCACCGCCGGCCCGAGCGCGATCACCTCGGCGCCGTCGCCGTCGAGCAGCGCGCGCCGGCCGGCGAGCAGGTCGGCTGCCCGCGTCGAGGGCGCGAGCACGGTCACCGAGTGGCCGAGCATGCGCAGCTCGGCCGCAAGCCCCGCCACGTGCTCGTTGACGTCGTGGGGCCGCGACCAGGCAAACGGGGTGACCAGGCAGACGCGCAGGCCCATCGGCTGCGAGTCTAGCCCTGCCAGTCGTGCTGGGTCGCCGGCTCCGGAAACTCGTAAATCCCCTGCTTGCGGCCTAGGATTGGCACGTGGTCGTCGGGCGGGAGGCTGAGCTTGCCGCAGTCGAGGGCTTCCTCGACTCGCTGCAGGACGGCTTCGCGGCGCTCGCGGTCGAGGGCGAGCCGGGAATCGGCAAGACCACGATCTGGCGGGAGGCCGTTCACCGCGCGGGAGAGCGAGGCTACCCGACGCTCGTGTGCCGGCCGGCGCAGGCGGAGGCGAAGCTCTCGTTCGCAGCGCTCACCGATCTCCTTGAGCCGGTTCCGTCCACCGCGTTCGAGGCGCTGCCCGAGCCGCAGCGGCACGCGCTCGAGGTGGCGCTCCTGCGGGCCTCCGGAGCGGGTGCGCGACCCGAGCCCCGCGCGCTGGCGGCCGGCCTGCGCAGCGTCCTGGCCGGACTGGCCGGCGACGCGCCCGCCCTGCTCGCGATCGACGACTTGCAGTGGCTCGACTCGGCCTCCGCGGGCGCGCTTTCGTTCGCGTTGCGGCGGCTCGAAGACGAGCACCTGGGCGTGCTCACCACCCGCAGGCCTGGCACGCGCCCGCGCCTCGACCTTCCGGGCGGCCGCCTGGTCGAGCTCGACCGGCTCAGCCTGGCGGCGATCCACGAGGTCCTGAAGGGCCGGCTCGGGCGCTCCCTGCCGAGACCTCGGCTCGTGCGGCTGTACGAGACCTGCGGCGGGAATCCGCTCTTCGCGCTCGAGATCGCCCGCGAAACCGCCCGGTCCGCCGGCGGGCCGACGAATCCGCTCCCCGTGCCGGCCGATCTCCAGCGCCTGGTTCGCGGGCGGCTCGACCGGCTCTCGCCGGCGGCGAAGGACGCGCTGCTCGTGGCTGCGGCGCTCGGCGAGCCCACGCTTCGAGCGCTCGCCGCCGCGCTCGACCGCGATCCTGCCCCTGCCGTCGAGGAGGCGGAGGAGGCCGAGGTGATCGAGCTCGAGAGCGGGCAGATCCGGTTCGCGCACCCGCTGTACGCGGCGGCGATCTACGCGGCGGCCTCGACCGACCGGCGCCGGCGGCTGCACTGGAGGCTGGGCGAGCTCGCCACCGATGTCGAGGAGCGCGCACGTCATCTGGCACTGGCGACCGCCGAGCCGGAGGAGAGCGTCGCCGAGACGCTGGAGTCGGCGGCAGCCGATGCCGACCTGCGCGGGGCGCCGGCCGCGGCAGCGGAGCTCGCCGAGCTCGGGCGCAGGCTCACACCACCGAACCGGCCCGATTCGCGCGCGCGCCGCGAGCTGGCGCTGGCGAACTACACGTTCCGCGCAGGCGACACGGAGCACGCCCGTCGGCTGACCGACGAGGTGCTCGCCGGCGAGGCCTCGGGACCGCTCCGCGCCCGCGCGCTCGAGCTGCTCGCCCGCATGCTCCACGTCGCGGGGACGGCGAGCGAGGCGACGGCCAGCTGCGAGCAGGCACTCGCGGAAGTGGGCGACGGCGACGACGCGCTCCGAGCCCGGATCCACGCGACCTTCGCGCTCGTCTCGTGGCACGACACGCCGCTGGCGCGCGAGCACGCCCGCGCGGCGCTGGCGATCCTCGACTCGCAGGACGAGCCCGACCCGGTCGTCCTCTCGCAGGCCTTGCTGGCCTTCACGGAAGCCGAGTTCGTCACCGGGCGGCCGCTGCCGATGGACGTCGTCGAGCGGGCGCTCCAGCTCGAGCACGTCGCGCCGGCGCCCAACGTCGCCGACCGGATGAGCGCCGCGCTCGGCGTCTACCTCAAGTACCAGGGCGACTTCGACGGCGCCCGCACCTGGCTGGAGGCGACCCACCGGGCCGCAGTCGAGGAGGGCGACGACGGCTCGTTGCCGTACGCGGTCGGCCACCTGCCGCAGCTCGAGCTCTGGACGGGCAACTGGCAGGCCGCGGAGCGGTACGCGCTGGAGCACCTGCGGCTGGCCGAGGAGACCGCGCAGCCCGACCAGCGCAGGCAGGCGCTCTTCAACCTCTCGAATGTCCATGCCCACATGGGCCGCGTCGACGAGGCGCGCGCTGAGGCCGAGGAGCTCCTGAGCGAGGCCGAGGCAGCCGACGAGGACTGGGGCGCCACCAACGCGCTGGCGGCGCTGGGCCTGATCGAGCTTTCGCTCGGCAACTCGGACGGCGCCGCGGAGCTGCTCGCCCGCAACTTCGAGATGCGCGAGGCGATGGGGCGAGGCGAGCCACTTCGCTCGTCCGCGGACTACGCCGAGGCGCTGGTGGAGATCGGCGATGCCGACCGGGCCGAGGAGGTCGTCAGGGTTCTCGAGGAGCGGGCCCGCTCCACGGCACGCGTGCCGCTCCAGGCTGTCGGCGCCTGCGCTCGCGCACAGGTCGCAGCCGCACAGGGAGCGTTGGACGCGGCCGCTTCTGCCCTCGACGAGGCGCTGGCGCACCACGATCAGGTGACCGTGCCGTTCGACCTGGCGCGGACGCTGCTGACCCTCGGCAGGTTGCAGCGCCGCCGCAAGCAGCGGAAGGCGGCGCGCGAGTCGCTGGAACGGGCGCTCGGGATCTTCGAGGAGCTGGGTGCCCCGCTCTGGGCCGAGAAGACCCGCGCGGAGCTCGAGCGCACGCACCTCCGCGAGGCGCCGAGCGACCTCACTCCGAGCGAGGAGCAGGTTGCCCGTCTGGCCGCCGCCGGCCTGCGGAACCGCGAGATCGCCGAGCGGCTGTTCGTGAGCCCGAAGACGGTGGAGGCGAACCTCGGCCGCGTCTACCGCAAGCTCGGCATCCGCTCCCGGGCGCAGCTCGGCGCCGCCATGGGTGCCGAAGCCGAGCCCGTGCGAAGTTCGTAGGGAAACCCCCGATTACTCGCCGGCCGCGGTGGCCTAGTCTCGCCGTTGTGTCCGAACACGCTTCGCCGGCGACGTACCTGGCCGAATGCTTCTGGCCGGATCTCCACGAGACGTCGGTCGACGAGGCGGCGGCGCGCATCCGCGAGAGTGCTGCCGAGCTGACCAGGGCGGGCACAGGGGTGACGCTCACCGGCACCATCCTCGTCCCCGGCGACGAGGTCGTCTTCTACCTCTTCGACGGCGACTCCGCCGACGTCGTGCGCGAGGCGTGCGAGCGCGCGCGCGTCCCGTTCGAGCGAGTCGTCGAGTCGGTGAACAGGTGAGATCCCGCGTCTCACTCGTTCTCGCGCTCGTCGTCCTTGCGTGCGGCGGTGCGCTGGCCTTCGCCGCGTCGGGGCCCGGGCTCGTCTTGGACATCAACCCCGGTGGCGGCAGCTCGAGCCCGGACGAGATCAGGGACGTCGGCGGCACGGGCTTCTTCGTCGCCGACGACGGCACTCACGGTTTCGAGCTCTGGAAGACCGACGGCACAGCAGCCGGCACCAGCCTGGTCAAGGACGTCAATCCCGGCAGCGGCGGCTCGTTCCCGTCGCTTCTCACCAACGTCAACGGGACGCTGTTCTTCACCGCCGACGACGGCACCCACGGCAGCGAGCTCTGGAGCAGCGACGGGACGGCCGCCGGCACCACGATGGTCAAGGACATCGATCCGAGCGGGTCGTCGCAGCCCAACGGCCTGATCGACTTCGGCGGAACGCTGTTCTTCGCCGCCGGCGACGGGACGAACGGGCGCGAGCTGTGGCGCAGCGACGGCACGGCCGGCGGGACCACGATGGTGAAAGACATCAACCCGGGCGGCTCCTCGACCCCGAGCGACCTGGTGGACGTGGGCGGGACATTGTTCTTCAACGCCGACGACGGCAGCAACGGGGAGGAGCTCTGGAAGAGCGACGGCACGGGCGCCGGGACGCAGCTCGTCAAGGACATCAATCCCAACCCCAACGCGCCATCGAACGTCAGTGAGATCACCGACGTGAACGGCACGGCGTTCTTCAGCGCCTTCGACGGGACGTTCACCGGACTGTGGAAGAGCGACGGCACAGGGGCCGGCACGATGCTCCTCAAGGGTGACGGCGGCTCGGGCGCGAGCTTGGGGCCCGAGCATCTAACGGACGTCGGGAGCAAGCTGTTCTTCACCGGCGACGACGGCAGCGGCCCCGGCGATCACGGTCGCGAGCTCTGGAGTAGCGACGGCACCACCCTCGGCACGGCCATGGTCAAGGACATCAACCCCGGCCCAGGGGCCTCGGAGCCGGACCAGCTCACGGACCTCGACGGGACGCTCGTGTTCCAGGCCGACGACGGCACGCACGGCGTCGAGCTGTGGCGCAGCGACGGCACGGCCACCGGCACGGCGCTCGTCGCGGACATCAATCCCGGCGGCGGCTCGTTCCCCGGCCAGTTCGCGGGCCTCGACGGGCAGCTCTACTTCTCGGCCAACGACGGCAGCGACGGCTCCGAGCTGTGGAAGACCGACGGAAGCGGGGCGGGGACGGCCCTCGTCGCCGACATCAATCCCGGCAGCGGCAACTCGTTCCCCTCGGCGCTCGCGAACGTGAACGGGAACCTGCTGTTCGGGGCCGACGACGGCGTGCACGGCTCCGAGCTCTGGAAGCTCACAGGCACGGGTGGGGGCGCGACCTTCGGGCTGAGCGTGAGCAAGGCCGGCTCAGGCGCCGGCTCCGGCAGGGTCACGAGCTTGCCGGCCGGGATCGACTGCGGTGAGTTCTGCTCGCACTCGTTCGCGGCCGGCACCGACGTGACCCTGCACGCGACGGCCGGTCAGAACGCCGTCTTCTCCGGCTACTCGGGCGCCTGCTCCGGGATGAGCTGCACCGTGCACATGAGCCAGGCGCGCAGCGTGACCGCGACCTTCACGAGCACGCAGCCCACGGCGCTCTTCACGATGCCGAACACGATCCGGCCGGGCGCCGTGACCACGCTGAACGCGAACGCCTCGCTGAATGCGACGCGGTACCTCTGGGACCTGAACGGCGACGGCCACACCGACGTCTCGTGCAGCACCTCCCAGCTCCAGACGCAGTTCTTGCCCACCCCGGGCAGCTCGTTCAAAGCCGCGAGCAGCCTCGCCCAGGCGCGCCTGACGGTCGTGAGCGCGACGGGCGCGACCAGCTCCGCCTCGCAGTCCTCGCCGTTCTCCGCCGGCGGCACCACGATCACCGCGCCGACCTACAACTTCTTCCAGGGCACCCTCAGCGCGTACTGCGTCAACTTCCGGCAGGCCGGGATCTGCATCACGCCGGCGACATTGTCCTGGGGCGTCGTCCAGGCCTCGGGGTGCGACCTCCACCAGGCGACGGGCCTCGGCGACCTGCCCTCGCAAGAGGACAAGACGCTCGTTCAGAGCGCAATTGACGCGTACAACAACGGCCCGGCCTCCTACGTCACGTATGTCAAGGCCCTGTGCGCGATCGCGAAGCTGGAGGGCGACCCGGCCAACTGCGCCGTGGTGTCCCAGATCGACCGCCGCCAGATCACCGGCCCGCTGACGCAGAACTCGATCCTCCTCTGGGAGTCGCGCGCTCCGGTGACGATCAACGGCCTCGTCTTCACGCCTGCGCCGGGCCACGCGCTCGTGGTCTCGCCGCTGCTGCAGACGATCTTCTCCGGCGACGTCACCGTCACGCTGAACGGCGCCACGGTGCCGAGCACCGTGCTGCCGCATCAGCTCGCCCTCAGCTTCCGCGACGTGAACGCCCCGCTCACGCAGAACGCGACCGACGACCACATCGCGCACGTTGCCGGCTTCGACGCTCCCAAGGGCGCCGTGCCCGGCCTGGCCGGGCTCGTCCCGCGGCACGTCGACCTCTCGTTCGTGCGCGACACATCGAACAACCACTACACGCTGATCAACGCCACGCTCGGACTGCCCCAGATCAAGCCGGACGTGCTCAGCCTCATCGACGGCGATCCGGCCACCGTCACGGGGAACTTCCGTGAAACCAACTCGTTCGGGCCGTTGGGAGTGGGAGGCGCTCTGCAGCTCTCCGACGTGCACGGGGTGCTCAACCAGCCGCTCGACTTCGGTGACCTGATTCCGCTGAAGATCGACGCCGTCCACGTCGACTACCTGAACAACTCGCCTGCTCCACCGCACTCGCGCCTCTCGATCACGGGCTCGTTCAGCGTCGGCGACGCCTCGCTCAACTTCGGCTTCCCGCCGGACAAGAACTTCCCCGACAACGGGATCGTGTTCGCGGACGGTGGCTTCTCGGGCGCCGGCGCGACGCTCAACCTGCCCTGCCCGGACCTCTGCATCGAGCTCTTCCCCGGGGTCAACCTCGACGCGATCAACTTCCACGTCGCGACCGATCCCACCGTGGTCCGGGGCGGCGGCGACCTCAACGTCATCGACCTCGTCAACGTGCACGGCGGCCTCGCCTTCGCGTTCCCGACGATCGATTACAAGTGGAAGCTCGACAAGAGCCAGATCGCGCAGCTGCCCGACGACTGGACGCCGAGGGAGTACAGCGACTTCACGATCGCGCTGGCGGGCAACGCCACGATGAACCTGCCGATCCTGAAGGACCAGACGCTCGCGAACGCCTACTTCGTCTACTCGTTCCCGGCCTACATCGCCTTCGGCGGCGGCGTGACCTGGAACTTCCTCGGCATCGTCAGCTTCGACGGCGGTCTCAGCGGCGAGGTCAACGCCGTCACGAAGCGGTTCAACTTCGCCGGGCACCTGCAGACGTGCGTCGCCGACGTGCTCTGCAGCGGCGCCTTCGGAGTCGTCTCCAGCTCAGGCGCGGGCGCGTGCTTCGTGGTCGGGCCCGTCAGCGTCGGCGGCGGGATCCAGTTCCCGGATCACGTCTACATCTGGCCGATCGACGGCTGCAAGTGGTCGCGCTTCACCGCCGACAACGTCTTCGACCACAGCCTGCGCACCCTCAGCGGCGCGGCGCAACCGTACAGCTTCACGATCAAGGCGGGCGACCCGAGCCACGCGGTCCAGCTCGACGGCGTCGACGACGCGCCGGAGGTCGAGGTGACGGGCCCCGGCGGGATCGACGTGACGAGCAGCAGCGGCGACTGCACGCCCGCGACGGCGACCACCTACAACGGCAACACGTGCCTGACGGTCTCCGGGAAGGTGCGGATCATTCGCTCACCGCGGTTCAAGGAGACCGTCATCGGCGTCCAGAACCCGGCGGCGGGCACCTACACGGTCACGCCGCTCGGCGGCTCGGTGTTCGCGGATGCCTACAAGGCCTCCGACACCGCCTCGCTGGGGATCAGCGGCAGCGTCTCCGGCTCGGGGCTGCTCCGGACGCTCTCCTACAACGTCAGACAGATTCCCGGCGAGAAGGTGACGTTCCTCGACGAGTACGCCGGGGTCGCCAAGGAGATCGGCACGGTCATCAACGGCGGCTCGGGAATCCTCAGGTTCTCGCCGCCGGCGGGCACGACGATCCACCAGGTGGTCGCCGAGGTCGAGCTCGCGGGGATCCCCGTGCCGGTGCCGACCGCCGGCCCGAGCGGGCCCACGCCGCTGACGTCGGCTCCAAGGATCACGATCGCCAGCTTCCGCCCGCCGAAGCCTCCGAAGCTCCACGTGATCTCGCGCCTGCGCGCCACTCGCCACGGCAGCTCGCTCGCCGTCTCGTGGCACAAGGCGGGAGGCGCGGTCAAGTACGGCGTCGTCCTGACCCTCGCCGACGGGACCGGCCGGGCGGTCTACGCGAAGAAGACCAGCGCCCGCATCGCGAACGTCGCACGCACCGAGGCCGGGAAGGTGACGGTCATCGCGATCGCCGCCGACGGCCGCAAGAGCAAGGCGCGCCACGTGAGCTTCAAGGCCACGGCCAAGGCGCCCACGCTGCAGGCGCCGTACCCGGCGCAGCGCTGCACCGTGCCGAAGGTCGTCGGGCTGAAGGAGCGCGCAGCCGACAAGGCGCTCCTGAACGCCGGCTGCGCCGAGGGCAAGCTCAAGAAGGTCGGCTCCAAAAAGCCGAAGGGGCGCGTCCTGTCACAGGGCCGCGCCCCTGGCTCGAAGCTCCCGATCGGGACGAAGGTGAATCTCGTCCTGAGCGGCGGCCGTAAGCGCTAGGCCTTCGCCGTCTCCTTGACGCGCTTGCGGGCGTGCTTGCGGATGAAGTCCTCGGCCAGGTCGCGCGCCTTGTCGTCCGAGTACTGCTTGGGCGGCGACTTCATCAGGTAGGCGCTCGGCCCGCCGAGGGTGCCCGAGATGCCCTGGTTGAGCGCGAGCTTGGCCATCCGGACGGCATCGATCACGACGCCGGCCGAGTTGGGCGAGTCCCAGACCTCGATCTTCAGCTCCGCGTTCAGCGGCACGTCGCCGAAGGCCGTGCCCTCGAGCCGGATGTAGGCCCACTTGCGGTCCTCGAGCCACGGGACGTGGTCGGACGGGCCGACGTGGATGTTCTTGTCCTCCAGCTCGTAGGGCAGCATCGACTTGATCGAGTACGTCTTCGAGATCTTCTTCGACTCGAGCCGCTCCCGCTCCAGCATGTTCAGGAAGTCGGAATTGCCGCCGAAGTTGAGCTGGAAGGTGCGGTCGACCCTGACGCCGCGGTCGCGGAAGATGCTCGTCAGGACGCGGTGCGTGATCGTGGCGCCGACCTGCGACTTGATGTCGTCGCCGATGACGGGCAGGCCCTTCTCCTCGAAGCGCCGCTGCCAGTAGCTCTCGCGGGCGATGAACTGCGGGATGCAGTTCACCATCGCGCAGCCGGCGGCGAGGATCTGCTCCGTGTACCACTTGGTCGCCTCCTCCGAGCCGACCGGCAGGTAGTTGACGACGACGTCGGTGCCGGTCTCCTTGAGGATCCCGACCACGTCGTCGGTCTCGCCCGGCGCCTTGGTCACGATCTCGGAGAGGTACTTGCCGAGGCCGTCGTGGGTCATCCCGCGGTGGACGGTGACGCCGGTCTTGGGCACGTCCGAGAACTTGATCGTGTTGTTCGGGTGGGCCCAGATCGCGTCGGCGAGGTCCTTGCCGACCTTGTCCGTGGTCACGTCGAAGGCGGCGGTGAACTCGACGTCGTGGACGTGGTAGCCGCCGAGGTCGACGTGCATCAGGCCCGGGACGAAGGTGCCGGGCTCGGCGTCCTTGTAGTACTCGACGCCCTGAACGAGCGAGCTCGCGCAGTTGCCGACGCCGATGATCGCGACGCGGACCTTGTCCTCCGAGCGCCGCACGTTGCCGTTCTTTCCGTTGCTTGAAGCCATGGGTTCCTTTCCCCCGAGCCGCTCCGAGAGCGTCTCGACGATCAGGTCGTTGACGTTGCGTTTTCGCTGTGCCGCGCGCGCGGCGAGCGTCTCCTTCAGCTCCGCCGGCATCCGGAGGAGCACGGCGCCGCTTCGGCCGGGCGAGCGGCCCGGCCTGCCGCTCGGGTCGAACGGGACGGCGAAGCGGGAGGCGAGGATCCCGACCGCCACGTCGTTGAGGCTGCTGCCCGAACGGCGGACCTCCTCGGAGAGAAGCCGCTTGAGCGCGTCCGGCATCCGGACGAGGACGTTCTTGCGCGTAGGTGCTAGCACAGAAGTGCTATCAGCTTAGCACTCCAAACGGACTTTGACTGCGCCATTGGCGCGGGACCTAGTCCTCGATCCGCGCCGCCTCGTTTCGCTGCAATGCATCGAGTGAGGCTCGCATGGCGTCGAGCTTCTCGGGCGAGTGACCGACCCAGTCGACAAGCTCGCCGACGACGCGCAAAGGCTCACGGCTTCGGAAGGACAGCGTTGGATTCCCGGGGAACTTCTTGTCGGTCAAGTTCGGATCGTCCTCGAACTCCCCGGTCGGCTCGACGATGTAGATGCGCCCGAGGCCCTCGCCGCTCGCGAGCTCGGCGCCCCAGACCGCCGCGTCGAGAGTTGCGGTGAAGTAGACGTAGTTCATCAGTCGGCCGGCCTCAAAGTTCGATTCGCGTCCCGAGACCAGCAGCTCGCCGACCGCGAGGTCCGCCTTCGTGCCGTGCAGGTACACGCCCGCCTCGTACACCTCGAACGGCACCGGCTCACGCGAGGCGCCCATGGGACGATGCTAGCGTCACACGGTCGGCCTTCTCCGGCAATCGTGGCCTCGACCATAGCGTCACGCTAGTGATGGGTGAGTTGCCCTGTGTGGGCCAGTGTCCCGGAATGTCACCCGACCGTGGACAGCTCGACGCCGCGGCCCTAGAGTCGGCCAGCATGAACCAGGTTGGGATCGCGATGCTCGCTGCCGTCCCGGTTCTCGTTGTCACCGGCTGCTCCGCCCACCACACGCAGGTACATGCACAGTCGGAAAAGCCGGGGATACTCGAAGCGCGGGCAGCTTCTCCTGACGGCAAGCAGGTCGCATTCGTCAGGAACGCGGGGAACGCCAGCTACATCGACGTCGGCCCCGCAGGCAGCGAGCGCAGCCGAACGATCTACCGCTCGCCGGGCTACGGCTCGATCACCAACGCTTTCGCTTGGCCCTTGCCGAACCGGATCATCTTCGAAGATGGCACCTTGGAGCTCCAGACAATCGACGTCCGGACACGCAGCGTGGTCACGATCGGGGCGTCCGACGGCTTCGACATTTCCGCCGACGGGCGCTGGCTCGCCTGGTCCCAGGCCGGCGGCCAGTTCCGTCCGAATCGGGATTCAGCAGGCAGGGTGGGCATCATCGCGACCAGGGGCGGCAATTGCTTGGAGGTTCCAAAGCCCGCGAACAGACAAGACACGGGCGCATTCTTCAAGCCAAGCGTGAAAAGGCTCTTCTTCCTGCGCTGGCCGTTCGACCCGAAGACGTACGACCCATCGGCTGGAACGGCCGGCCCGAGCCGAAGCGTCAGCGTGCCGCTCTCGAGCCTGCGGCGGTGCAACTAGCGTCAGACGAGTCGGCTGGGCGAGCGTGCGGGAATGTCACTCGAGCGCACCGGATGACTACGGCCAGGACGTCGAGTCGCTCTCGTTTTTGTCCTACGGCCTAGCGCCAGCTCTGCGGCGCAGGCTGGCCGGTTTCATGGATCGAAACCAGCTTGCTGGTTGCGGTAACTCTCACCCGCCAAGCGTGGTGGGCATCCGCGCTGCCCCACCGTTCTGTGAAGGTCACGATTGAATGACCGCCATGCCCGGGCGTTCCAGCCAACGACGTTGAGCAGCGTCCAGCGATCCACATCTTCGACGAGGCCGGGCCGCCGCGTGGGATCCGGCAGGAAATCGTCCCAGGCTTGAGCGGAAAGATTCGGAACTCGGGACGTGCCCGACGAGCTGCCCAAGCCGAGATCCAAGAGGTCGACGAGTTCGTCGTCGGCGGGCTTCCTTTCCCGGACGTACAACCCACTCCCGCGACGGCTGCAGCAGCCGCGATGAAGAAAGCCACTGCGACGAGACGCGCGAAGGTCATCTAACTGCTGTACGCCGCTCTACGTCGATTTCGTCACGCGAGAGTCGATCGCCGGACCCAAGACTTCGCCTGGGCCAGCTGCTGTCGCTTGACGGTTACGACCGCTGACGCAACTGGGCCCGAACGCTCAAGACGCGCTGAAGCACCGTCAGCCAGGCGGTCGCGGCCAGGAAGTAGATCACCCACTGCAGGCCGCCCCAGGGAGCGAGGGCGAGCGCGGCGGTGATCACGACCACCCGCTCGGCGCGGCTGCCGAGGCCGACGTCGCCCTTGAGCCCGATCAGCTCCGCCTTGGCCCGCGCGTAGGAGACGAGGAACGACCCACCCATCGCCGCGATCGTGAACGCGATCGCGACATCGTTGCCCTCGCGCGCGAAGACCAGCGCGATCGCCGTCAGCACGAAGCCCTCGCTCACCCGGTCGGAGATCGAGTCGAGGAACGCGCCGAACGGCGTCGCCTTGCCGCCGTGCCGCGCGAGCGCCCCGTCGAGGATGTCGAGGATCGAGCCGACGACGAACACGATCGCGGCCGCCCAGTACAGGAGCCAGGGCCGGTGGTAGGCGAAGTAGACGATCACCGAGGCGGCGATGCAGAGGCTGATCCCGCCGACGGTGAGCGCGTTCGGGGTCACGCGCGTGCGCGCGAGGCCCGTGACCCAGCGCGTGGCCAGCCGGCGTGTGCCGTCCGTGTAGCCCCGTTTGACCGCGGCGAGTCCGGCGTCGGCCCGGCTCATCGAGCCGTTACGCGGTCGCCGACGCCTGCGCCGCCCGGCGGCGGGCGCGAAGCGGAGGGATCCCATAGACGACCGCGATCGCGATCGCCGCGACGAGGATCCCGGCCAGGACGTCGAGGGCGAAGTGGTTGCCGGTGCCCATCACGCTGAACCAGACCCAGGCGGGCCAGATGAGCCAGAAGGCTTTGACGATGCGGTTCCGGCAGACCGAGAAGAGCACGAGCCCGACGATCAGCGCGTCGGCGGCGTGCAGGCTCGGCATCGCCGCGTACGGGTTCGCCGCGAGCTGGACGAGGCCGCTGCCGTGGTTGAGCCCGCCGAAGTCGCCGAGGGTGTCCGCGAAGCCGAGGTCGGGGAACATGCGCGGCGGTGCGGTCGGCAGCAGCACGTAGCCGACAAGGCCGATCACGTTCGCGAGCAGGATCGTGTTGCGGAAGCGGACGAACGCTTCGTGGCGCCGCAGGTAGACCCAGAGCAGGGCCAGGCCGACGACGGTGAACTCCGAGTTCCAGTAGGTCCAGGCGGCGAGGTCGGCGAGGAACTGCGAGCCGTCGACGGCCCGCTGCAGCGTCAACTCGATCAGCGCGTGCGTGTGCCGCTCGATCCCGATCACGTGCAAGCCGTTCTGGAAGGCCCGCGGCGGATTGCGGTCTGCGAGCCCGCGTACGAGCTGATACGCGGCCAGGAACCCGAACCAGATCAGGAACTGGCGCCCGAGGTCGGCCCACCCTCGGGGCAGGTAACGGCGGCCGGCTGCGACGAGAGTGCTCAAAGGAACCTGACGATTCTAACGCCCCCGTCAGAGGGCTTCTTCCCTTCCCGTCAGCCGCCGATCTGTGACATCGAGCGGCTCGCACGGACGAACCCAGGCTCGTTGATCCTGTGCTTGAGCTCCTTGTGGCGCACGGCGAAGCGGATCAGGCGCTCGAGCTCGCCGTCGGAGGCGCCGTCGCGCAGCGGCGTCTTCAAGTCCCACTCGCGGCGCGAGAAGAGGCACGTGCGCAGCTGGCCGTCGGCGGTCAGGCGAATGCGGTCGCAGCTCGAGCAGAACGGCTCGGAGACCGGGTTGACGAAGCCGATCTCGCCGGCGCCGTCGGCGAAGCGGAAGCGCTGGGCCGTGGACGACGGCTTGGCGGGGACCGGCTCGAGCGGCCAGCGCTCCTCGATCAACGCGCGGATCTC
>DASPRN010000037.1:0-47179 GCA_035624425.1 Gaiellaceae bacterium
GCGTCCTCGAGCCTCCTGACGATCCCCTCCCACGCCTCCTCGGCCGCTGCGGGATCGGGATCGACGAGTTGCAGCGACGGGCAGGTCGCGAGCGCCTCCCCCAGCCGCATCCCCGGCTCCACCCCGGCCGCCTGTGCAGCCGCCGTCACCGCCCCGAGCAGCGCCTCGGCGCCGGGCTCAGGGGCGAGCGCGGCAGGCTCGAGCCGAAGCCGCGTCCGCCTCTGAAGCGCGACCCGCAACTCGAACCCGGGGATGACGATGCACGCGATCATCGAACACATGTTCTACACGAACACATGTTCTCCTGTCAAGGTCG
Source organism: Gaiellaceae bacterium (assembly GCA_035624425.1). Classification (GTDB taxonomy): domain Bacteria; phylum Actinomycetota; class Thermoleophilia; order Gaiellales; family Gaiellaceae; genus AC-32. The sequence goes on from DASPRN010000037.1 coordinate 317, forward strand.
ACGCTGGCCGCTCTCGCCCGAGCTCGACTCACGAGTCGATCGCTTTGCGCATCGAGACGCAGCCGAGCTTCACACCGTCCGACAAGGCGACGTCGAACTCCTTCACCGGCTCGAAGTCGCACGCGAGGTACAGCGGGACACCGGGCAGCGTCGCTCCGAGCTCGAGCTCGCGGAAGCCCTCCCGGCGAGCCGCGTCCTCGCAGGCCTCGATGATGCGGCGTCCCAGGCCCCGGCGAGTCCAGTCGTCGCGTACGAACATCGCGCGCACTTTGGCAGGCTCCGTCGCCGGATCGAGCAAGCGGCTGTCGTCTTCGGTGACCCCGCTTCCGGTGTAGAGGAGGTTGCGCCGGCTCCAGCCGCCGCACGCCACGGCCTCGCCGTCCGCCTCGAGGATGAAGTACGTGCCGTCCGCAAGGAGCACCGGATCGACCTCCGCGACATACCGCACGGCGCTCGCCGCCTGAAGCTCGTCGTAGTAGCGCGGGAAGATCGCCGCCGCTGACTCCTTCATCAGGGCTTCGATCCTGTTCGCATCGGCGCTTGTCGCGACCCTGAGTACCGGCTCGGATCGGTCCACCACCGCCGCCTCCTCCCACCTATACTCCTAACAGGAGCATGAATACTCCTGACGAGAGTAAAAGTCAAGCGCGACCGCTCACGACGACGTCGTTTGCCGTGCTCTCCGTCCTCGCTCTGCGGGAACATCCGACCTACGAGCTCACGCGACAGGCGCGCATCTCGCTCCATTACATCTGGCCGAGAGCAGAGAGCAACCTGTACGCGGAGGCAAAGCGTCTCGTCGTGGCGGGCCTCGCGACTGCCCAGGAGGAGTGGAACGGTGGCCGGCGGCGGACGATCTACGCCATCACGCCGGCCGGACGCGCAGCGCTTGCCGAGTGGTTGGCGCAGCCGAGCACCGCGCAGCGCTACGAATCGGAGGCTCTGCTGAAAGTCTTCTTTGCCGAGAACGGGACGAAGGCCGACCTCCTGAAGTCGATCAGAGCGCTCCGCGATGACGCCGTAGCCGGTCTCGAGCACTTCCAGCAGTTCGCAGAGCGCTACGACGAGCACGCGGGCGAGTATCCCGAACGGTTCGCGCTCAGCGCCCTCGTTGCGCGCCTCGTCGGCGAGCACCAGACGGCGACCGCCCGCTGGGCAACCTGGGCAGAGGCCATCGTGTCGGCGTGGGACAGCCCTTCGGCCGAGAGCGCAGAGTGGGGTGTCGAAACCCTCCGGGCAACTGGGCAGCCGTTCCCCGCAGCCGAGGATCCGGGTGCGTCAATCGACCGGTAGACGATGCGGCCCGTGAAGTCGGCCGTGCCGTCGCCGGTCACGTCGTAGGTCGTCGCGACCGCCACCAGCAGCGAGGCGACCACTACGAGAGCCCGCACGACTAGAGCGTGATCTCGGCGGCCGCGCCCACCATGCGCGCGAAGCGGGGCACGGCGTCGAGCAGGTCGACCTGCGCGACCCAGGCGATGTCCTCCTCGAGGCCGGGCGGGCCGTAGGTGCGGGCGTTGATGCCCTCGACGGGGTCGGGAAAGCGATCCGCGATCAGGGCGGCGGCGATGGCGGCGTCCGTCCGCCCTGCCTCGAGCAGTGCCACGATCCGCCCGGCGCAGTAGGCGTCGTCGATCGCGAACGCGTCCTTGTAGCCGGCGCAGAGGAGCACCGTGTCCTCCCCACGCTCTCGCGCAAGCCGAGCCACCGCGTCGAGGTTGAGCAGCGACCCGAGCACGACCTCCCCGCACGCCTCCGCCGCCGCGACGATCGTGCGCGTGCCGTTCGTGGTCGAGAGGATCAGAGTCTCCGCCTGCGGCTCTCGGAACTCCCGCGGCGAGGCGCCCGCGTCAAAGCCCTCGATCCGCTGCGCCTCCCGCTCGCCCCCGGTGATCGCCGCATTCCCGAGCTCTGCCTTCAGCGCCCGCGCGTCCTCGATCTCGGCGCAGCAGAGGACGCGTTCGTAGCCGGAAGCCAGCGCCTGGACGATCGTCGAACTCGCTCGCATGACGTCGACGACGATCCCGAGCGGTGCGGGAACGGCCTCGGCAGGCGTGAAAGCGACGTGACAGCGCACCTCGGCACTACGCTAACGGCCCATGGCCCAGCCGATGCACTGCTACCGCCACCCGAAGCGCGAGACCTACGTCTCCTGCTCCGAATGCGGCCGTCCGATCTGCTCCGAGTGCATGACGCCCGCGCCTGTCGGCCAGCGCTGCCCCGAGCACTCGGGCAAGGCGCAGGGAGCGCGGCGGGTCACCTCCGGCGTTCGCCGGACCGCCTTCGAGGGCACCGGCGCGCTCGTGACCAAGAGCCTGATTGCGATCAACATCGTGATCTACGTGATCACGGCGGCCCAGGGCTCCGGGATCAACTCGCCCGGCGGCTCGCTGTTCTACCGGTGGGTCCTCTTCGGGCCGGCGGTCGCGAACGGCGACTGGTGGCGCCTGATCACGAGCGCCTTCCTGCACGCGAACCTGCTGCACATCGCCTTCAACATGTACTTCCTCTGGTACATCGGCTCGGCGGTCGAGACCGCGATCGGCCGGGGACGCTTCCTGCTCGTCTACCTGATCTCGGGGCTGGCCGGCTCGGCGGGCGCTCTCGCCTTCACCCCGAATGCGCCCACCGTCGGAGCTTCGGGCGCGCTGTTCGGGATCCTCGGCGTGGCGGTGGTCATGGAGCGGCAGCGCAGCTACGTGCTGGGCGGCTCGGCGCTCGCGCTGGTCGTGATCAACCTGGTTCTCAGCTTCACCATCTCCGGCATCTCGGTCGGCGGGCACATCGGGGGCCTGATCGGCGGTGTCCTCTGCGCGCTGATCCTCTCCGAGTTCGGCCGCGGCCACGCGGCCTACAGCCGGGTCGGGCTCTGGGGGATCGCCGGCATCCTCGGCGTCGGCCTGCTCAGCATCGCCGTGGCGCTCTACGCGGCCTAGGCGCTCGCTCGCGACGCCGACCAAAGAGGCCGTACCGGCTCAGCCGGTGCGGCCGTCTTCATCCGAACTTCTCGACGTTCTTGACGCGGTCGAGGCTCTTGTCGATCCACGCGTGGTCGCTCCCGGGCCCGCCGTCGATGCGGTCCGCGTAGCCGTCCCAGGCGAAGATGACGTCGTTGCCCGGCCCGCCGTAGACGGTGTCGCGGCCGCGGTCGCCCTGGAGCTTGTCGTTCCCCGTCCCGCCGGCGAGAGAGTCGTTGCCGTTGCCGCCGTTCAGAATGTCGTTGCCCGGACCGCCGCGGAGGATGTCCTTGCCGCCCTGGCCGTCGAGCACGTCGTCCCCGCCCAGCCCGCAGATCACGTTGCGGCCCGGCGTGCCGACGAGGATGTCCGGGCCGGGCGTGCCGGTGATCGTGCACGGCGCCACACCGTGCGGCGCTGCGTGACCCGCGCGAACCGCGACGAGAGCGGCCATCGCGAACAGCGCGGCGAGGGTCCTGACGCGGTTCTTTTGGTCGGGCGACACGGGATCGGCACCTCTGCTCTTGGATCGGCGCGAGCCGCTAGGGCCTTGTCCAAAGGAAAATCGGCGCCCTCGGCGCACCGGACGATCCCTCGTGCCGGTGATCAGGCGGGCCAGTAGACCGCGACGCGGAGCGGCTTCGCCTTGCCTGCGAGCGTCCCGGTTAGCGTGATCGTCAGCCGCACCACGCGCTTGCGGACGCCGTGCACCGTGCGGTAACGGTTCGTCACCACGCAGCGCTGGGTCTGCGCGACCCCTGCGAAGAGGGGGTGCTGGTGGTCGGTCACGTGGCCCGAGGCCCGGTCGCGCGCGACGCAGAGGGCGCTCTTGACCCTCTTCGGCACGTTCACGTCCCAGAAGGCGGAGACGACGCAGTCAAGGCGAGCCTGCGCGCACGGGGTCGGCGCCGAGGCGTCGTCGGCGACCTTCAGGCCCACGTGTTCCACGATGGAGAGCGCCTCGCGCTTGAGCGAGAGCGCGTTCTTGAGCTGCTTGATCCAGCTCGCTCGCTGCGCATCGGTCGGGGTCGTGTGCTGCTGCATCTGCTTCTTGACCTTCTCGTCGATGGCGTGAGCGGCGTTCAGGCGGTTGCGGATCTTGTTCGCGTTTCCCTCGACGACCCGGCCCGCCTTCTCGTCCGCGGCCAGCGCCTCGAGCGCATGCTCGACGCCGAGCTGGCCGTAGAGCGCGAGCTCCCAGTGCGGTTTGCCGCCCTGTCCGATTGAGCTCACCGCCCGCTCTTCCTCGGTGACCGCGTTGGCGACCGCGCGCATGAGCGGCGTCGCCTTCTGCAGCGACAGCACGCGTCCCCAGCCGCAGCCGCCCTGCGGCTCGGGCTTGCCCTCGATCGTCCCGTGCAGGTGCGGCTGGTCGCAGTCGTCGTCGGCCGCGACGTACTGCAGGCTGCTCGTGCGGTCGAGAATCGAGGCCACGCCGGAGGCCGCGACATGGACGTCCACGCCGGCCTGCGGCCCGTCGACGAGCGTGTAGCTACCGCTCGGCGCACCGGCCGCGAGCGGAACGAGGATGAGCGCGAGCAGGAGCGGCAGCAGCCCCTTCACGCGCTCATCCTAGGCCGTCAGGCCGGACGGTTCGAGATGTGCAGGTAGACCTTGTCGCCTTCCCCGCACTGCTCTCGGATCGCGACCTGCCCGCTTCGGCCGTGGCCCTCCCAGTTGACCTCCGAGTCGTGCTCGTCGAGCTCGTCGTGGGTGACCTGGTAGCCGTTTGTGGCGAGCGCCGACTTGTACGCGCTGTGCGCGTCCTCGACCGAGCCCATGAAGAAGCCCTCGGTGACATCGGTCGGCCCCTCGGTGCTCTCCTTCGTGTAGGTCGCCTTGGCGACCGTTGGAAAATTCGGCGGGAGCTTCGTCGTCGCCGTCAGCGCCGAGCCGTCGCAGGCGGCCTGCGTCGCCTTGGTTTGCGCCTGGTCGGTGTCTCCTTTCTCGCTTTCCTTCTTCGACCCGCACCCGGCCACGACGAACACCACGGCAGCGAGCACGAGGCAACACGCGAAGACCTTCCTCATCGATCCCTCCTCCTTGCGTGAGCGGTCGGGCAGGGGCGGGAGTCTAAGCGCTTCGTCAGCCGCCCGAGACGGAAGCCGTCACGCCCGCTTCCTTCAGCGCGGCCTGTGCGGCTGCGAGACGCGCGAGCGGGACGCGGTAGGGCGAGCAGCTGACGTAGTCGAGCCCGAGGCCGTGGCAGAACGCGATCGAGTCGGGCTCGCCGCCGTGCTCGCCGCAGATGCCCATCTTCAGGCCTTCCTTCGCGCCCCGGCCCCGCTCGACCGCGATCCGCATCAGCTCACCGACGCCGCGCTGGTCGATCGTCTCGAACGGGTTGCGCTCGAGCACGCCGTCCTCGAGGTAGCGAGTCAGGAACTTGCCCTCGGCGTCGTCGCGCGAGAAGCCGAGCGTCGTCTGCGTCAGGTCGTTCGTGCCGAACGAGAAGAAGTCCGCGTACTCGGCGATCTCGTCCGCGCAGATGCAGGCACGTGGGAGCTCGATCATCGTGCCGACGAGGTACTCGGCCGTCTCGCTCTCCTCCTGCGCGGTCGCAACGGTGATCGCGCGCAGCCGGTGGAGCTCCTCGGCGAGGCCGACGAGCGGGTGCATGATCTCGACGAGCGGCGCCCCGCCCGTGCGCTCCTCGACGGCGACCGCGGCGCGGATGATCGCGCGCACCTGCATCTCGTAGATCTCGGGCCAGAGCAGGCCGAGCCGGCAGCCGCGGGTGCCGAGCATCGGGTTCGACTCCTGCAGCGCCACGATGCGCTCGCGCACCCGCTCGTCGGTCGCCTCCTCGAGCGGCGGCAGGAACTCGTGCAGCGGCGGGTCGAGCAGGCGGATCGTCACCGGCAGGCCGGCCATCGCCTCGAAGATCCCCTCGAAGTCGCCCTGCTGGAGCGGCAGCAGCTTCTCGAGCGCGGCGCGGCGCTCCTCCTCGCCGGCGGCCATGATCATCTCGCGGACGCGCGGCAGCCGGTCCTCGGCCATGAACATGTGCTCGGTCCGGCAGAGGCCGATCCCCTGCGCGCCGAACTCGCGCGCCTTGGCCGCGTCCTCGGGGGTGTCGGCGTTGGCGCGCACCTTCAGCCGCCGCAGCTCGTCGGCCCAGCCCAGGATCGTCTCGAAGTCCTCGTTGATCTGCGGTGCGACGAGCTCGACCGGCCCGATGATCACCCGGCCGGTGCCGCCGTCGATCGTGATCACGTCGCCCTCGGCGAGCTCCCGGCCGTGGAGCGAGAACGTGCGGGCCTCGAGATCGATCGTGAGGCCCTCGCAGCCGGCGACGCACGGCTTGCCCATCCCGCGCGCGACCACGGCCGCGTGGGAGGTCATGCCTCCGTGCGCGGTCAGGATGCCCCTCGCCTGCAGCAGGCCGTGGATGTCGTCCGGGGTCGTCTCCCAGCGGACCAGGATCACGTCCTCGCCGGCCTGGCCGCGCTGCTCGGCCGTGTCGGCGTCGAGAACCGCCGGGCCCGAGGCGGCGCCGGGCGACGCGTTCAGGCCGCGAGCTGCGACCTCGACCTCGGCCCTCGGGTTGATCATCGGGTGGAGCAGCTGATCGAGCTGGCCGGCATCGATCCGCGCGACGGCCTGCTCGCGGGAGATCAGCCCCTCTTCCACCATCGAGACGGCCGCGCGGAGAGCCGCGGTGGCCGTCCGCTTCGCCGAGCGCGTCTGGAGGAGGTAGAGCCGCCCGTCCTCGACGGTGAACTCGATGTCCTGCATGTCGCGGTAGTGCTGCTCGAGGCGCTGCATCGTCGCCAGCAGCTGCTCGAACGGCTCGGGCATGCGCTCCTCCATCGCCTCGAGCGGCTCGGGGGTGCGGATGCCCGCGACCACGTCCTCGCCCTGGGCGTCGGCCAGGAACTCACCGTAGATCCCCTGCTCGCCGGTGGAGGGGTCGCGCGTGAACGCGACCCCGGTTCCGGAGGTCGAGCCCTTGTTGCCGAAGACCATCTGCACGACGTTGACCGCGGTGCCGAGGTCGTCCGGGATCCGGTTCGCGCGGCGGTAGACCTGCGCGCGCGGCGTGTCCCACGAGTCGAAGACGGCCTTGACCGCCCGGCCGAGCTGCCGGCGTGCGTCCTCCGGGAACGGCTGACCGACCTCCTCCCTGTAGATCTCCTTGAACGTCCCGACGAGCTCGCGGAGGTCGTCGGCCGAGAGCTCGACGTCCTGCTGGACGCCACGCTCGCTCTTGAGCTCGGTCAGCGCCCGCTCGAACCGCTGCCCGTCGACCCCGTCGACGACCTCGCCGTACATCTGGATCAGGCGCCGGTAGGAGTCGAAGGCGAAGCGCGGGTTGCCGGTCGAGCGGGCCAGGCCCTCGACCGACTCGTCGTTCAGGCCGAGGTTGAGGATCGTGTCCATCATCCCCGGCATCGAGACCGCAGCGCCGGAGCGGACCGAGACGAGCAGCGGGTCGCTCGCGTCGCCGAAGCGCTTGCCGGTCTTCTCCTCCAGCGCGCTCAAGTGCCGCTCGATCTCCGGCTCGAGCCCTTCGGGAAGCTCCTTGCCGTTCAGCACGTACGCGCGGCACGCGTCGGTGGTGACGGTGAACCCGGCCGGGACGGGAACCCCGAGCTGCGTCATCTCGGCCAGGCCCACGCCTTTGCCGCCGAGCAGCTCCCGCCCGCCCTCGGACGGCTCGTCGAAGTCGTAGACGAAACGCCCGTTCGTTGGCATTGCGCTGCAATCTTCCCACGGACCGCCCGACTACACTCGGGCAGTGGCACTGAGCAGGTTCTCCGTGGTGGCCGCGGCGGCGCTGCTCCTCGGCATCGCGAACGGCGCCGGAGCCACCGTCCACGGCAGCCGGATCGCGTTCGGGCTCGAGCACGGCGACCTGAGCAGCATCTACACGGTGCGCCCGAACGGCAGCGGCCTGCGCCGCCTCACCTCCCCGCCGACCCGGCAGGAGCTGGGCGGCGACTCGGGCCCGGTGTGGTCGCCGAACGGGCGCCGGATCGTCTTCGAGCGCGACCTGACCTACTGGGGCGAGGACCGCTTCCGGCTGACGTCCGTGTCCGCGGGTGGCGGGCTCTCCCGCGACCTCACGCACGGGCCGTTCGACGCCATGCCGACCTACTCGCCGCACGGCCTGCGCATCGCCTTCGTCCGCGCGGCCGGCGAGGCGGTCTCCCTGTACACGATCGACCGGCAAGGCCACCACGCCACGGAGCTTCTCTCCGACGGGCTCGACGTCACACCTGCCTGGTCTCCGGACGGCAAGACGATCGCCTTCTCGCGCCTCGCCGATCAGTCGCTCCCGATCGACCAGGCGACGCTCTATCTCGCCAACGCCAACGGCACCCATGTCCGGCCGCTGGGCGCCTTGCCGGTCCGCGGAGTCTCGCCGTCGTGGTCGCCCGACGGGCACCGCATCGCGTTCGTCTCCTTCGCCGACCACAACGGCAGCGCCTGCCAGGCCGACACCTGCCCGCCGAACGGCGAGATCTACGTGGTCGGCGCCGACGGGACCGGCCTCACGCGGCTCACGGCGAGCAAGGCCGACGACGAGCATCCGACCTGGGCCCCGGACGGCTCGCGGATCGCGTTCGCGAGCGGGTTCCAGCTCCGCAGCCAGGGGCATCTGCCCTGGCTGGTCTCCGTTCCCGCCGGAGGTGGTGCGCCGAAGCGGATCGGCCGGTTCTCCGGGGTGCTGGACCCCTCCTGGAGCCCCGCGGGCGTCCGGTAGCCTCACGGCGTGAAGCTCGAAGGCATCCACCATGTCACGGCGATCACGGGAGATGCGCCCGGCAACGTCGATTTCTACGTGCGCGTTCTCGGGCTGCGGCTCGTCAAGAAGAGCGTCAACCAGGACGACCCGACCGTTTACCACCTCTTCTACGCGGACGAGGAAGGCAAGCCCGGGAGCGACATCACCTTCTTCGAGTACCCGGGCGCGGCGCCGGGCAGGGCCGGCGCGGGGATGGTGCACACCGTCGAGTGGCGCGTGGCCTCGCCCGAGTCGATCGACTTCTGGGAGAGCCGGCTCGGCGACCAGGGCATCGCGGCCGAGCGCGATGGAGAAGGCGGCCTCTCGTTCGCAGACCCGGAGGGCCTGCGACACCGCCTCGTCGTGGACGAGACGGACGACGAGCCGCTGACCGCCGACCACCCGGAGATCCCGAAGGAGCACGCGTTGCAGGGGTTCAACGCAGTCCACGCGTACGCGCGTGACCCGGAGCAGAGCCGTGGCTTCCTCGAGGCGCTCGAGTTCGACCCTCGCGGCGACGTGTGGGAGGCGCGCGGCGAGCGGCGCGGCGGGCTCTACGCCTACGGCCGCTCCGACGAGCGTGGCATTCCCGGCGCCGGCACAGTGCACCACGTCGCCTGGGCCTCGACGCTGGAGGAGCACGAGGCCTGGGAGCAGCGGGTTCTCGAGGCCGGCGGCTCCCCCACCCCGGTCATCGACCGCTTCTACTTTCGCTCGATCTACTTCCGCGAGCCGAGCGGCGTGCTGTTCGAGATCGCGACGATCGGCCCGGGCTTCGACGTCGACGAGCCGCTCGAGCACCTCGGCGAGCACCTCTCGCTGCCGCCGAACTATGAGAACCTGCGCGGCCGGCTCGAGCAGGTGCTGACGCCGCTGCCGGACCCGCGGGCACTGCGCGCCGGGTGACCATCGCCTACCGCGAGCGCGCGGCCGCGGGAGAGCCTGAAGGCCTGCTCGTCCTCTTTCACGGCCGAGGCGTGGACGAGAACGACCTCTTCCCGCTCCTGGACGAGCTCGACCCGGAGCGCCGCCTGCTCGGGCTCGCGCCGCGCGGGCCGCTTTCGCTACCGCCCGGCGGGTCCCACTGGTACGCGTTTCTGGAAGTCGGCTTCCCGGAGCCGGAGACGTTCCTCGCGACCTATGCGGCCGTCTCCGCGTGGCTCGACTCGGTCGCCACCGAGACCGGAATCGGGCCGGAGCGGACCGTCCTCGGCGGCTTCTCGCAGGGCACTGCGATGACCTACGCGCTCGGGCTGGGGCGCGACCGTCCGCATCCGGCAGCGCTGATCGCCCTCAGCGGGTTCATGCCGACGGCGCCCGGGTTCGAGCTCGACCTGTCGCAGCCCTTGCCGCGGGTCGCGATCGGGCACGGGACCTACGACCCGGTGATCTCGGTCGAGTGGAGCAGACGCGCGAAAGCCGCGCTCGAGGAGGCCGGCGCCGACGTTCTCTACCGCGAGTCCCCGCTCTCGCACGCGGTCGACCCGCGCTTCCTTCGCGAGCTGCAGCCGTGGCTCGCGTCGGTCTACGACGGCGTGACCGGCGGGCGGTAGCCGGGTCTCCGGCGCGCGCGGAAGTCGGCCAGCCACGCGAGGGCGCGCAGGCCCATCCAGACGGGCGTGAGCAGCACGTAGAAGAGCACCAGCGCGAAGGCGAGGATCAGCCACCAGAGCGCCCACCGCCAGAGCGGGACCCTGCCCTTGACGCCTGTCTCTCTCGCCCGGACGACTTGCCTATGCATCCCACAGAGGGTGTTGGGCATGCGCACCGTCAACGCCTTTCGGCCGGCGTCGCAGACGAGCGGCGCTGCGACGGGTCACGAGACCGGCGCTTCGGCCTTCGCGCCGTTCTCCGCCCGGCGGCGGTCGACCATGCGGATCACCCTTGCGGCGGTCTCCTCGATCGACAGGTCGGAGATCTCGATCACCGGGCAGCCGAGCCGGCGGTGAATCGCCTCGGCCTGCTCGAGCTCCGCATAGATCTCGAGCAGCTCGGCGTAGCCACGCTGGTTCCCGCCGAGGCGGGCCACGCGCTGGCGGCGGATCTCCTGGAGGCGGGTCGCGTCGATCGTCAGGCCGACGATCTTGGTCGGGTCGATCTCGAAGAGGGCTGACGGCGGGTCGATCCCCTTCACGACCGGCACGTTCGCGGTCTTGTAGCCGAGGTATCCGAGGTACATCGAGAGCGGCGTCTTGGAGGTGCGCGAGACGCCGACGAGGACGATGTCGGCGTCGTGGAGGCCGGCGCCGACCCCATCGTCGTACTTGACCGCGAACTCGATCGCCGCGATCCGCTTGAAGTAGGTCGAGTCAAGTGGGGCGCGGGCACCCGGGGTCATCTGGGCGGCGACGCCGGCGACCCTCGCCACGGCCTCGATCGGATGGCCGAGCAGGTCGCAGTAGTGCAGTCGGTAGCGGCGGCAGAGTGCGCGGGCCGCGTCGCGGAGCTCCGGATGGACGAGCGTGTAGACGATCACGGCCGGCCGGCCCTTGGCGCGGTTGAGCGCGAGCTGCAGGTCGTCGACGGTCTCGACGCGCGGGTGGCGGATCTCCTCGAACTCCTGATCGGGGAACTGCGCCTCGAGCGCGTGGACGAGGCGCACTGCCGTCTCGCCGGTGGAGTCGGAGATGACGTGCAGCTCGACGGGTTGCCCGGTCATGGGCAAGAGCGTAACCGCGGCGGCCTGGCCGGGATGCTGTGCGCTCTGGACGGCCGGGAGCGGCCCTGGGGAAGAACGGTCACCCTTCCGCCACGATCCCGCGACAGACACGGCGCGGTTTCCGGGGTACGCTCAACCCGGGCGGCGGGTGGATTCTTCTTCCCCACCCGGGCGGGGACGCGCGCGTGTACATCTAAGGGGCGCCCGGCACGCGCTCAGCGCGGGATCTGCGACAGGTCGCCGAGCCGCCCGAGCGTGTCCCGGACGTCGAGCAGCAGCCGCAGCCGGTTCGCCCTCACCGCCGGATCCTCGTCCATCACCAGCACGTCCTCGAAGAACCGCTCCATGGCCGGCCCGAGCGCCGACGCCGTCTCGAGCGCGGCCCGAACGTCCCCGTCGGCCGAGATCGAGTCGGACACCTGAGCCAGCGTTTCGGAAAGCGCTACCTCGGCACCTTCGCGCAGCAGCGACCGGTCGAGCTCCGCCGCCGCGCTCTCCGCTTCCCGGCCGGCGAGCCGGTTGGCACGGTCGTAGGCCGTGTAGACCGCGTCAAACGCGGGCGTCTCCCGCTCCTCGTAGAGCGTCAGCGCCAGGCTGGCAACGGCGCCGAGATCCGGGGCCGCCGAGGCGCGGGCCGCGCGCACGTACTCGACCGGCACCTCGATCAATCCCTCCAGGCGCTCCTCGACGAACTCCCGCACCTCGTCCGGCATCAGCTCGCGCGGGATCGTCAGTCCGCCGTCGAGTGCCAGCCGGCACAGCCCGATCGCGGCCCGTCTCAGCCCGTACGGGTCCCTCGACCCTGTCGGCTTGTGGCCGAGCGAAAAGGAGACGGCCAGCGTGTCGAGCTTGTCGGCCGCAGCGAGCACCTTGCCCGCCTCCGTCTGCGGCAGCGGCCCGGACGCCGAGTCGGGCAGGTACTGCTCGTCGATCGCGGCGCAGACACCCTCGGGATAGCCCGCCAGCCGCGCGTACTCCGCCCCGATATGCCCCTCGAGCTCCGGGAACTCACGCACGAGCTCGGAAGCCTGGTCGGCCTTCGCCAGGCGCGCGGCCTCGACGCTCGCGTCCCCGCCGCCGAGCTTCTCGACGAGCGCGCGCAGGCGGTCTGCCTTGTCGGCGAACGAACCGGCCCCGGCGAAGAACGTGATCGAGCCGAGCCGCTCCGCCAGTCGGTCGATTCCGAGCTGGACGTCGCGCTCGAAGGTGAAGGTCGCATCGTCGAGCCGGCCCTCGAGCACGACCTCGTTCCCGGCGCGAACCGTCTCGGCATCGCCCCCGTTCGCAACAAAGGCGAAGCGGTTGCCGCCGAGCGGGAAATAGCGCTGATGCGACTGCATCGCGGTCACGACGACGCGCTCGGGCAGCGCGAGGAAGCGCTCGTCGAAGCTCCCCTCGAGCACCGTCACGCTCTCGACCAGGAAGACGACCTCCTCGAGCACGCCGGCCGGGTCACTCCAGTCGCCGATCGCGTCGAGGCCGGCCACGATCTGACGGCGGCGCTCCTCCGCATCCGGCTCGACGCCCGCCTCCCGCAGACGCTCCGCGTACTGCCGGGCATGCGGAATCTCGACCGGGCCGCTGGTGAAGCGGTGCCCGAACGACGTCTCCCCGACCACCGGGTCGCCGTCGAGCTCCGCAAGCATCCAGCGGACCGGCCGGGCTAAGCGGATGCCACTCTCGTCCCAGCGCATGGACTTCGAGAACGAGAGCCCACGGACGATCGCATCGATTCGGTCGGGCAAGACCTCCCGCAGCGGCCGGCCCGGGCGCTCCAGGCCGAGGAATCCCTCCCGCGAGACGAGCTCCTTCACCGAGACCCCGTGCTTCCTGGCGAATCCGGCGGCGGCCTGCTCGGCGAGGTGTTCCGGCGGCCCTTTTATCCACTCGTCCGGCGTCCGCTCGTCGACGTCCAGCAGCGCCGCCAGCCTCCGCGGGCCGACGAACACCGCCTCGGGGCCGACGCCCAGCTCGCGCTCGACGAGCACCGGGAGCTGCTCCGCCGCCTCCCGGCAGGCACCGGCCGGAAGCTCCTCGCAGCCGATCTCAACCAGCAGCGTCGGCATCCGTCTCCAACTCGAGGTAGACCTGGGCCACGTGGCGCGCGAGCGTGCGCACCCGGCCGATGTACGCCGCGCGTTCGGTCACGGAGAGCGCCCCGCGCGCATCCAGCAGGTTGAAGGCGTGCGAGCACTTCAGCACCTGGTCGTACGCGGGGAGCGGCAGGCGCCGCTCGAGCAAGAGGCGGCACTCCTCCTCGTGCTGACCGAAGCGCGCCGTCAGGACGTCGACGGGCGCCAGCTCGAAGTTGTAGGTCGACCACTCCCGCTCGCTCTCGCGGTAGACGTCGCCCCAGGTCACGCCGGGCGCCCACTCGAGGTCGAACGCGCTGCGCTTGCCCTGCAGGAACATGGCCAGCCGCTCGAGGCCGTACGTCATCTCGGCCGGAACGAGCTCGACGTCGACGCCGCCGAGCTGCTGGAAGTACGTCCACTGCGTGATCTCCATGCCGTCGCACCAGACCTCCCAGCCGAGACCCCAGGCGCCGAGCGTCGGCTGCTCCCAGTCGTCCTCGACCAGCCGCACGTCGTGCCGGCGCAGATCGATCCCGAGCACCTCGAGCGAGGCGAAGTAGCGATCGAGCACGTCCTCGGGCGCCGGTTTGAGGATGACCTGATACTGGAAGTAGTGCTGGAAGCGATACGGGTTCTCGCCGTAGCGACCGTCCTGCGGCCTGATCACCGGCTCGACGTACGCCGTCCTCCAGGGCCTCGGGCCGAGGCAGCGCAGGAAGGTGGCCGGATTCATCGTCCCCGCGGCCAGCTCGGTGTGGTATGGCTGCATCAGGATGCAGCCCTGGTCGGCCCAGTAGCCCTCGAGGGCCCGGATCATCTCCTGGTAGTTCACGCGGGCGAAAGACTATGCCCCGCGCCGGTTAGGGCCGGGGCGGGCAAAGGCCGCCTGTAGTCGTGAATCGCCGCGATGCCATTTCGCCCTTGCCGCGATGACAAGCCGGATCAGGCCGACAATGCGAGCGTCCGAAGGCGGAAGCCGCCGTGGAACTCGTACGACGCCGTGATCACCCCGAGTGCCTCGCGTGCCGCGCGCTCGGTCAGACCGGCGCCCCCTGCCTCGGCCAGCGGCCGCTGGAGCAGGCCCTCGATCCCCAGCAGCCCGTCACGGGAGAGCGGCAGCGCGCCGCCGGCCGCGCACGCGGCGCAGACCGCCCCGCCTGCCCTCGGCGAGTAGCCAGCGAGGCCGGAGTCCGCTCCGCACTCGGCGCAGCTCGTCAGGTGCGGCAGGTAGCCCGACAGCCAGAGGAGCTTCAGCTGGAACGAGAGCACGAGCGGGTCGACGATCCGCTCGTCGGGCCCGCGCGGATCGAGCTCGTCCAGGACATCGAGAAAGCGCACCAGCGCCCGGAACGCGCGCTCGTTCGCCTCCTGCTCGGGGAAGAGGCGCAGCATCGCCTCGGCTCCGACGAGCCCGACGCCGAGGCGATACGGCTCCTCGCGCGCCTCCCGGTGCGAGCGGATCAGCTCGACACCGGTAACGGTCTGCAGCTCGCCGGCCCCCTCGTGGAGCAGGAGCTCGACGTGGCTCAACGGCTCGAGGCGCGCCCCGAAGCGCGACTTCGTCTTGCGCACCCCTTTCGCGACCGCGCCGACGCGCCCTCGCTCGAGTGTGTAGAGGTGCAGCACCCGGTCTGCCTCGCCGAGGCGGAACGAGCGCAGCACGACCGCCTCGGTCTTGTAGGAGCGCCCGGGCACCGCGTCCAGTCTAGACCCGGCTCAGGTCGGTCGAGGCCGTCGTCTCCCGAGACGGCGGCTTCACGGCTTCAAACACGTACGCCCCCGTTCCGCAAGGGCGGCGACGAGCGAACGCCTCAACGCTGGCAGGACGGGCAGTACCAGGTGCCGCGTCCGGCGACCCGGGTCTTCTCGATCGGAGCTCCGCAGCGGTCGCACGGCTCGTCGCCCCGGCCGTAGACCCTGAACTCGTCTTGCATCCGGCCCGACGCGCCGTCCGGCTGCCGGTAGTCGTTGAGCGTCGCGCCCTGCCGGGCGATACCGGCCCTGAGCGCCGCACGGACGCCGCGGTGCAGGGTGGCGATCTCGGCACCCGAGAGTTCACCCGCCGGCCTGCGTGGATGGATCCCCGCGCGCCAGAGCGCCTCGTCCGCGTAGATGTTCCCGACTCCGGCCAGGCGGCGCTGGTCGAGCAGCACGGCCTTCACCGGCGCCTGACGCCCTGCGAGCGCCTCGCCGAAGCGCTTCTGGGTGAACCCGCGCGCGAGCGGCTCTTGCCCGACGCGGCCCTCGAAGTACGGGCCGAGCTCGCCCGGCTCGACCAGGAGCCATGTGCCGAAGCGCCGGACGTCGCGGTAGATGACGTCCGATCCGTCGTCTAACCTGACAACGGCACGGCGATGAGCATCCTCGGCCGAGAGCGCGTCGCCGTTCCCATGGAGAAGCTGGCCCGTCATCCGGAGGTGAACCAGGAGAACACGACCGCTTTCGAAATGAAAAACCAAATACTTGCCGCGGCGGTCGAGTGCCGCGATCCGCTCTCCCTCGAGCTCGGCGGCCACACCGGCGGGGTCGAAGGGTCGGGTGAGGCGTGGGTCGTGGATGTCGACCCGCTCGAGACGGCGCCCCACGAGCTCCGGCTCCAGCCGCCGCCTGACGGTCTCGACCTCGGGTAGCTCAGGCATGGAGCAAGCCTAGTCCCGGTCCGGCTTGTGGGAAGCGTCCGCCGAGGCGGGGCTCAGGCGAGCACGTCGAGCACCACCGGTCGCACGGGCGGGGGCACGTCTGCGAACTCATAGGCCGCCAACAGCTCCTGCGCAGCCTGCGTTGCGGCCTCGTCCGTGCGGGCGTGGATCTCCGCCAGCGGTTCGCCGGCGCCGACTTCGTCTCCACGCTTGCGGAGACAGACGATGCCCACGGCGTGGTCGATGCGGTCGTCCTTCGTCTGGCGTCCTGCGCCCAGATGTAGTGCCGCCTCGCCGACGCGAAACGCCTTGAGCGCCGCCACGAAGCCGTCGCGGGGCGCCGCCAGCGCCTGGATGACGGGCGCTGACGGGAGCACGCCCTCATCGGGGTCGCCACCCTGCGCACGGATCCAACGGTGGTACGCGCCGAAGGCACCTCCGTCGCTGAGAGCTTGCTCCACCCGCGTTCGAGCCTCCGCCTCATCGATCCCGAGATCCGAAACCGCAAGAAGCTGCGCCGCGGCGGCCAGGACGAGCTCGGCGAAGTCGGGTGGGCCCTCGCCGCGCAGCGTCGCGACGGCCTCGCGAATCTCGAGCGTGTTCCCGACCGCGCTTCCGAGCGGCTGGTCCATGTCCGTGAGCAGGCACACGACCTCGCGTCCCGAACGACGGCCGAGGTCGATCATCACCTCCGCGAGCGTCCGCGCATCCTCGAGCGACCTCATGAAGGCGCCGTCCCCGACTTTGACGTCGAGCACGATCGCGTCGGCTCCTCCCGCGATCTTCTTGGACATGATGCTCGCCGCGATCAGCGGATAGCTGTCGACCGTCGCGGTCACGTCGCGAAGGGCGTACAGGCGCTTGTCGGCGGGAACGAAGTCGGCGCTCGCACTGATGATCGCCATTCCGGCCTCGCGCACCTGCGCGATGAACTCGTCTGTCGACAGCTCGACCCGGAAGCCCGGGATCGACTCCAGCTTGTCGAGCGTCCCACCCGTGTGGCCCAGTCCGCGTCCGCTCAGCTTTGCGAACGGGACGCCGCAGGCGGCGACGATCGGCCCGACTGCGATCGAGGTTTTGTCGCCGACGCCGCCGGTCGAATGCTTGTCGACCACCTTCCGCCCGAGCGCCGACGCGAGATCGAGCGTCGTCCCGGTCTTGATCAGCGCCTCGCAGAACGCGTGCGTCTCCGCGCTCGTCATGCCCCGGAAGAAGACCGCCATGCAGAACGCCGCCAGCTGGTAGTCCGGGATCTCGTCACGCGCGTAGCCGAGCATCAGCTCGTCGAGCTCCTGCCGGCTCAGCTCGCCGCCGTCACGCTTGCGCTGGATCAGCTCGACGGGGCGGATCACTTCGGCTGGAAGAGCTCGATCGGGTTCCCCCATGGATCCTGGACAAGGCGCCAGCTCCCCGCCGGGCCGTCCACGCGCTCTCCGCGCTGCGTCAACCCGGCTGCGGCCTCGTCCAGCTCGGAAACCACGAGCACGATCCGGTTCCAGCCGCCGGGTGTGGCGCCCTCCTGCTCGCGCCCAGAGCTTCCCGGCGCGCTCAACCAGAGCTCGAGGTCACCGCGATGAACGAGCGTCACGGGACCGAATGACCGCCCCTCGCGAAAGCCGAGGCGCTCGACGTAGAAGCTGACGGCCTGGTCGAGGTCCTCGACCAGGTAGCGGGCAATTGCCACGACTACCGCTCGAGGATCGGCTCGCCGGGAACGCCGCGCCGCGGCGCCTTGCCGCCGAGCCACAGGTTAACCGTCGCGCCGACGTCCGAGAACACCCCGCCCTCGTGGATCCGGCCGGCGGCGTTGCGCCCCTGCACATAGGCGAGCAGCATTGCGTACTCGCGCGAGTGGTCGGTCGAAGGCGTCGTCGGGTCGCACCCGTGGTCGGAGGTGAGGATCAGCAGATCCTGCTCGCGCAGCGCGTCCAGCAGGTCGGGCAAGCGCCGGTCGAAGTCCTGCAAGCAACGGTGGAAGTTCAGGGGGTCGTTGCGGTGGCCCCAGAGCTGGTCGGTCTCGACGAGGTTCACGAAGACCAGGCCCTGGTCGATCTCGCGGAGCAGCTTCTCGGTCTGCACGATCCCGTCGATGTTCGATTGCGTCGGGTGCGACTCGTCGATATCGCAGCCGGCGAAGATGTCGCCGATCTTGCCCACGCCGTAGACGTTCTCGCCCGCCTCGCGGACGAGCGTGAGGTAGTTCGGCCGCTTCGGCTCGAGCGAAAAGTCGTGCCGGTTGGCAGTTCGCTCGTAGTTCCCGGGCTCGCCGACGAACGGCCGCGCGATGACACGCCCGACAGCGTGCTTTCCCGTGAGGAGCTCGCGGGCGATCCTGCAGCCCTCGTACAGCTCCTCGAGCGGGATCGTCTCCTCGTGGGCGGCGACCTGGAAGACGGAGTCGGCAGAGGTGTAGACGATCCACTTGCCGGTGCGCTGATGCTCCTCGCCGAGCTCCTGGATGATCTCCGTCCCCGAGGCCGCTTTGTTGCCGAGCACCCCTCGGCCCGTCCGGTGCATGAACGGGTCGATGACGTCGTGCGGGAACCCTTGTGGATAGGTCGGGAACGGCGTCTCGGTGACGATGCCCATCATCTCCCAGTGCCCTGCCGTCGTGTCCTTGCCCTTCGAGAGCTCGAGCAGACGCCCGGCGACGGCGGGGGCTCCCGGCTGGGGCGGGCAACCTTCGAGCGGCTCGATATTGCCAAGTCCGAGCGCCTCGAGATTCGGCAGGTCGAGCCCGCCGACCGCCTTCGCGACGTTGCCGAGCGTGTCGGAGCCCTCGTCGCCGTACTCGGCGGCGTCCGGCGCCTCACCGGCGCCGACGGCATCCAGCACGATCACGCAGGCCCGCGGCATGCGGCTATTCTAGGTCTGCAGTGGATACCGTCCTCGGACTGCTGGGTCTGGTCGTCTTCGCCGCGTGCGTCATCGCGCTGGCGGCCGTCACGACCTGGATCGTCGTCAGGCTGAGCCCCGGCGGAAAGCCGCAGCAGCAGCAACAGCAGCAGCAGTAGCCCCTCAGACCGGCGACAGCGGTAGGACGTCCTCGAGCGGGTGGAAATCGAGGCCGTGCGCCTCCGCGACGGCCTCGTACGTGATCTTTCCGTCGAGGATGTTCACCCCCCGGGCCAACGCGGGGTCGCGCGCGACCGCCGCTGCCAGGCCGTAGTCGGCGATCGCTTCCAGATAGGGGAGCGTCACGTTGGTCAGTGCCTTCGTCGAGGTGATCGGAACGGCGCCGGGCATGTTCGCGACGCAGTAGTGCGTGACGCCGTCCACCACGTACACCGGCTCGCTGTGCGTGGTCGGGTGCGAGGTCTCGGCGCAGCCGCCCTGATCGATAGCCACGTCGCAGAGGACGGCGCCGTCCTTCATCGCCGCGACCATCTGACGAGTGATCAGCTTCGGCGCGACGGCGCCGGGGATCAGCACCGCGCCGATCACGACGTCGGCCTCGACGATCGACTCCTCGATCTGGAGCGTCGAGGACATGACCAGGCTGACCCGGCCCGAGAGGATCTCGTCCAGGTGGCGCATCCGGTCGATCGAGCGCTCGAGAATGGTCACGTTCGCGCCCAGCCCCAGCGCAATCACCGCGGCGTTGTAGCCGACGATCCCGCCGCCGATCACAAGCGCGCGGCCAGGAGCGACACCGGGGACGCCCCCCAAGAGCAGCCCACGCCCGCCGAGGGGCTTCTCGAGGAAGTACGCGCCGGCCTGGGCAGCGAGACGGCCGGCGATCTCGCTCATCGGCGCGAGCAGCGGCAGTGCCTGGTTGTCGGTCTCGACGGTCTCGTAGGCGACGCACGCGGCGCCGCTCTCGACCAGCGCCCGGGTCAGCTCTTCGCTGGCCGCGAGGTGGAGGTACGTGAACAGCACGAGCCCCTCGCGCAGAAGCGGGTACTCGGACGGGAGCGGCTCCTTGACCTTCAGCAGGAGCTCGGCCTCCTCCCAGATCGAGGCCGCATCGCCGATTCTGGCCCCCACGTTCTCGTAAGCGTCGTCGGGGAACGAGCTCCCGTCGCCCGCGCCCGCCTCGACGAGCACGTCGTGCCCGCGCTGGACGAGCTCGCGCGCGCCGGCCGGCGTGAGCGCGATCCGGTACTCGTCCGACTTGATCTCCTTGACGACGCCGACCTTCATGGGCGGGAAACCCTAGCTTGCGGCGGGTTTGCGGACCGCAAGAGCGTCCCGAGCGAAGTCACAGATTCGTGACGATCCCGTGACAGACACACGCGTCTTTCCTAGGTACGATCGCCTCGGGGAGGAGGCCGGGCGAACCGTAGTACGGGACCAGCGGCACCTGCGCTTGCGGGTGTCGAGGCGTTGCCGCTTTGCCCGGCGGGAGGGGCGCTGGCCCTGAACAGTTCCGGCCGGGCGGGCGGTCAGGAGACGAGTTCTCGAGCGAGGCGCCCGGCGGCGAAGGCGGCCGCGAAGAACCAGGGCTCCTCGTCAGGCCCGCGGCCCATGTGGGAGAGAGGCAGGCCCGCACACGCCTGCCGCCAGCCGTCGACGTCGACCTCGCGGCGGGGCTCGACCCATTCCGGCGCCTCGAGCCCGGCCGGCCAGGCGACCGCCACCTCCTCGGCGCAGAGCCTGAGGACGGCCTCCGTGTGGTGCGAGACGCCGCGGTGCCGCTCGCGCTCGTCGGCGCTCGAGACTCGCGCGGCCAGCACCGGCGAGCCGCCGAGAGCTGCGCCCGCGTTGACCGCCTCTGCAGCCGCAAGACCACCGTGCCCGAGCCGGGAGCCGGTGCCCACGATCCCCGGACCGATCGCGCAGACGACAGCCCGATACCCCGCCCCGACGGCCCACGCGAGCGCCGATTCGACTCCGACGCACTCGACCTCGCCGCCGAAGCAGGCACCGGCCGAGACGGTGATCGTGAGCAGCCCACGCTCACGCAGGGCCCGCACCGTGTCCGACAGCGAGAGCGGCAGCGCGCCGCCCGGGAGCTGCACATACGCGACCTCCAGCCCTCCGCCAAGGCCGGCGCAGGCCGGCGCGAGCTGGCTGTGCAGCGAGCAACAGAGGACGGGCATCCCGCCGAGCTCGGCAGCGAGTTCGCCTCCCTCCTCCCCGTGCGGCACCGCGAACTGCAGCGACGTGTAGGGCAGCTTCATCACGTGCGCGCCCTCCGCCGGGGGCAGGTCGAGCCCTCGCGTCAGGTTCGCATGGAGGACGTCGAAGCCACCCGAGCCCAGCCCTAGCTCGCGGGCCTGCACGTTGACGAGCACCTCGTCGCCCACCTCGACCGGGCCGGTCACGTCCGGATAGCCGACGCACGGCGTCCCGTCGACCTCGAGCCGGACGAGACCCGGGTGCTGCTCGACGACGGCCGTGATCCGCCCGCGCCGGAGGCTAAGCGGCATCGTCCGTCTCGCCGGCGACGTCCACGAGCGCAAGCGTGACATCCACCATCGCCTCGAGATCGTCGACTGCGATCCGTTCGTCCGGCGTGTGGATGTCGACCATCGCGTTCGCGAGGTTCACGCACTGCAGGCCGAACTCATTGAAGATGTTCGCGTCGGCGCCCCCGCCGGAGCGAACGAACGCCGGCTCGCGGCCGGTTCGCTGCAAGGCCTCCGCGGCAAGGCGCACCGGAAGATCGTCGCGCTGAAACCGGTAGCCCCGGGCCGAGCCTTCGACCTGCGTCTCGACCTCGCACTCGGCCACGCCCGCGGCGAAGGTGATCGTCTCGAGCATCTCCTGAACGACGTCCGCGAGCTTGCGCTCGTCGTGGCTGCGGGCCTCGGCCACGAACCGGCAGTGCTCAGGCACGACGTTGCGCCCGGTGCCGCCTTCGATGACCCCGACGTTCGCGGTCGTCTCTTCGTCGAGCCGCCCTAGCCGTAGGTCCGCAATCGCCCGCGCGGCTGCCGCGATCGCAGAGCGCCCTTCCTCCGGGTACATACCCGCGTGTGCGGCTCGCCCGTGGAACGCAACGTCCAGCTTCCGCATGTGGGGCGCGCCGACGATCACCTCGCCGACCGGGCCCGCGTGGTCGTACACGAAGCCAACTCGCGCCTCCAGCCGCTGCTTGTCGAAGGCGGCGGCGCCACGTAGCCCGACCTCCTCCATCGGCGTGAAGAGGAGCTCGAGCCCGGGGTGCGGCCGCCTTTCCTCGCGCAGCCGCGCGAGCGCCTCGAGCATCGCGGCGACCGCCGCTTTGTTGTCTGCGCCGAGGATCGTCCCACCCGCGTTCCGGACGAATCCGTCTTCACCGACGACCGGCTCGATTGCGCCGTCGAGCGGGACGGTGTCGAGGTGGGCGCAGAAGAAGAGCGGCGTCCCGGAGCCGCTTCCCTCGACGCGGCAGAGCAGGTTTCCGATCTGCGAGCCAATGCGCGGACCGGCGTCGTCCTCGTCCGCCTCGAGGCCGAGCGAGCCCAGGTATTCAAGGACCCGGTCCGCAACGGCCCGCTCCTCGCCGGGCGGGCTCGGCAGCGCCGCCAGCTCGAGGAACAGCGAAAGCACGTCCGGGGCCCAACCGGGTCGCACCGGGCGATGTTAGAGGCTCGGTCAGGCGTCAGGCAGCCGGAGCCGAGACCGCGGCGCCGCGGCGCTCGCGGGCCCGCGCGTAGGCGGCGCCGACGAAGTCGCGGAAGAGCGGCGCCGGCCGGGTGGGCCGCGACTTGAACTCCGGGTGGAACTGGCTGGCGACGAACCACGGGTGCTCGCGCAGCTCGACGATCTCGACCAGCCGGCCCTCCTGGAAGGTGCCCGAGATGACGAGGCCGGCGTCGACGAGCAGCGGCCGGAGGTGGTTGTTGACCTCGTAGCGGTGCCGGTGGCGCTCGTGGATCACAAGCTCGCCGTAGGCCGAGAGGGCTCGCGTGCCGTCGACGAGCTCGACCGCCTGGGCGCCGAGTCGCATCGTCCCGCCGAGGTCCTCGATCTCCTTCTGCTCGGGCAGCAGGTCGATCACGGGGTACGGCGTCTCCGGGTCCATCTCGGTCGAGTTGGCGCCCTCGAGCCCGGCGACGTGCCGCGCGTACTCGGAGACGGCCACGTGCATGCCGAGGCAGATGCCGAGGTATGGGATCTCGTGCTCCCGCGCGACGCGGCAGGCGAGGATCTTGCCCTCCCACCCGCGCGAGCCGAAGCCGCCTGGGACAAGCACGCCGTCGACCTGCTCGAGCTCGGCCTGCGCCTCCTCGAGCGACATCCCTTCGGCGTCGAACCAGCGCACGTGCACCGAGCACCCGTGGTGGACGCCCGCATGTCGCAGCGCCTCGTGCACCGAGAGGTAGGCGTCGCGGAGCTTGACGTACTTGCCGACGAGCGCGATCTCGACCCCGTCCTCGCGGCTCGACCGGATCCGCTCGCCGAGCTCGAGCCATTCGCCCAGGTCGGCCTCGCCGGCAGGCAGACCGAGCTTCTCGCAGATCAGCGTGTCGAAACCCTCCTGCTGCAGGGCGGAAGGAACGAGGTAGAGATCCGAGACGTCCTGGTTCGCGACGACGGCCTGCGGGTCGAGATCGGCGAAGAGCGCGATCTTGTCCCGGATGTCGGGCGAGATCGGGTCACGCGAGCGCGCGACGATCACATCGGGGTGGATGCCGATGCGGCGAAGCTCGTTGACCGAGTGCTGGGTCGGCTTCGTCTTCAGCTCGCCGGCTGTCTCGATGAACGGCACGAGCGTCACGTGGACGTAGCAGACGCTCTCGGGCCCGGCCTCGCGGCGGAACTGCCGGATCGCCTCGAGGAACGGCAGTGACTCGATGTCGCCGACCGTGCCGCCGATCTCGCTGATCACCACGTCGCAGTCGCTCGCCTCGGCGACGCTGCGAATCCGCTCCTTGATCTCGTTCGTGATGTGCGGGATCACCTGCACGGTCGAGCCGAGGTACTCCCCCTTGCGCTCCTTGCGGATGACGCGGTCCCAGACCGAGCCGGCCGTGTGGTTGGCCGCACGCGAGAGGTTCTCGTCGATGAAGCGCTCGTAGTGGCCGATGTCGAGGTCGGTCTCGGCGCCGTCCTCGGTCACGAACACCTCGCCGTGCTGGAACGGGCTCATCGTCCCCGGGTCGACGTTGATGTACGGGTCGAACTTCTGCATCTGCACCTTCAGCCCGCGCGCCTTCAACAGGCGGCCGAGCGAGGCGGCGGTGATGCCCTTTCCGAGCGACGAGACGACGCCGCCGGTGACGAAGACGTACTTCGCAGGCCTGCGCGCCACTAGTGCCCCTTCCAGTGATGACGCCCAGGCTCTCGGTCGCTAGCACCAAGCCGGGCGGTCATTGCTGGGAGGGGCACTAAGGGCGTCCCAGCCGGTCGAGTGCGGAGAGGAGCGGCGTGCGCTCGATCAGCTCTCCGAGGGAGCGGTTCTCGCCGACGATGGTGAGGCCTGCCAGCGCTGCTATCGCGAGGAGACGACCCCGAGCCGTGAGCTTGGTCACGGATCCATAACCTACCACGGCGCCCAGCGCGTTCGACCCGGCGTCTCCGAGCATCGTCATCTCGCGGAGATCGTACGGAGCGAGCAGGACGGCGATCGGGACGTAGGCCTTCGCCGGTCCGCGCACGAGCGCGGCGCCTGCAAGGAAGGCCTTGAGGGCGCGGCCCGGACGCGTGTCGAGCAGGTTGAGGCCGTTTGCGGAGAGGGCGACGAGGGCGGCGTCCTGGACGGAACCGGTGCCCGCGAGCGCGAGGATCGGGATGCCGATCGCCTTCAGCGTGCCAGTCGTGGGACCAGCGCCGAGGTGGCCGCGGAAGCCGCGCTCGGGCCCGCTGAACAGGTCGTCGACGAGGCCGAGGGCGGCAATCCCGGCGACCGTCAGGCCGACCCGGCGCGGCGCGCGCATGGCACCGGCGGCGACGAGGGCGCCGACGAGCGGGAGGCGCAGCCCGCGGTAGTTCCGGGCGAGCGGCCCGCAGGCGAGTGCGGCGTCGACGAGCTGGCGCGCGCGGTGTGCGAAGCCCGGCAGGTCGCGCCCGGTCGCTCGATGGCGCAGCGGCAGCTCGACCTCCTCGACCCGCAGGCCGGCGCGAGCCGCGTCGATCGTCGAGCGCACCTCGCAGCCGAAACCGGGTGCCGTCGGGAAGCACGCGGCACGGGCGGCCGGTGACAGGGCCCGCTGTCCGGAGAGCGGTTCGCGGGCAGCGAAGCCCGAGAGCGCACTGATCAGCACCCGCCCCGCACGCTTGGCGAGGCCGAAACCCCCGCCCTGCCGCTCGGCGAAGACGGCGACTGCGAGGTCGGCCTCGCTCTCGGCGAGCGGGACGAGGTCGCCCTCGAGGTCGGCATCGCAGAGAAGCAGCGGGCCGGCCGCCGCCTCCCGCTCGGCGAGCGCCAGCGCCTGGCCCTTGCCGAGCCTCGGCAGGCGGACCACCCGCGCACCGGCGTCCTCGGCCGCGGCCGCCGTCCCATCGCGCGAGCCGTCGTCGGCGACCAGCACCTCGGCGTTCGGGAAAGCACGCCGAAGGGCCGCCACCGTCGCGCCGATCGTCCCCTCCTCGTCGCGCGCCGCGACGAGGACGGTCAGCGCGTCAGCCACCCGTGCTGGTGGGCACCGGGATCGAGGGGAGCGCGTCGTCGGCGGAGGCCCTGAGGCCGTACTGGCCCGGCGATCCGCCTGCGAGCAGGAGCACGAGCCCGAGCTGTCCGGCCTGCTTGTCGACGTCGTCGATGCTCGACAGACCGGCCTTCTGGTAGATCGGCACCGCGGACTTGGCCGTCTTGGTCGTCTCGACACCGACGGCGGGCACGCCCAGCGAGCTCAGGCCCTGGTAGAGGCCGAAGAGCATGCGGCTCGTCCCGTCCTTCTGCGGCGGCACCGTTCGCACGACGATCACACCGTCGACCGGCTGCTTGCCGCTGCCCACGTAATGCTCGACCAGCGTGTCGGTCAGCGAGTCCCAGAGGGGCGTGGCGCCACCCGAGACGAGCTCCGTGCCGAGGGCCCCGCCGAGCTGGTCCAGCTTGGAGCTGCCGGCATAGGCGGCGCTTGCGGGCTGCGTGGCGAGCTTGGCCTCCAGAGTCGGGACGTCCAAGGGCACCTTCAGCGCGCGCAGCCGGAGCATTTTCGCGCCGGCGTCCGTGAGCGTCTGCTCGATCGTCGAACGGATGTCGCCGTTGACGTTCCCGACGAAGAGGACCGCGAAGCGCTTTCCGCGAAGCCGGTTGTGCACGAGCGTGGGATAGGTCTCGGCGATGAAGCGCTCGGCGGCGCGCTGCTCGCGCTTGGAGGCCGCGGTCTGCTGGGAGACCTGGTCGAGCCGCGTCTGGAGCGCGTCGATCCGGTCGCGGAGGAGCCCGGTCGTCGTCTTGTCCACGAGCCCGCGGTCGGAGATGCCGACGCCGACGAGGATGCCGATCACGAGCGCCAGGAAGACGGCGGTCAGCGAGGCGACGTGGTAGCGAAGATCGAACATGTCAGGACTCGGCGCCAGTCTGGCACAGGGCGTAGAGGCGGCTGAGCGCTCGGCGCGGCAGCGAGCGGTTGACGCGCAGCCACGGCCCCTCGATCGTGAGCGTGGCGCGGGTGTGGCCGTCGTGTCCGGGCTCGAGCAAGAGCGACGCGTCGATGCGGTCGTCGACGAAGAGCAGTCGCAGGAACGCTCCCTGGCGAACCTCGAGCACCGTGATCGTTCCGGCGGCCTCTGGCCGGCGGACGAAGGCTCCGATCAGGCCGCCGGTCTGCGGCCCGGCGACCAGCCGCCAGCGAGCTCCTGGCGCCAGGCCGCGCCGGTCGGGCTCGACCGCGTGGACGCCGGGCCACCAGTCGGCGAGGTTGTGCGGCTCGGCGAGGAACCGCCAGACGTCCTGGCGCGGCGCGAGCAGCTCGCGGGTGGCGACCGTGCGGGGCATTGCACCGGGAAGTGTTGCGATTTCGGCACGGTTTCGTGTCCGACCTGCGCTGATTTCGCCGATACGATCGCGGCGGGGAGGAGGTTGGTGGCCACCGGCCCGGCGAAACCGCAACGGGGTCGAGCCGTCGGCTCAGTCGATGCCGAGCAGCTGGCGCACCCGCTGGCTCAGCAGGCCGATGAAGTGCCGGAGACCCGGCGAGGCGAGGATCGCGACGACGACCGCGCCGAGCCCCGCCACTGCGAAGCCGATGAGCGGCCAGAGCCCGACCTGGCGGCTGACGAGCCGCGAGACCCCCTTTGCGTCGATCAGGATCTCGCCGACCTTCAGCCTCGTCACGAAGGTCGACGACATGCCGGCGCGGTCGCGCTCGAGGAACTCGATCAGGTTGAAGTGCGTGCCGACAGCCACGATCAGCTCGGTCCCCTTCTCGTAGGCGAGCAGCAGCGCAACGTCCTCGCTGATACCCGGCGCGGCGACCACGTTGAAGTCGAGCTCGAGGCGCTCGAGCCGAGCCGCACCTGGGGCCTCGCCGTGGC
The DNA here is from genome assembly GCA_035624425.1 of Gaiellaceae bacterium. Taxonomy (GTDB): domain Bacteria; phylum Actinomycetota; class Thermoleophilia; order Gaiellales; family Gaiellaceae; genus AC-32. The sequence continues at coordinate 27,730 of DASPRN010000037.1, forward strand.
GATAGGCATGGACGAGGAGCTCGGCGCCACAACGAAGCGCCCGGTCGGAGACGGAGTCCATGTCACCGACGATCACATCCGGCCGCATGCCCGCGTCGAGCAGTGCGTCCGCGCCACCGTCGACGCCGACGACGACCGGTTTGAAGTCACGCACGTAGGGCCGGACGATCGCCAGGTCGCGCTTGTAGCCGGGGCCACGGGCGACGACCAGTGCGTGGCGCTCCCGGAAACGCGTCTGCAGCGGCGGGAAGGAGATCCCCTCGGACAGGAGCTTCCCCTCCTCGCGCAGATAGCGGAGGGTGTTCTCGGCGAACTCCTCGAGCGCCTCGGTCACCCGTGCTCGCTGCTCGGCGAGCGCGACCTCGAGCTGATTCGCCTCCAGCGCGCGCCCCGACACCAGACACGTCCCGTTCTGAAAGATGCTCGCCCCGCGGACGGTCACGTGATCGCCGTCGGCGAGCTCGTCGAAGAGCTTCGCCTCCGGGGCATCGATCAATCGCACCCCGCCTCGCACGAGCAGCAGCGGTCCCGGATTCGGGAAGCGGCCGGTCTGGGAGCGGGCGACGTTGACCACGACGCGAACGCCCGAATCGAGCAGTTCCTCGGCCGATGCGCGGTCGAGGTCCTGGTGGTCGATGATCGCCACGTCGCCCGGTCCGAGCCGGCGAACGAGATTCTTCGTCCGTCGACCCAGCCGTGCCGTGCCGGTGAACTCGACGAAGCTCATACGGCAACCTTCAACGCGAGCGCACCCGGCCGGCTGCGCAGACGGCTGACCCGGCAAAGCCGGCTCAGCCTGAAGGCGACATCGCAAGCGACGTCGCTCATTGTTCTTGCACCGCCGAGATGAAGGCCTCGCCTCCGAGCATGCGCCGGATCTCTTCCCGTCGCTCGCCGTCGTCAAGCGGCTCGATCCGCGTGTGCGTCGGGTCGCCCGGGATCTTCTCGACGCGGAAGTGCCGGTCCGCAAGGCTGGCGATCTGCGGCAGATGGGTGATCGTGACCACCTGCGCCCGCCCCGAGAGGCGTCGCAGCGTCTCGCCGACGGCGTGCGCCGTCTGGCCGCCGATGCCGGCGTCGATCTCGTCGAACACGAGCGTCTCACCGCCGCCCACCGCCGCAATCGCGAGCGCGATCCTCGAGAGCTCGCCGCCGGAGGCGGTCTCGGCGACGGGTGCGAAGGGCAGTCCGGTGTTGGGACGGATCAGGAACGCGATCTCATCCGAGCCGGCGGGACCCGGCGCGGATTCCCGCCGTTCGACGCGGAACTCGCCGTCGCCGAGGCCGACCCCGCGGAGCTCCTGGGCGACCGCATTCGCAAAGGGCTCGGCGGCGAGCTCCCGTCCTTGGCTCAGCGCCGCAGTGAGCTCTTCGACCTTCGCCTCGGCGGCCGCGACCGCCGCGGTGGCGGCCGCGAGCGGATCGGCGCCCGCGTCGATTGCCTGCAGCTCGGCACGGGCCTCGCCGACCCGGGCCAGCAGCTCCTCGTAGGTCTCGCAGCGGAACCGGCGTTTCGCATCGGCGATCCGGTCGAGCTCGCCCTCCACCTGCTCGAGCCGGTCCGGCTCCGCCCGGAGCGAGGCGAGGAACGAGCGGAGGTCCGAAGCGGTCTCGCGCAGCCGCAACTCGGCGTCGCGGAGATCGTTCCCCGCGCGTTCGACCTCCGGCGCGAGGCGCTCGAGCGGCGCGACCGCGCGCTCGGCCAGGGCCACGAGCCCGGCGGCCCCCTCCCCGTCGTCCGGCGCCAGGGCCTCGCCGGCCGCTGCGACGCCCTCTGCCAGCTCGGAGAGATGGCGCAGCCGCTCCCGCTCGGCCCGAAGCCGGTCCTCGTCGCCCGGTTCGAGCCCCTGCGTATCCTCGACGAGCGCCCGCAGCTCTCCGACCCGGGCCTCGGCGGCGGCGACTCCCTGCGCCAGCTCGTCGTGCCTGCGCCTGGCCGCGTTGAGCTCTCGCCACGCGAGCCGCAGCTCGGCGCGTTGCGTGACCTGCTTCTCCCCCGCGAACGCGTCGAGCAGATCGAGCTGGTACGAGGGCCGGGCGAGCCTGCGCTGCTCGAACTGGCCGGACATCGCGATCAGCCGCTCGGCGGCGGCGGCCAGGTCCTCACGCGCGGCGCTACGACCCCACGCGTAAGCGCGGGTTCTGCCGTCCGAGAAGACCCTACGGGCGAGCACGAGACCCTCCTCGTCCTCCGGCCGAAGCTCGGCAAGACCGGCCAGCGACTCATCGTCGAAGAAGCCTGGTGGCGGTTCGAGCTCGGCCTCGACGTAGGCCTCGGTCGCGTCGGGCCCGACAAGCGAAGCGTCGCCTCGGCTGCCGAGCAGCAGGCCGATCGCCTGGGCGAGGATCGTCTTGCCGGCGCCGGTCTCGCCGGTGATCGCGCAGAGGCCCGGCGCGAAGGCGAGATCGGCCTCGCGGATGAGGACGAGATTCTCGATCCGAAGGCGCCGGAGCACTGGGCTGGATGCTACGCCGAGCGGCCTCCGACGGCGACTGGCTGGAACGGCCGCCGCGCGCGCTCTTCATGTACACACGCGCGCGCCCCTGGGTGGGTGGGGGTTAGGGACGGTACCCGCCAACCGCGCACGCGGGTGTGCCGATTGTGTGCCAATGCCGCTCAGGAGGCGAAGGTGTGCCGGTACCGGCTGAAGAACGTGCTCTCGGGAAGGGTCGCCAGCAGGCTGCGCGCCCCGGCCAGGCGGACGACGACGGAATCGCCCGGCTCGAGCTGGCGCACCGGATGCCCGTCCGCGACCACGGTCGCCTCGACATCGGCCGTGCGGTTGACGATCGTCACCTCGCGCCCGCGCGGCACGACCAGCGGCCTGGCGTGGAGGGAATGCGGCGCCACGAAGGTGACCGCCAGCGCATCGAGCCCCCAGACGAGCACCGGGCCGCCGTTCGAGAGGTTGTAGGCCGTCGAGCCCGACGGCGTCGAGCAGATCAGGCCGTCGCAGGCAATCGAACCGAGATCCTCGCCGCCGATCGTCCAGCCGAGCTCGATCATCCGCCCGAGCAACGAGCTCGTCGTCACGACGTCGTTGACCGCCATCCAGCGTTCACCCCCCGTTTCCGCCTCGAGCGCGGGAAGCTCCACGACGACGTAGTCGCCGGAGAACGCCCGCGCGAGACCGTCCTCGAGCGCGTCGGCGGCGATCGAGGCCAGGAACCCCACGCGTCCGAAGTTGACTCCGATCACGGGGACGTCCATGCCGAGAAAGCGCTTCAGGCCGCGCAGCATCGTCCCGTCGCCGCCGAGCACGACCGCCAGGTCGAGGTCGGCGAGATCGCCGTCATGGCCGAGCCCGTGCTTCTCGAGCTCCACGTCGGGAAACAGCAGCTCGACACCCCGGTCGGCCGCCACCGCGCGCAACCGGTCCAGCGCCGACCCGATCGTCTCCGGCTTGCCGTGGGTGATCACGGCGGCGCGCTTCACTTCAGCGGGTTGCGTGGTCGATCCAGCTCTCGAGCTCATCGGGAAGCTCCGGGCGCTCGCGGTGGACGAGGTGCAGGAAGAACTCGCGGTTCCCCTTCGGCCCGGGCAGGCTGGAGTCTACGACGCCTGCCACCTCCGCCTCCCACTCGAGCGCGGCCTCGGCCGTCTGGCGCATGACCCGCCGCCACACCTCGGGATCGCGGACGACGCCCCGGGGCGCCTGGGCCCGGCCCGCCTCGAACTGCGGTTTGACGAGCATGAGCGCCTCCCAGGCCGGCGCGGCCAGCGCGAGCGCCGGGGGCAGCGCCGTTCGCACCGAGATGAACGAGACGTCGCAGGTCACGAGCTCAGGGGCGAACGGGAGCTCTCGCAGCGAGCGCGCGTTGGTCCGCTCGAGCACCACGACCCGAGGGTCGTCCCGCAGCCGCGGGTGGAGCTGGCCGCGGCCGACGTCCAGCGCGATCACGCGGGCCGCACCGCGCTGGAGCAGGACGTCCGTGAAGCCGCCGGTCGACGCGCCGACGTCGAGGCAGTCCCGGCCGGCCGGGTCGATTCCGAGCACGTCGAGCGCGTGCGCCAGCTTGTCGCCGCCCCGCGAGACGTACGGCGGCGGCGCCGTCACCGTCAGCTCGGCCGACTCGTCCACCTGCTGCCCCGCCTTCTCGAAGCCGGGAACGAGCCCGGCGAGGACGAGCGCCTGGGCCTGAGCGCGGCTCTCGGCGAGCCCTCGCTCGACCAGCAGCACGTCGAGCCGCTTCTTCAGGATGTCCTGGCGGCGAGCCCGGCGACGATCCCGGCGAGGACAGAGGTGTCGGCGGGAATCTCCAGCAGGAGGGCCTGCGCGCGCTCCGCGGTCTGGTCAGCGAGCGCCCGAGCCCCCTCGGCCCCGCGCTCGAGCAGGTAGCCGTCCTCGTCGAGGATGTCGTCGACGATCTGGAAGAGCAGGCCGACCTCGTCCGCGAACGACCGCCACGGCTTCTGCTCGGCCTCGGGAACCTCGGCGACCCAGAGCGCGCAGGCGACCGACGCCGAGAAGAGACAGCCGGTCTTCAGGCGGTGGAGCGAAGCAAGGTCGTCGGCGCTGCCGGTGATGTCGAGGTACTGCCCGCCGATCATGCCCAGCGTCGCCTGGACGAGCTCGCGGGCGACCGTCGGCGTCGGATAGGTCAGGGCCAACCTGAGCGCCTCGGCCAGCAGTGCGTCGCCCGCGAGGATCCCGACCGCCTCGCCGAACTCGGCCCAGGTGCTCGCGCGGCCTCGCCGCAGCTTGTCGTCGTCCAGAGCCGGCAGGTCATCGTGGACGAGCGAGAAGGAGTGGACGAGCTCGAGCGCCGCCGCCGCCGGCAGCGCCGATTCCGGCTCGGCGCCCGCGGCCTCGGCCGTCGCCAGGCAGAGCAGCGGCCGCACGCGCTTCCCTCCGCCCGCCAGCGAGTAGCGCACCGAGGCCTCCAGCCCGCCGAGCTCGGGTGTCAGCGCGAGATCCTGGAGATAGGGCTCGATCAGCTCGAGCAGCTCTTCGGGCGGGGTCACTCCGTCTCCCGCTTTGCCTGCTGGAGCTGCGACTCCACTTCCTTCGCGATCTCGGACAGCTCCGAGAGGATCTCGATCGCCTCCTCCGGATCCTTGGTCTGCTCGAGCCGCGCGCGCGTCTGCTCGAGCCGGTCGAGGAGGTCCTCCGCGCTCTTGAGCCGGTCCTCCGGGGTCATGCCTCCGTGCGCAGGTCCTTCGCTCACACCGCCCTCTCCTGGACGACGCGGCCCAGTATGCCGTTGACGAGCCGTCCGGCGTCCTCGGAGGAGTAGCGCTTGGCGAGCGTGACGGCCTCGTCGATCGCGACCTCGACCGGCACGGCATCCTCGTCGAGCTCGACGATCGCCAGGCGCAGGATGTTGCGCTCGAGCGCGCCGAGGCGGTCGGCGGTCCACTCGTCGGCGGCGTCCGTGATCCGCTGGTCGAGCTCCTCGTGCCGCTCGACCACCGTCTCGGCCAGCGAGCGTGCGTAGCCGTCGACCTCGCCCTCGTACAGCGACGCGAGCTCCTGGCCGGTCACGTCCCACTGGTAGAGAAGGATCAGCGCGGTCCGGCGTGCGGCGCGGCGGCCGGCCACTAGGCCACCGCCTCGACGAGGACGTTCACGGCCCCCACCTCGAGACCGCACGTCGAGGAGACCGCAGCCGCCACCTGCTCCTGGACGTCGCGCGCAACGTCGGGCAGCGAGGCCCCGTGTGCGACGGAGAGCCCGAGCGACACCGTCGCCGAGCCGCCGCTGTGCTCGACCTGCACGGTCCGTTTCGGGCGCCGCACCCGTGCGCCGTCGACGCTCTCGGCCGCCGTCACCACGAGCTGCGTCAGCGCACCGGGAACAAGCGTGATCGACCCCTCCGGCCCGCGCAGTACGAGTGGCTCGGTCACGATCTCGCCAACGCCGGCAGGCGCTCGGACGCCTCGGCCAGAAAGGACGTCGAGTAGCGCCCGCTGGCGAACTCCTCGCTGCGCAGGATCTCGACCGCGAGAGCGCGCGTCGTCGGCGGGCCGTCGAGCTGCAGCTCACCGAGCGCCCTCAGCATCCGCTCGATCGCGTACGGCCTCGTGTCGTCCCAGACGATCAGCTTGCCGAGCAGCGAGTCGTAGTGCGGCGGAACGTCCACGCCCTCCTCGATGAACGTGTCGAGCCGGACGCCCGGGCCGAGCGGCGGACGGAAGCGGGTGATCCGCCCGGGCGCGGGGACGAAGTCGCGAGCGGGGTCCTCGGCGTTCAGCCGCACCTCGATCGCGTGACCGCGGCGCGCGGCGCGGCCGGTCTGGGCGAGCGGCTCGCCGGTGGCGATCAGCAGCTGCTCGCGAACGAGGTCGAGCCCGGTGACGAGCTCGCTGACGGGATGCTCGACCTGCAGCCGCGCGTTCAGCTCGATGAAGTAGAACGAGCGGTCGGGGCCGAGCAGGAACTCGAACGTCCCTGCGTTCCGGTAGCCGATCGCACGGCAGGCCCGCTCGGCCGCGGCCTCCATCTCCTCGCGCGTCTCGGCGTCCAGCGCCGGCGAGGGCGACTCCTCGATCAGCTTCTGGTGGCGCCGCTGGATCGAGCACTCGCGCTCACCGAGGGTCAGGACGCCGCCCTGCCCGTCGGCGAGCACCTGAATCTCGACGTGCCGCGCGGGCGAGACGGCCTTCTCGAGGTAGAGGCTGCCGTCGCCGAAGGCGGCCTCGGCCTCGAGCGCCGCGGTCCCGTAGGCGGTCTCGAGCTGCTCGGGGTCGCTCACCAGCCGCATGCCCTTGCCGCCGCCGCCCGCGGAGGCCTTCAACAGGACCGGGTAGCCGACCTCGTCCGCGGCCGCCCGCACGTCCTCGAGGCTGGTCGTTCCCGCCGTGCCCGGGACGACCGGTACTCCCGCGGCGCGCATCTCCGCCTTCGCCTGCACCTTGTCGCCCATGCGGGCCATGACCTCGGCGCTCGGCCCGATGAAGACGAGATCGTTGTCGGCGCACGCCTCGACGAAGGCCGGGTTCTCGGCGAGGAAGCCGTAGCCGGGATGGACGGCCTCGCAGCCCGTCGTCGTCGCGGCCGCGATCACCGACGGGATCCGGAGATAGCTCGCAGTCGCCAGCGGCGGCCCGACGCAGACGGCGCGGTCGGCGAGCCGGACGTGCAGCGCGTCCGCGTCGACGGTCGAGTAGACGGCGACCGCCTCGATGTCGTTCTCGTGCAGGGCGCGAATGACGCGCACGGCGATCTCACCCCGATTGGCGACGAGCACGCGTCTGAACATCAGACCGCGTCGAACGGAGGCGGCAGGACCGGCTCGAGCTCGAACAGCAGCTGCCCGAACTCGACCGGCTCGGCGTTGCCGACGTGGATCGCGCGGACGACCCCGGCCGCGTCCGCCTTGATCTCGTTCATCAGCTTCATCGCCTCGAGGATGCAGAGCGTCTGGCCCGGAGCAACCGCGTCGCCCTCCTGGACGAACGGCGCGGCACCTGGCTGGGGCGCACGGTAGAAGACACCGACCATCGGCGCCTCGACCCGCACCAGTCCGTCGCCGGGAGGAGGAAGCGCCGGCGGGCTTTCCGCCTCGCCGGGCTCCGGCGGAGGCAGGAACCCCGGCTCGACGGGCTCGGGCGTGCGCCGCACTGACACGCGCATGCCTGCCTCCTCGATCGTCACCTCCCCCACGCCCGACTCCTGGACGATTCGGACGATCTCGCGAATGCGCTCGGCGCGCGCCTGGTCGACGCCGCCCGCGCCGAGGCTCTCGTCCCGGCTGGCCCGGCCGCGGATCGTCTGCAGCAGTGGCTCGGCCTCCTCGCCGAAGAGGGCGAGCAGGAGCAACTCCTCCTCGCTCGATGCGAGATCCTTGGCCTCCTCGCGGATCGCGTCCAGCTCGGCCGGCGCCTCCTCTTCCGGCGCTCCGCCGAGGAGCGCGACGGCCCGCTTGACGGTTGCGTCGATCGGGCCGGGCGGGCTGCCGTACTTGCCTTCGACGAGCGCGCGCAGCTCGTCCACGACGGTTCCGTAGCGCGAAGCGGAGAGGACATGCAGGAGCGCTTGGGAGCCGAGGATCTGGCCGATCGGCGCCGCGAGCGGCGGCCACCCCGCCTCCTCCCGGATCACGGCCAGCTCGTCGAGAACGTCCGGCAGCCGGTCGCCGGCGCCGTGTGCCCGTAGGTGCGCGTCGAGCGCGGCCACGAGACCGGGCGGGAGCCGGTGCTCGGCGGCGCGGACGGCGATGCGCGGCGCCAGCGGCGTGACCGGCTCGTCGCCGATGTGCTCGTCCACGAGATCGGAGGCCTGCCAGAGCGCGTCCACGTCGGTTCCCGGGTCGAGCCCGAGCCCCTTCAGCGCGGTGGCGAGCGCCTCGCCGGAGACGCGGTGCACGGTCAGCGCGACCGGGTAGACCGCGGTGGCGATCCGGTCGGCGCCGGCCCTGGTCGCCTCGAGCGCCGCGGACATCGCGTTCCCGGCCGCCCCCTGGCAGTAGAGGCCGACCGGCAGGCCGCTCGCTGCGGCCAGCGTCCCGACGAGCTCGTGCGCCCGGTGCGGATGGAGCGAGCTGGACGGGTCGTGCAGGAGCACGCGCGAGGCACCCAAATCCGGGAGCTTTCGCGCCTGCTCGACCAGAGCGTCGGTCTCGCCCTTGTACCCGGAGCCGTAGACGAGACCGGCGTCGAACTCCTTGCCGGCAGCGGTGATCGCCTCGCCCGCCTCGCGCAGGTTCTCGACATGGTTGAGCGGGTCGTGCAGGCGGAAGACCTCGATCCCGCTATCGGCGGCCGAGGCGACGAAGCGCCGGACGAAGTCGCCGCCGACCGGGCGCGAGCCGACGAGGAAGCGGCCGCGCAGCGCCATCGCGAGCGGGGTCTTCGTGCGGGCGTTGAGTGCGCGGATCCGCTCCCAGGGGCTCTCGACGCCGCGCCGGACGGCCGTGTCGAAGACACCGCCGCCGGATACCTCGAGGTAGGCGAAGCCGGCACCGTCGAGGATCTCCGCCAGCTGGAGCAGGTCGGCGGTCGGCATCCGCCCGGCCAACGGCTCCTGGCCGAGCAGGCGAATCGTGGTGTCTACCAGAGCCGGCACGGCCGAGAGCCTACCGCGGTTCTTTTCCTCGGAGACCGAGCCGTTTCAAAGCCAGCGCGCAGGACTCGGCCGAAGGCCGAGTGCTCTGCGCGGGTTTCATCAGGCGCGCGAGATGTAGCGGCCCTCGCGCGGGTCGACCTTGATGCGGTCGCCCACGTTCACGAACAGCGGCACCTGCACGATCGCGCCGGTCTCGAGGGTTGCGGGCTTGGTCACGTTCGAGACGGTGTCGCCGCGGACGCCGGGCTCGGTCTCGGTCACGGCCAGCTCGACGGAGGCCGGCAGCTGCACCGCGGACGGACGCCCGTCGACGGTCATCACCTGAACGGTCGAGCTCGGCTCCATGTAGGGCAGCGCGTCCTCGACCGACGCGTGCGGGAGCGAGACCTGCTCGTAGGTCTCGGTGTCCATGAGGACGACCTCGTCGCCGGAGTCGTAGAGGTACTGCATCGGCTTCACCTCGGTGTGCACACGCGTGAACTTCTCGCCGGCGCGGAAGGTCTTGTCGACGACCGCGCCCGAGTCGAGGTTGCGCAGCTTCGAGCGCACGAACGCGCCGCCCTTGCCGGGCTTCACGTGCTGGAACTCGAGGATCCGCCACGCCGAGCCGTCGAGCTCGATGTGCATCCCGTTCTTGAACTGGTTGGTGTTGACGGTCTCCGCCACGGGCAAGCAGTCTAGGTAACGGCGACCAGGTCCTTGGTGAAGGTCGTCAGGATCTCCGGCTCGCCGTCGCCGACGATCACGAGGTCCTCGATCCGGATCCCGCCGAGCTGCGGCAGGTAGATCCCCGGCTCGACGGTGACGACGTTGCCGGCAGCGAGCGTGTCCGGTGACTCGCGGCTGAGGCGCGGCGCCTCGTGCACCTCGAGCCCGACGCCGTGACCGAGGCCGTGGCCGAACTCCTCGCCGAAGCCGGCCGCCTCGATCGAATTGCGCGCAGCCGCGTCGGCGTCGATGCCGGTGACGCCCGCGCGCACGGCATCGAGCCCGGCCAGCTGCCCTTCGAGACAGGCTGCGTACCCCTCGCGGAGCTTCTCCGGCAGGAGCCCGGTCGCAAACGTGCGCGTGCAGTCGGAGCAATAGCCGTCCAGGAAGGCTCCGGCGTCGATCACCACGGTCTCGCCGAGGGCCAGCACGCGGTCGGTCGGCCGGGAGTGCGGGCGGGCGCCGTTCGGCCCCGACGCCACGATCGTCTCGAACGCCGGGCCCGAGGCGCCGAGCTCGTGGAAGAGCGAGTCCAGGCGCCAGGCGAGCTCGCGCTCGCTGCGGCCGGTGAAGCGCTCCTCGGCCAGCCGCGTGTACGCCTCGCTCGTGATCGCCGCTGCCGCGCGGATCGTCTCGAGCTCGTCCTCGTCCTTGACCGCGCGCAGCGCTTCGACCAGGCCGCGGCGCGGAACGAGCTCGAGACCCTGTGCCGCAAGTGTCTCGTGCTGTTGAAAGGTGACCGCATCGGCCTCGAACCCGATCGGGCCCGAAAGCCGCTCGGCCAGGTCTGCGTAGAGATTCCGCTTCGTCTCGATGAACTCGGCCTCGGGGACCGCCCGGCCGGTCTCCGCGTAGCGGAAGTCGCTGAAGAGCTGCGCGCCGCCCGGCTCGACCAGCAGCGCGGCGTTCGAGCTCGAGAACCCGACCAGGTAGAGCACGTTCGCCGGCGCCGTGACCAGCAGCGGCTCCCCGAGCGACGGCCGCAGGCGTTCTAACCTGGTCATGGACCGACGTCCTGTCGGCCGGCGGGTCGACCGGTCAGTTCCGACGGGCGGCCAGGCAAAGCCTGTCCGCCCTGACATCGACATCGCAAGCGACGTCTCATCCGCGCCGCTCCGCCAGGAAGGCGAGCGCCTCCCGGTAGCCCTCGGGCCCCTTGCCGATCACGCGAGCGGCTGCGATGTCCTCCAGCACGGTGTGACGTCGCCACTCCTCGCGCTCGGCGATGTTGGAGAGGTGCACCTCCACGACCGGCGCCTCGAACAGCTCGAGCGCGTCGCGGATCGCGTAGCTGTAGTGCGACCAGGCGCCAGGGTTGGCAATGACGCCGCCGGCCCAGTCGAGCGCGTCGTGACACCAGGAGACGTACTCGCCCTCGCTGTTCGTCTGGCGGCAGTCGGCGAGCAGCTCCAGCTCGCGCGCCCACTCGTAGATGCGGCCCTCCAGCTGGTTGAGGCTGAGGCCACCGTAGAGCGCAGGATCGCGGCGGTGGAGAACGTCGAGGTTCACGCCGTTGAGAACCGCCACGCGCACGGTCTGACTCTACTGGGCGATCAGCTCGTCCAGCGCCGCGCGCACCTGCTCCTCGGGGAGCTCGACGCCGGTCACCGGCCGGCCCGGCGCCTCGAGCAGCACCAGCCGGGGCCTTCCGTCCCGCGCCTTCTTGTCCCGAGCCAGCGCCGCCCAGGCGGCGTCGCGGTCGACGCGCACCGGCTCCGGCGCCAGCGTCTCCTCGACCGGCGTCGTCTCGAGCCTGGAGAGGCGGAGGGCGGCGAGCAGTCCGAGCGCAACCGCCTGCCCGTGGGTGACGCCGGCGTAGCGGCCGGCCGCCTCGAGCGCGTGCGCGAAGGTGTGGCCGAGATTCAGCACCGCCCGCTCGCCGTGCTCGTGCGGGTCGCGGAGGCAGACAGACGCCTTGTAGGCCGCGCAGCATCGGACGAGGTCTGCATCGGGAAGCTCCCAGAGAGGCTCGCCGGCGAGCAGGCCCGTCTTCACCACCTCGGCCATGCCGGCACGGCGCTCCAGCTCGGGCAGCGTCTGCAGGAGCTCGGGGTCGATCACCGTCAGCTCGGGCCAGTGGAAGGCGCCGACGAGATTCTTGCCCTCCGGCAGGTTGACCGCCGTCTTGCCGCCGATTGCCGCGTCGACCTGGCCGACGAGGGTCGTGGGCACCGCTACCCAGCGGATCCCGCGCAGGTAGGTCGCCGCAGCAAAGCCGGCCGCGTCGGTGGTGCAACCGCCGCCGAACGCGACGATCGTGCCGTCCCGATCGAGCTGCAGCTCGCGCCAGAGCCGCTCGACCGCGCCGAGGCTCTTCGCCTCCTCGCCGGGACGGAGTGCGTGCGCTGGTGCGGCGACCGGCGGGCGGTGCAGCCCGAGGACCGTCGAGTCGGCGACGAGCTCCGTCTCGCCCGGCGGGAGCAGCTCGGGCAGGCGGCCGACCGCGCCCTCCTCGATGACGATCCCCGCGGCCGCGAGCACGATCTCCTCGGCACTGCTCGCGGTCACGTCCGCCACCTCTCGGTACATGGGCTTTCGCCGCTCGTGCAGGTCGCGGAAGCTTCCCTCGTCCCGCGCCAGCGGGCGCCCGCTCCCGACCGCCCGCCCCCAGGCCGTGTCGGGATCGACGTCGAGGTGCACGGTCAGCGCATGCTCGCGCAGGGCGCGCCTGATCTTGGACGTCTCGACCGCGCCGCCGCCGAGCGCGAGCACGGCCGGTCGCTCGTTCTGCAGCGTCGCGATGGTCGCTTCGGCCTCGAGCACCCGGAACTCCGCCTCGCCCCGTTCCTCGAACAGCTCGGGGATCGTGCGGCCGGCGCTGCGGGCCAGCTCGTGGTCGAGGTCGACCAGGCGCCTCCCGAGCCGCTCCGCGACCTCCCAGCCGAGGGTGGACTTGCCCGCGCCCATGAAGCCGACGAGCGCGACGTGCCGGTCTAGCGCGTGCGCCACGGGATCCGCTCCACGTAGGCGCGGTGGGCTTCGACGAAGTCCCCGAGCGCGTCCCCGCCGAACTTCTCGCGCGCCGCGCGTGCGAGCTCGAACGCCACGGCCGCCTCGGCGACGACGGCCAGCGCCTCGACGGCGGCGACGTCGCTCCGCTCGACCAGCGCCTCGCCCGCCTCGCCGGTCTCGAGATCGACGGACCGCAGCGGGCGCATCAGCGTCGGCAGCGGCTTCATCGCCGCGCGCACGACCACCGGCTCGCCGTTCGAGACGCCGCCCTCGATCCCGCCCGCGTGGTTGGTCTCCCGGTAGAGCGTCCCGTCGGCGTCCGCGAGGATCTCGTCGTGGGCCTCCGAGCCGCGCCGCTCGGCCAGCTCAAAGCCGGCACCGATCTCGACGCCCTTCACCGCCTGGATGCCCATCAACGCTGCGGCCAGCCGCGCGTCGAGCCGTTCCTCCTTCGTCGCGTAGGAGCCGAGCCCGGGCGGGACGCCGTGCGCGCGCACCTCGACGACTCCGCCGACCGTGTCGCGCTCGGCCCGCGCCTCGTCGATCCGCTGCTCGAGCGCCTCGGTCACGACCCGCCCGAGGACGTCGATCCCGAGCTCCGCCAGCAGCGCCTTCGCGACCGCGCCGGCGGCCACGGCGACCGCGGTCTGCCTCGCGCTCGCCCGCTCGAGCGCGTCGCGCGCGTCGGCCAGGCCGTACTTCTCGGCCCCGGCGAGATCGGCGTGGCCCGGCCGCGGGAGCGTCACCGGCTTCGTCCCCTTTCCGGAAGGCTCGCCCTCGGGCGGCCACGGGCTCATCCCCCACTCCCAGTTGGCATGGTCTCGGTTGCGGACGACGAGTGCCAGCGGCGTCCCTAACGTCCGCCCGTGGCGCAGCCCGGCCAGCACCTCGACCCTGTCCTGCTCGAGCTTCTGCCGCGGGCTGCGCCCGTAGCCCTGCTGGCGCCGAGCGAGGTCGGCGTCGATCGCCACCTTCTCCAGGACGAGCCCCGCCGGCAAACCGGTCACGATCGCCACGAGCGCGGGCCCGTGCGACTCGCCGGCCGTCGTCAGCGTGAGGGTCACGCCCCTAACGTTAGTCCCGACGCTTCGAACGCACGACCTAAAGAAAACGCGGCGGCGGATGCGTCTACCGAGTGATGGTCGCGCAACTCGAGGAGCTCTATCGCACTCGCCGGCCTGACTTCTGCCGCGTGGCGGCAGCGATCACGGGCGATCGCGGCCTCGGGGAGGACGCCGTTCAGGACGCGTTCGCGAAGGCGGTCCGCAAGCGCCGAACCTTCAAGGGCCACGGCTCGCTGGAGGCCTGGATCTGGCAGATCGTGATCAATGCCGCCCGGGATGCACGGCTTCGGAGCCCCGCAATAGTGCACTCGCGGGAGCCTGCCGCGGCCCGGGCCTACACGGGGCCGAACGGGCACGAGCCCAGTCTCCCGTTGGAGCTCCTGACCGAGCGCCAGCGCGAGGTGCTGTTCCTCCACTACTACGCCGACCTCGACTACGCGACCATCGCCGCCGCGCTCGGGATCAGTCCCGGCACGGTCGGCGCAACGCTGTCCACCGCCCGCCGCACGCTGCGGCGGGCGCTCACGCAAGGGGTGAAGCAATGAGCGACGCATCGATCGACCATCTGCTCGACGAGCTCGTGGCTCCGTTCGAGCCCTGGCCGGGCGGCTGGGACGACGTGCTCGGCCGCGCGCATCGGACGCGGAGGCGCTACGCGCTGATCGCAGCCACGGTTGCCGCGCTCCTGCTCGTGCCGACGGCGGTCGCGCTGCGCGGACGGATCGCCGAACTGTTCCAGGGAACGCCCGCGCCCCCCGCCGTCGCGAGTTCCTTCGAGGCCAACAACAGGGTGGCCGACCTCGCGACACAAAACGGCTTCTACTCGGGGTTCCCGCACGCCGAGGTATCCCAGGCGCACGGCGTGCTCGAGGTCGAGACGGGCGACGGTCACGAGGATCTCTGGGTTGCGCCGAGCGACCGGGGCGGCCAGTGCTACTTCGTGGATTTCGCGAACGACCCGCCCGTGCGGGGTCGGCAGTACGGCTTCGGGGGCTGCTATCCGACGCCGCGAGGACTCGTCCTGGGGGTGGCCTCCCAGGTTTGGGTAGCTGGGCCTCCGCAGGAATGGCCAGGGAGCTCGACGGCGCCAGCGCACGAGCCGCTGATCGACTGGGGCGCCGTCTGGGTCGCACCACACCCCGCGCTGCGAACACTCTGGGGTCATGTCAGCGTGCCGGCCGACTCGGTCGAGGTTCTACTGTCCGACGGCTCGCTGTCGAGGCTGCCCGTGGTCGAAGGCTTCTTCCTCGCGTCGCTGTCGAGAGACGTCACAGTCCGCCAGATCCGTGCATACGACGCGTCCGGGACCGAGGTGGCGACGGCCTCGCCTCTTGGGGCGCACCGGGGGTGAGAGTCAGCGCGCGCGCTCAGACGTCGCCGAGGTGACTCGCCGCCGGCGCCCGAGTCGTCAGATGCGCAGGGCCGCCCGCATCGCCTCGACGGGTGCGTCGATTCCCGTCCAGAGCTTGAACGAGGCCGCACCCTGTCGGACGAGTGCCTCGAGCCCGTCCACGACCTCGCAGCCGGCGGCCCGCGCGGCCGCGACGAGTGCTGTCGCGCCGGTGTCGCCGCGGTAGGCGAGATCAACCACTGTCTGGCCCGCGTGCGGCTCCACTAGGACCTCGTCGCGAACCGGGGTCGCGTTGACGATCAGATCGCAGCCTGACGAGTCGGGAGGCCACTCGCCGCTCCGCGAGAACACGCGCACTTCGCCCGACAGCGCCGGGAGGAGCGCCAGCGCCGCGCCGCCCGCGCCGATCAGGCAAACGCGCTCGGCGGAGATCCCGGCCACGATCTCCTTGTCGGTGTTGAACCCGAGCACGCGGCCCTCGCGGAGGACGAGCGTGTTGACCGACTCCCCGTCCGCCTCGTCGCAGAGCGCGACGACCGCCAGCTTGTACGGAATGGTGACGTTCGCACCCGCGTACCCCTCGGAGAGGAGACGGGCGACGGCGGCCTCGAGCTCGCCGGGTGCGACATCCTCGGCGTCGTATCTCCAGTCGAGCCCGGTGGCGCGGAAAGCCGCGTTCTGCATCCGCGGCGAGAGCGACTCGGCGACCGGCCGCCCCAGCAACGCGACCCGGTTCACCGGAAGCCGTGAGCGGCCTTGTAGCGCTGGAACGCCGCGTAGCTCGCCGTGAAGAAGTGGTGCACGTGATCCGGCTTGCGCACGAAGTAGATCCAGGGGCCGGACGCCGGGTGCGCGGCCGCCTGGATCGACGCGAGCCCGGGGTTCGCGATCGGTGTCGGCGGCAGCCCGACGATGCTCGGGTTCCGCGTGTTGTACGGATTGGTGCTGGCCAGCTCCGAAGCGGTCAGCGACTTGGTCGGCGGGATGTGCAGGCCGTAGCGCGTGGTCGCATCGATGCCGAGGTTCATGCCGAGGCGGAGCCGGTTGTAGATGACGCGTGCGATCTTCGAGCGGTCTTCCGGGGCGACGGCTTCCTTCTCGACCATCGACGCGATCGTCAGCACGTCGTACGCGGTCAGGTTCTTCGAGCGCGCGTAGCGGAGGTTGACCTTCGCCCAGTTCGCCCGGAAGGCCCTGAGCTGCTCGGCCACGAGCTGCGCGGAGGTCGTGCGCGCGACGAAGTCGTAGGTCGCCGGGAAGAGGAAGCCCTCGAGCGGGTAGCTGTGGCGGCCGAAGCCGGGCTCCAGCCGCGCGTGGCTGGTGGCGGTGAGATAGGTCCTCGCCCGGAGCCTCGTCGCCTTCCCGCGCTCGCGCTGGGCGATCCTCGAGACCACGCCGACCCGCTGGGCCATCTGCGCACGGGTGAAGCCTTCCGGGAAGACGACGCGGAACGGCTTCGGAGGCACGACCGCGGTCGTCGGCTGCTCGCTCTTGCCCCCGCCGAAGCTGCTGACGATGAACCAGGCCGCCGTGAAACCGGCGACCAGGACGACGAGCGCGGCCAGGCGGCGGCGGTAGACGACCGTGCGAGGCGTCCGGCGCGGCGGCCGGGGCCGCGGCGGCATCACTCCCGGCCGGCGCTCGACCACTCGAGGTAGCTCGACAACAGGTGTGCCGCCGCCCGCGCGTCGTCCGGTTCCGACAGGGCCGAGGGACTGTCCCCGGGACCTGTCCGGGCGAGACGGGTTGTGAAGCGCTCGTCGAAGCTCTCGACCGGGACGTCGATCGCGCTGCGGAGCGCCTCGAGGAACGCCTCGGTCTCCAGGGCCTGGGCGCCGCGCTCGCCGCGCAGCGTCAGCGGCAGCCCGACGACCACCCGCTCGGCCGCCTCCGTTCGAATCAGCTCGGCGAGCCTCGCCAGCCCCGCCTCGCTCCCGGCCCTCTCGACGACGCCGAGCGGCCGCGCGATCGTGCCCGTGGGATCCGAGACGGCAACGCCGGTGCGCGCGGCTCCGTAGTCGATCGCGACCACCTTCACGGGCGGTTCTCCTGACGAACGGCGGTTCGACCGGTCGTTTCAGACGGCCGGACAGGCAAGGCCCGTCCGGCCTGAGGTCGACATCGCACGCGACGTCTCACGCGAGCGCCCGGCGCAGGGCCTCCTCCGCCTTCGCCAGCGCGTCGTCCAGCTTCTCGGGGTTCTTCCCGCCGGCCCGCGCCATCGTCGCGCGTCCTCCGCCGCCGCCTCCGACCTCCGCCGCGGCCTCGCGGATCACAGCGACCGCGTCCAGCCGCCCCTCGAGCGACCGGTCGAAGTTGGCGACCAGGTGGACGCGCCCGTCCTCGCTCGCGCCGAGCACCACCGCGGCCGGAGCGCGCTCCTGCACGATCCGGTCGGACTCGGCCAGCAACGCGTCCGCGTCCACGCCGTTCGCGCGCCCGACGTAGACGTTCACGCCGCCGATCTCCTCCTCGCGGCTCGGCTCGATCCGCACCTCCTGCGGCTCCTCGCGCCGGCCGCCGCCCTTGCGCGCCTGCTCGAGCTCCACGCGCAGCTCGTCCACCTCGCGCGAGCGCGAATGCAGAAGCGCGTACGCCTCCCCGGAGGTGACCGCCTCGATCCGCCGCGTGCCCGACCCGATCGAGCTCTCGGAGAGGATCACGAACGGCCCGATCTCCGCCGTCGCGCGCACGTGGGTCCCGCCGCAGAGCTCCCGCGAGTAGCCGGCGACCTCGACGAGGCGGACCTCGTCCCCGTACTTCTCGCCGAAGAGCATCATCGCGCCGAGCTTGCGCGCCTCGTCGATCGGGACGATGAACGCCCGAACGGGCAGGTTCTCGAACACGCGCTCGTTCACCCGCCGCTCGACCTCGGCGCGCTCCTCGGGCGTCAGCGGCTGCGGGTGGGCGAAGTCGAAGCGGAGCTTGTCCGGCCGCACTGCCGACCCGGCCTGGCGCGCGTGCTCGCCGAGGACGTCCTGCAGCGCCTTGTGCAGCAGGTGCGTCGCGGTGTGGTTGGCCATCGTCGGGAAGCGAACCGACCAGGGCACGACCGCCCGTACGCGCATCCCGGAACCGAAGCCCTCGCCCTCGAGCTCGAGCACCTGGTCGTCGCCCGGGAGCCGGTGCGCGGCGACGAGCTCCGCGCGCGCGCCGGTCTCCTCGTTCTCGATGTAGCCGGAGTCGGAAACCTGCCCGCCGCCCTCCGGGTAGAACGGCGACTCCTCGAGCTTCGCCTGGAAGCGGCCGTCGCCGAGATCCTCGTAGGCGACGATCGCCGTCAGGACGTCCGTCTTCTCGTAGCCGACGAACTCGCTCGTCGGCGCGTCGGTCGGGACGCGAATCTCGAGAGGCATCTGCGCCGTGACGGTGCGCGAACGGGTTCGCTGCCGCTCCATCCGCTCGCGGAAACCGTCCTCGTCGACCGGGAGCCCGCGCTCGCGGGCCAGCTCCTGGGTCAGCTCGATCGGGAACCCGTACGTGTCGTGCAGGCGGAACGCCTCCTCGCCGTCGATCTCGCCGTCGGCCGCGGCCTCCTCGAAGAGCGTCAGCCCGCGCGCCAGCGTCCCGGCGAAGCGCTCCTCCTCCGCCGAGAGCACCCGCTCCACCAGCTCGCATGTGCCTTCGAGCTCCGGGTACGCGCCGGCCATCTGCTCGACGACGACACCCGCCAGCCCGGCCAGGAACGGCGGCTCGAGGCCGATCCGGCCCGCCTGCTGCACCGCGCGCCGGATCACGCGCCTCATGACGTAACCGCGGCCTTCGTTGGAAGGCTCGACGCCGTCGGCGGCGAGGAAGGTCATCCCGCGACCGTGGTCGGCGAGGATCCGGTGCGCCTTCGTCGCCTGCTCGCTCTCGCCGTAGGCGACGCCCGACTCGGCCGCGATCCAGTGCATGATCTCCTGGTAGCCGTCGGTGTCGAAGACCGACGGGACCTGCTGCAGGATCCTCGCCCCGCGCTCGAGCCCGAGGCCGGTGTCGATGTTCTGCTTCGGCAGCGGCGTGAGCGAGCCGTCGGCGTGCAGCTCGAACTCCATGAAGACGAGGTTCCAGAACTCGAGGAAGCGCTCGCACTCGCAGCCCGGCGCGCACTCGGGCCGGCCGCAGCCGACGCCCTCGCCCCAGTCGTAGAAGATCTCCGAGTCGGGCCCGCACGGCCCCGGCCCGCCGACCGACCAGAAGTTGTCGACCCTCGGGAGCCGCGTGATCCGCTCCGGAGGCATCCCCTTCCGCTCCCAGTGGGCGATCGCAACCTCGTCCTCGCCGAGCCCCAGCTCGGGATCTCCGGCGAAGACGGTGCACCAGATCCGGTCTGGATCGAGCTTCATGTGCTCGAAGATGAATTCCCAGGCGAGGTCGATCGCGCC
>DASPRN010000051.1:0-4606 GCA_035624425.1 Gaiellaceae bacterium
CGGCCTCCGCCGCTGGGACCAGCGCGAGAGCTAGAAGACCCGCTGTCGCGCTCTGCTCAGGAACCAGCCGTGCCGGGAGCGGTTCCGGCACGTGAGCCCGACCCGTCGCGATGTGCAGACGAAGCCCGCCGTCCGCCACTCTCTGCCATAGCGAAGAACGGGCGTCTCGGTCGCGATGTTGCCGATGACCCAATGGACCCTTGCTCGACCGGTCGGCCTCATCGTCCAGGTCCTTTGGCCTCGAGTGTTGCTGCTCTCGGAGAAGACAACACACGAGAGGAACGGAGTGCCATGTGGATCGTCCACTTCGCACGCGATGTTGTGCGACGGCATTTGAAAGGCTCCGAGGTACGCCCCCGCCGAGGGCGCCAGCACAAGCGCGGCGACTCCGCTACAGGTTGCCGCGAAGCGCCTGCTCACGTTCGATCGATTCGAACAGCGCCTTGAAGTTGCCTTCGCCGAAGGTCGTCGCGCCGTGGCGCTCGATCACCTCGAAGAAGACCGTCGGCCGGTCCTGCGTCGTCTTCGTGAAGATCTGCAACAGGTAGCCGTCGTCGTCGCGGTCGGCCAGGATCTTCAGCCGCTGCAGGTCGGAGTAGTCCTCGCCGATCTCGCCGACGCGGCCCTCGACGTCCTCGTAGTACGTCTCGGGCGTGTCGAGGAAGACGACGCCGCGCTCCTTCATCGCCTCGACGGTGCCGACGATGTCGTTGCTCTGCAGCGCGATGTGCTGGACGCCCGGCCCGTGGTTGAACTCGAGGTACTCCTCGATCTGGCTCTTGCGCTTGCCCTCGGCCGGCTCGTTGATCGGGAACTTGATCTTGCCGCTCCCGTCCGCCATCACCTTCGACATCAGCGCCGAGTACTCCGTCTGGATCTGGTCGTCGCCGAAGTGGACGATGTTCGTCATCCCGAAGACGCGCTCGTAGAACTCGACCCAGTGGTTCATCCGGCCGAGCTCGACGTTGCCGACGACGTGGTCGAGCACGGTCAGCCCGACGCCCTCCGCCGGCTGGCCGTTCGAAGCGGCGGCGCGGTACCCCGGCAGGTACGGGCCGGCGTAGTCGCGGCGGTTGACGAACGTGTGGATCGTCTCGCCGTAGGTCCCGATCGACGCGAGCTCGACGCGGCCGAACTCGTCCTCGGCCCAGTGCGGTTCCGTGATCCCGCGCGCGCCGCGCTGCACCGCCTGGCGGTACGCGTCGTCGGCGCTCGGCACCTGCAGCGCGATCACCTTCGCAGCGTCCCCGTGCCGGCAGGCGTACTGGGTGATCTCGCTGTCGGCCCGCAGGCCGCTCGTCACCACGAGGCGGATCTCGCCCTGCTCGAGCACGTAGGAGGCGCGGTCGCGCATGCCCGTCTCGGGGCCGCTGTAGGCGGTCGGCGTGAACCCGAATGCGTGCTCGTAGAAGTAGGCCGCCTGCTTCGCGTTTCCGACCCAGAGCTCGACGTGGTCCCAGCCGTCGAGCGGCATGAAATCGGTCGAGCTCATGCCCCTGATCTTACTCCGGCCGGTTGCGGAGAAGCCTCGTCGCCGAGGGGAACCTCCTCGTCGACGCCGCGCCGCAGCGGCACCTCGCGCACCCAGAGCAGCGAGATCACGAAGACGAGCGCACAGAGCCCGGCGGCCGCCAGGAAGGCGGGGTGCAGTGCGTTCGCGAGCGCAATGCGCCCGGCGGCAGGCAGCCGGTGGATCACGGTGCCCTCACCGCGCACGTTCGCCGGAAGCTGCTGGTTCACGATCACGCCCATCAGCGTCACGCCCAGCGTCGCGCCGATCGAGCGCGAGAACTGCGTCAGGGCGGTCGCCGTGCCCATCGAGCGGCGAGGCACCGAGTTCTGCACCGAGAGGACGAAGATCTGCATCATCATCCCGAGCCCGACCCCGGCGACGACCATGTTGCGCGCCGCCTCCGCGTTCGTCGTGCGCACGTTCATCCTCGAGAGCAGCAGCAGCCCGATTCCGAGCACGACCGGGCCGATCAGCGTGTTCGGCCGGTAGCGCCCCGTGCGCGAGACGATCTGGCCGGAGATGAAGCTCGTCGTCACCGCGCCGAGCAGGAACGGCGTCAGAACGACACCGGACGAGGTGGCGGAGGTGCCGATCACGCCCTGGACGAAGAGCGGCACGAAGCTGATGGTTCCGAACATGGCCGCGCCGACGAGGCCCATGCAGGCGACGCTCGAGGCCACCGTCTGGTTGCGCAGCAGGTCGAACGGCAGAATCGGCTCGCGCACCTCCCGCTCGACGAGGGCGAATGCGGCCAGGAGCACGACCGCGAAGCCGAGCGCGCCGAGCACCTGCGCCGAGGTCCACGGGTAGTCGCGCCCGCCCCACACGAGCCCGAGCAGCAGCGCCGTCGTCCCCGCCGCGAGCACTCCTGCGCCGAACCAGTCGATCGAGTGCTCCTGCTTGTGGCGCCGCCGCGGCATCGTCACGAGGATCACCGCCATCGCCAGCCCGCCGACCGGCAGGTTGACGTAGAAGATCCAGCGCCAGCTGAAGTTGTCGACGATGAAGCCGCCGACGAGCGGCCCGACGATCGACGCGGCGGCGAACACGGAGCCGATCAGCCCCTGGTAGCGGCCGCGGTCGCGCGGGGGCACGATCATGCCGACCATGGCCAGCGTCAGCGGGAAAAGGCCGCCCGCGCCGACGCCCTGGACCGCCCGGAAGATCACCAGCTCGACCATGTTCTGCGCCGCCCCGCAGAGCGCCGAGCCGACGAGGAAGATCGTGATCGCGACGATGAACAGCGGCTTGCGCCCGTGCGCGTCGCCGAGCTTCCCGTACAGCGGCACGGTGACCGTCGTTCCGAGCATGTAGGCGGTGAAGACCCACGTGTACTGCGTGATCCCGCCCAGGTCGGAGACCACCTTCGGGAGTGCCGTGGCCACGATCGTCTGGTCGAGCGCCGCCAGCAGCAGCGTGACCATCAGCCCGGAGTAGATCGCCAGCACGCGGCCGATCGAGTACGTGTACCCCGGCGGCGTGCGCGAGAGTCGCTCGCGGAGGGGTGTCACCTGCGCGCTGCCTCCAGCGCTGGTGCCACTTCCACCGGCTGCGGGCGGCGCGAGAGCAGGATCGCGCCCGCGATCGCCAGGCCGCCTGCGACCTGCAGCCGCGTGATCGGCTCCGAGAGGATCAGCAGCGAGAAGATCGCCGCCAGGAAGGGCTGCAGGTTCGCGAACACCGACGCGCGCGACGGGCCGACGCGGCTGATTCCGCCGAACCAGAGCAGGTTGGCGACCACGAGCGGCCCCACGATCGCGAACGCGTAGAGCAGCCAGATCGTCACGCCGAGGTTGTAGTCCTGCGACGCCAGCTGCGGCGCGCCGACGGCGAACAGCGGCACCGCTCCGATCGTGAACGCGACCGCGCTGAGCCGCACGGTCGAGTAGCGCTGCAGCAGCGGCGAGACCGCGACCGTGTACCAGGCCCAGGTCGCCGCCGCGGCGAAGCCGAGCAGGTCGCCCCAGAGCTGGCCCGAGACGCCGCCGCCCGAGCCGAGCGCGACGAGCGCGGCGCCGCCGAACGCGAGCGCGGCGGCAAACCAGAAGCGCGAGCCGAGCCGCTCGATCCCGAGCAGGAAGGCGAAGATCCCGGTCATCACCGGCAGCGTCCCGAAGAGCAGTGCCACCGTCGTCGCCGTCGTCAGCTTGATCGCGTAGACGAACGACAGCTGGTTCAGGAAGATCCCGATCAGCGCGGCAGCCGCGAGCGTCGGGAGGTCGCGCCGCCGGATGGCGAGCGAGCCCTCCCGCGCGTAGGCGAGCCCGCAGAACACCAGCGCGGCGGCTCCGAAGCGCAGGCAGCCGTATGCGACCGGCTGGAAGCCGTGCGAGAGCACGTACTTGGTGACCGTGAAGTTGAGGGCCCAGAGCGTGACCGTCGAGAAGAGCATCAGGTCGGCAAGCTCGGGACGGCGCATCACTCCGAACCTACCGATTAGGCTTCCGGCCATGCGCCAGCCCACACGCGACGACGTCGACCGCCTCGTCGGGCCTGCGACCCCGCACTTCGCGTACCAGCTACGTGCGCGTGTGCGTGAGCTGGTCCAGGACCTCCCCGAGGACGACGACGTGCGGCGCTACGGCGAGGAGCAGATCGAGCTCCTCGACCGCCTCGGCCACGCCTCCTCCAAGGCCGACGAGGGCCCGCGCGTGCCGCGCGACGTGCCCGGCTGGGATGGGATCCCGAGCGCCGCGCCTGCGGACGAGCCGCTTCCACGGAGATGAGCTACGAAGGCGCCTCGGTCCTCGTGACCGGAGGCTCGCGCGGGATCGGGAAGGCGATCGCGCTCCGGTTCGCGGAGCTCGGCGCAAAGCGCGTCGCGATCGGCTACCTGCGCAACGACAGGGCGGCCGACGAGGCGGCCGAGGAGCTGCGCGCCGCCGGCGCAGAGCCGCTGCTTCTGCGCGGGAACGTCTCCTCCGAGCGCGTGGTCGAGGAGGCCGCCGGGCTCGGGCCGTTCGACGTGGTCGTCCACAACGCGGCGACCGGCGTGATCGAGCCGGCGCTGGAGGCCCAGGACAAGCACTGGGACTGGACGCTCTCGGCGAACGCGCGGGCGCTCCTCTCGCTGGCGCGCGCCCTCGCGCCCGG
>DASPRN010000056.1:0-61501 GCA_035624425.1 Gaiellaceae bacterium
TGGCCGGACGGGAACATCTCGCTGCTGAAGCTGATCGTCGGCAAGCTGATCCCCGGCTCACAGCCGGACGTGAACGGCTCGCCGCCGACGCAGCTGACGATCCTCCAGTCGAAGACGAACTACAACGTCCTCGACGACCCGGCCAACAACGTCCGGATCCGGCTGAACAGCACGGTCTGCGAGGTCGTGCCGGCTCAGGGCACAGGCGATCTCGCGACGGTGACCTACATCGGCACCAACAAGAAGGGGCACAACCAGAACGAGCGGGTGCGCGCCAAGCACGTGATCATGGCCTGCTGGAACCGCGTCACGGAGCGGCTCGTCGACGGCCTTCCGGACGACCAGGTCGCCAACCTCTGTTACGCGCGCAAGGTGCCGCTCATCTACGGCCGCGTCGCGCTGAAGAACTGGCAGGCCTGGGCGGACGCGCACGTGAGCAGCATCAGCCCGCGTGGCACGAGCCTCTTCTGGGACTCGACCAGCGTCTCCGCGGGAGCGGGCTTCGGGCCGACCGGCTCGCCCGTCTACGGGCCGACGCCGAACCAGCCGCCCGCCTCGCCGGCGCAGATCACCTTCACGGTCGTGCCGAACAGGCCGGACGCGATCCCGCAGCTCTACGCGTACGAGAGCGGGCGCCAGATGCTGTTCGAGCGGAGCTTCGCCGACCTGGAGAGCTCGCTCTGGGACGTGATCCAGCGCGTGCTCGGCCCGAACGGCGGCAGCTTCGACCCGGCGAACGACGTCCACTCGGTCATGTTCAACCGCTGGAACTACGGCTACGCCCACGAGCTGAGCTCGTGCTTCGACCCGTCGCTCTACGGGCCGTGGGTCGACCAGCCACACCGCAAGGGGTGCGTGCCGTTCCGGAACATCGCGATCGCCTGCTCCGACTCGGAGGGCTTCGCGTACACGCACAGCGCGATCAACGAGGGCTTTCGGGCCGTGAACGACCTGCCCGCGTCGTCGGCGCCGCTGAGGGTGCGCCGGATGCGCCGCCGCCGCTGACCGTGTGACGAGGATCGAGCTGCGCGAGCGAATCGGTGAGCGGCCGCCACGAACGGTGGCGGTCGCCACGCTGCGCGAGGACGGGACGATCGAGGTCGAGGGCGAGCCGACGAGCGTCGACTTCCTCGCCAGCTTCCGCGTGCACGACGCGCGCTCCGACACCTGGGTCTCGAAGGACGAGGACCCGGCGCTCTGGGTCGACCTGATGCCCGAGCAGATGCGGACGCCGCTCCGCTGGGCCGAGCGGCACGAGTGATCCCCGCGCCGGGATAATCCCGGTGTGGGCTGGTTGACGGAGCTCGTCGAGGAGCGGGGCGCCGAAGCGCTCGACCTGCACGCGCAGACGGTCAACCCGCAGTTCGTCAGGCTGCTGCGGACGATCGGCTTCGACCGGCGCTGGGCTCGCGCGCAGGGCCAGTACCTCTGGGACGCCGACGGGAACCGCTACCTCGACCTGCTCGGCGGCTTCGGGATGTTCAACGTCGGGCGCAACAACCCGCGTGTCCGCGAGGCGCTCGTCGAGGCGCTGGAGCTGGAGCGGCCCGGCTCCGTCCAGCTCGGCGTGGACGTCCTGCCCGCGCTGCTCGCCGAGGAGCTGCTGCGCCGCGCGCCGTCCTCGGTCGACAAGGTGCTGTTCACGAGCTCCGGCGCGGAATCGGTCGAGGCTGCGCTCAAGCTCGGGCGCGCGGCGACCGGCCGCTCGCGCGTGCTCTCGGCCGAGCACGGCTTCCACGGGCTCACGCTCGGCGCGCTCTCGGCGACCACGGCGCCGGAGTTCACGAGCCGCTTCGGCCCGCTGCTACCCGGCTTCGAGCAGGTTCCGTTCAACGACCTCGACGCGCTCGAGCGCCGGCTCGTCGCCGAGGACGTCGCGCTGTTCGTCGTCGAGCCGGTGCAGGGCAAGGGCGTCAACCTCCCCGCCGCGGGCTACCTCGAGGGCGCGCAGGAGCTCTGCCGCAGGTATGGGACGCTCTTCTGCGTCGACGAGGTGCAGACCGGCTTCGGGCGCACCGGCACGCTGCTCGCGCTCGAGCACTGGGGCCTCGAGCCCGACCTGATCACGCTCTCGAAGTCGCTCTCGGGCGGCTACGTGCCGGTCGGCGCCCTGCTGATGGCGGAGGCGGTCTACGAGGGCGTCTTCGACTCGCTGCCAAACGCCGTCAGCCACGGCTCGACCTTCGCGCCGAACGACCTGGCGATGGTGGCGGGGCTGGCGACGCTGCGCGAGCTGGACGAGCAGGGGCTCGTCGCCGAGTCCGCGCGCCTGGGCGAGTACCTGCTCGAGCGGACGCGCCCCCTCGTCGAGCGCTCCGAGGTCGTGCGCGCCGTCCGCGGCCTAGGCCTGATGTGGGCGATCGAGTTCGAGGAGCCGCCCGGCGGCTCGCGCACCTGGAAGCTGCTGGAGCGGATCCAGCCCGGGCTCTTCTCGCAGCTCGTCGTCGTGCCGCTCTTCCGCGACCACCGGATCCTGATCCAGGTCGCCGGCCACGGGTTGAACGTGATCAAGGCGATTCCGCCGCTGGTCGTGACCGGCGACGATCTCGACGGCTTCGTCGTCGCGCTCGAGGAGACGATCGAGCGGGCGGAGAAGATGCCGAGCGCTCTCGTTCGCTTCGCCCTCGGCGCCGCCCGCGCGGCGCGCCCGCAGCGCCGCCGCCTCGCCCGCGTGGGCTAGCTCGCCGGTTGAGCGCCCGCGATCTCGAACAGGCGGCCAAGACATGCCTCGGCGCCCTTCGCCTCGTACAGCGCCACGGCCTGGCTCAGCGTTTCCTCAGCCTCATCGGCGCGGCCGGCGGCGCGGAGTACCCGCGAAAGCGAAGCCAGTGCATCCGCTTTCGGGAGTGGGAAATCGGTCCGGAACGCGTATTCGACCGCGCTGCGGGCGACCTTCTCCGCAAGATCGAGATCGCCGCGGTCGGCCAGCACCAGCGCACGTGCCGTGCGGCCCATGGCGAAGTTGATGAAGTCGTCCGGTGCGGAGATCCGCTCCGACTCGAAGGCCGCATCCTCGGCCTCGGTGGGCTCACCGGCCGCCTGCAGCGCGAGGGCGAGGTAGGCGAGAGAAGTCGAGCGATAGCCCTGTTCGCCGAGCTCCTCGAGCACGCCCACCGACCGGCGCGCGTCTTCGGCCGCGCCGGCCGCATCCCCCGAAAGCAGCCTGATGACAATCGTCGGGTGTGCGTACGATGCCCAGGCCACGCGTTGGCCGAGCTCGGCGGCCAACTCGCGCCCCTTGGCCATGCGCTCGAGACTCTCCGCGAACCGTCCCTGCAGTGCGAGCAGGTACCCCCTGACAATGAGCCCCAACGAGCGCGCCAGCAACCCGGAACCCGCGGCCTCCGCGATGCGCTCGACTTCGCGAAGCCCCTCGTCCACGGGCACGTAGCCGAAGGCCAGGACGACGAGTCCTCTCCGGATCGACTGGAGCACGATCTCGGAGTCCCCCGAGCGTAGTGCGTGCTCGCGCATGTCCTGGATTGCGGCGTGTGCGGCGGCCGAATGGCTCTGCATCCACTCGATGTAGTACCGGCACTGCGCGGCGAGGGCCAGCCCACGCTCGTCCTCGAGCTCGGAGAAGACCGCTTCCGCTTCTCTCGCCGCCGGCTCGCCCCGCTCAACCACGAGCGACGGTTCGACCGCCTGCCAGAGCTCGACTTCGTGGACCAGGCCATAGGCGCGCGAGCGCGGATCGGTAGATTCCTTGAGCTCGTCGACGGTGGCACGCAGCTGCTCGAACTCGCCGGCCAACAGCAGAGGAAGCGCCAGCTCGATCAGAAGCTCGTCGCGCGATCCCGGCCGGAGCAGGTCGCCGGAGCGCGACAGGACGTTGACCGCTGCCGCGGTGTCGTCGCGAGCGATTGCTCGGCGCCCGGCCGCGAGCAACCGGGCCGCAGCGCGCTTCGAGAGCTGCGCATCCGGCGCACCGAGCTCGGCACGGTAGCGCGCGGCCTGCTCGAGGTGGTAGCCGAGGATCTCGTCCAGCTCGACGAGATCGGCTCCGTGCTCCCCGAGCCAGAGCGAAAAGCGCTCATGGAGATCCGCCCGCACCGCCTTCGGCAGCGCGTCGTAGGCGGCGTCGCGGATGAGCAGATGGCGGAATCTGAACGCGTCGTCACCGGGGATCTGGGAGCTGTCGGGCCGGATCAGCTCCTTGCGGACGAGCGCGAGCAGCCGCTCCGGCGCCTGCCGCTCCTCGGGGGCGAGCGCCTCGACCGCGCCGCGGTGGAAGACCTTGCCCTCGACGGCGCCGCGCTCGAGCACGACGCGTTCCGCGGGATCGAGCTGATCGAGCCTCGCGGCGAGCAACGCCTGGATCGACGGCGGCGCGACGACATCGACGTCCCCGGACTCGCGCACCATCGCGAGCATCTCCTCGACGAACAACGGGTTCCCCTCGGCAGCGTCACGGATCCTGGACCTGAGCCGCTCGTCCAGCTCGCCGAGCCGGTCGATCAGCTCGTCGGTCTCGTCCGCGGAAAGCGGTTCGAGCAGGACGGTGGTGGCGTTCAGCTTGCCCCCGCCCCAGCCGGGCCGCCGGTCGAGCAGCTCCGGCCGCGCGTTGCAGAGCAGCAGGATCGGAGCATCGCGGCTGAGGTCGGCCACGTGCTCGACGAGGTCGAGAAAGGCCGGCTCGGCCCAGTGCAGATCGTCGAAGACGCAGACGACCTGCCGCTCGGCTGCCTCCCGCTCGAGCGTCTTGCGAAAGGCCCAGGCGATCTCGTCCGGCGTCGTGGCCTGCACGGTCTCGCCCAGGACCGACGCGATCGTCGCGGCAGCCGTCTCGTCGTCCGGCCTGGTCTCGAGCTGCAGCAGCGCCTCCACGAGTGGCCAGTAGGTGATCCCCTCGCCGTAGGAGAGGCAGCGGCCGCGCACGACCGTGGCATCGAGGTCGTCCAGGAACTCGGCGGTCAGCCTCGACTTGCCGACGCCGGCGGCGCCGAGGATCGTGAAGAGCTGACACGAGCGGTCGTGGGCTGCCTGCTCGAAGGCGTCGCGTAGCCGGCGCAGCTCGGTCGCCCGCCCGACCATCGACGTTGCCGCGCGGCGTGGAGCCTCGTCGAGGAGGGCGAGCAGGCGGTACGCGGGGACCGGCTTGCCCTTTCCCTTCAGCGCGAGCGGCTCGAGCGCCTCGACCTCCACCGACTGGGCGACAAGAGCAAGCGTGGCTGCGCCGAGCAGGACCTCGCCCGGCGGCGCCGCCTGCTCGAGCCGCGCCGCGACGTTCACGGCATCGCCGGTCGCGAGCCGCTCCTCGGTGCCGGTGACCACCTCGCCGGTGTTGAGCCCGATTCGCGCCTGGACGCCGAGCTCGGGAAGCGCATCGCGCATCTCGGCCGCGGCGCGCACGGCACGGAGCGCGTCGTCCTCGTGCACCACCGGGACGCCGAAGACCGCCATCACCGCGTCGCCGACGAACTTCTCCACCGTGCCGCCATGGCGCTCGACGATCTGCTTCATGCGCTCGAAGTACCGCGCCAGCAGCGCACGGAGCGCCTCTGGATCGATCGACTCGCCGAGCGCCGTCGAGCCGGTGACGTCGCAGAAGAGAACCGTGACCGTCTTTCGCTGCTCGCGCCACGGCTGGGTCTGCACTCCGTCGAGGGGCGTGGCGCATTCCTCGCAGAACTTCGCGCTGTCGCTGTTCCCGTGACCGCAGCTCGCGCAAGTCCTCATGCGCGCAAGGCTAGAACCTCCGACTCGGAAAGGGCAACGACGACCTCCCGCCTTGCGCGCTGCTAGCCCGGCGCCCTCACGCTCTGCCATGTGGGCCCGTAGACTCGGTTGCCCAATCGGCCAGGCCGAGCTTGGCCGAGCATCGCGCAGCCACGAAAGGATTCCCATGCCCCCCGAGACCCCGACCACCACCGAGCCCTACCGCGTCGCCTCCGGCGAAGGCCTCGCCGACGTCTGGTGGAAGAGCGGCCGCCTCACCGTCAAGACCGGCGGTGCCGGCAGCGCGTTCTCGCAGATCGAGGTCGACGATCCGCAAGGCACGGGGCCTCCCCTGCACCTTCATCACAACGAGGACGAGACCTTCTACGTCCTCGAGGGCGAGGTCACCTTCCAGGTCGGCGACGAGCGGATCGACGTCGCCGCGGGCGACTTCCTCTTCGGTCCGCGTGACATCCCTCACACCTACGTCGTCCGGTCGGAGCGCGCACGCATGCTTGTCACGGCCTGCCCCGGTGGGATCGAACAGGTCCTCGTCAGCCTGGGCGTTCCCGTCACCGGCCCGGAACCCCCGGCCGATGCCGTCATGCCGCCGATGGACGAGCTGGTCGGCCTGTTCGCAGAGCACGGCTGCGAGATCCTCGGGCCCCCGCTCTCGCTCTAGCTCTAGCTCGGGTCGCCCGCGCCATAGCCGCCGGGGTGCACCATCCAGATCTTGGGCTCTATGGCCCGCTCCTCAGGCTGGCTGTGTGTGGGAGGTGGCCGGGCCGCTAGGCACGCGTCGGAAACTCGGGCCACCGGTCAGATCGGCTCGACGGCATCGCTGACCCGAACCGGGCCGGGTTCTGCGACCGCCACGTGGACGCCGAACGGCAGCGGCTCCGTCGTCTCCGCATCCCGCCGGTAGGCCGCCAGCGCCTTGAGCGTGTCGAGGTCGGGCGCGCCCGTGTCGGGATTCTGCGTCGTCACCGCACACCGGCCGACGTTTCCGTGCGGGATGACGACCGCCTCGCCGAGCCTGACGCGGCGGCCGATCCACTCGTCCTCCTCGTGCTCGTCCAGGCCGTCGATGCCGAAGTTCATCCGGAAGCGGCGGGGGTCGACGTCGTCCACGCCGAGCTCGCGCGCCATTGCGCGCAACGAGCCGGTCCCGAGGAGGGAGGCCGCACCGCTGCGCAGGCGGTCCGGCGCAGGCGCTGGAGGCTTGACGAGCCGCAGGCTCCGGCCGGAGAAGTCCGAGATCGCCTCGCTCCACGGCCCGGCGACGACGCGGACGTCGAGCGGCGTGCCCCAGAACCGCGCCTCGAGCCCGCCGTCGAAGTTGAGGTGCTCCGAGACGGTGGTGCCGTCGGGGAACGTCAGCGTGAGCACGCCCGCCGGCTCGTCGTAGCCGGGGACGATCTGCTGGAGGACGCCGAGCCCTTTGCTGTTCACGAGGCGGTCGTCCTCGTCCACGAGGAAGAACTGTCGATCGCCCGTGATTCCGGCCTCCGTCAGCTCGCACTCGTCGAGCTGCCGGAGCGCGAGCCCCTTGACCGGGGAGAGGCAGATCCAGGCGACGCGGGCGCTCACACACCGAAACCTAGCTGCCGAAGGCGCCGGCCCGGGCCGACGGGGTCAGACCCCTCTGCCGCCATGGATCAGGGTTCAAGGATCGGGGCGTCGCGCCTGAAGCCCCAGATAGTGCAGTACACGCCGAGGAAGAGTTCCCACAGGAACTCCGGGATGGTAGCGATGCCTTGCAGGCTGCGCAGGGCGCTGCTCGGTTGGTTGCCACTGAGAATGAAGGCCGTCCCGGTCGCAATGAGCAGCGGGCCGCCAACGAGGCCGAGCCACGCCACACGCCGCGGAACGAGTCCTGTGCGGTACATCATGTAGCCGAGGATCAAGCCGTTCCCCCAGCCGACAGTCCAGCCGCCGCCTCCCAGGGTGAACGTCCAGTCCTTGATCGCCGCGAGGGTCTAGGCGACTGTGCCTTCGGCCGCACCAGCATTCTGTTGCTGCAAGGTGGCGATTCCGAGCATCGCGACGATGCCGATGAGGATGAGCACGCATTCGAAGATCCGCGCCGTCACGTAAGCGATTGACAGCCCTTCGAACTGCCGCCTCATGATCGGGACGATCACGATTGCGGTTCCGAGGTTCGAGATGATCAGCAGCAGCTCCAACAGCGCGCCGATGTAGATCTTGTCGACGTTCCCAGCGCCCGCGACGAACGCGACTGGATGACGGAGCGCCGGCTCATACAGCAGCAGCGCCGGGATGGACGTGACGAAGGTGATGAGGTAGAGCACGCCGAAGGCGCGCGCTCGCTTCTGATCCAGACTCACCCTGACCTCTCTTGTCGATGACGCCGCGAGCCGTTCTCACGCCACGTTGATCGCATAGGCCCGGACCCCACTCGTCTTCTACGCGGGTTCGAGAGTTCTCACGTCATTCCGGAACGCCGGCCCCGGGGGGCGATCTGTAGCCCGGCAGCAGCCCGGGTCAACCAGGTAGCGGGTTCGGACCGGTAGCCGTTACAAGCTGCTGCCGCACCTGGTCGTCGACGTGGACGAAGCCCTCGTAGCGCCCTCCTTCGTCCTCGACAACGTCGAAGAAGGCGAGACGGGAGTCCCGTCGAGGACATCGAGCGGCTCGGCGAGCGAGATCAGACGTCTCACCGACGCCCGCACGCTGGCGCAGGCGATAGGCCGAGGCGTTCGATCAGTTGCCCACCGCCGGGTCGGGCATGAACTCGCGGATCTCTTGAGCACAGCGACAGGCGGCCGCGATCTTCGCGGCCCACTCCAGGGCTGCCTCCCGGGAAGGCAGGTCGAGGACGGTGAAGCCTCCGTTGAGCTCCTTGGTCTGCGGGTAGGTGCCGGCGGTGATCGTCCCGTCGCCGGCCACCATGACGGGATCGACGTCCTCGGCTATCCCGCCGCCGAACACCCACACGCCTGCGTCCATGGCCTCCCGGACCACCGCATGGGCAGCCTCTCCCACGGCCGGCCCCTCCTCATCGGGGATGTGCTCCATCGCGCCGCTGGGGAACGAAATCAGGTACCGCGTCATCTCGTGACTCCTCTCTCGGCGGCCTTCTACTGCCGCATCTCACCTGGACCCGTACCCGGTAGAGACCGACAAACCACCAAAAGCTCATCGGCGCTCGTCAGATCCACCCTGGCGCAGGCGAAGGACTGCCTGTGATGCGAGGATGGCCCGGTGATCGTCAGGGAGCAGCGGGCCGACGATTACGAGGCGATTCGGCACGTCTACGCCGAGGCCTTTCGGCGGCCGCGCTTTCGGCCGCCGCAGAGCCCTGGTTCCGTTGCACCCGAGGTCGGTCTGTTCGACGAGCTGTGGGAGGCGGGCGACGCCATTCCCGAGCTCTCGTTCACGGCACTGACCGACGGCGGGGTGGTCGGCCACGTCACCTCGAGCCGAGCGACCGTCGCCGCCGACCCGGTTGTTGCCGTGGGGCCGATCGGCGTCCTTCCGGATCATCAAGGCAGCGGGATCGGGAGTGCCCTGATGGATGCACTTCTCAACGCTGCTGACGCCGATGGCGTGCCGCTGATCGTCCTGCTCGGCTCGCCGCAGTACTACAGCCGGTTCGGTTTCCGTCCGGCCGAGGGAATCGGCGTGACAGCTCCGGAGCCAGATTGGGGAGATGCCTTCCAGGCGCGCCCTCTCACCGCGTACACGCCATCCATCGCAGGACGGTTCGAGTACGCGCCGGCGTTCTCGTCCTAGGCCCGCCTCGGGAAGACGTGCATCCCGGATCCAGACGTCACTCGCCGGACGCGGAGGCCTGCGCAGAAGTAGCCGTTCGTCCCGTCCCACGCAGTCACCGTATCGGTGCATTGCGCTCTCGAACCTCCCCGGCTGAGATAGTTGCCTGAGTAGCGGCAGGACAGCGCGTTGACGAAAGGAGCACCAGATGGCGTACGCCGTCGTGCATCGGTTTCCCGGCGGGACACAGGAGCAGTACGAGGCCTCGATCGCGGCCGTGCACCCGAGCGACGGGAGCCTGCCGGAGGGGCAGCTCTTCCACGCGGCCGGGCCGTCGGCTGACGGCTGGACGATCGTCGCGATTCACGACTCGCAGGAGAGCTGGGAACGCTTTCGGGACGAGACGCTGATGCCGACCATGTCCGCAGGCATCGAAGGCGGCTTTCAAGCCATGCCGGAACAGACGGAATTCCCGGTTCACAACCAGCAGACGAGCTAGCAGCCAGGTCCGTCGGGGGAGGCTCGTGAAGCACATCGTGATCCTCGGTGCGGGGTTCGCGGGGCTGGAGCTCGCGACGCGGCTCTCGGAGTCGCTCGCCGGCGAGGTTCGCGTGACGCTGATCGACGAGAACGACTCGTTCACCTTCGGCTTCTCGAAGCTCGACGTCCTCTTCGGCCGCAAGCCGAAGGCGGACGTGCTGCTCCCCTACTCGGAGATCTCCAAGGAAGGTGTCGAGTTCCGGCAGGAGCGCGTGACCGCGATCGACCCGGGGACACGGCGCGTGACGACGGACGCCGGCTCGTACGACGCCGACATCCTCGTCGTCGCGCTCGGGGCGGCCTACGACTTCGCGGCCACGCCCGGCTTCGAGGAGGGCGGCGTCGAGTACTACTCGGTGGCGGGAGCGGAGCGCATGTGTGACGTGCTCGCAGGCTTCGACTCCGGGCGGATCCTGATCGGGATCCTGGGCCATCCGTTCAAGTGCCCGCCTGCGCCGTTCGAGGGAGCGCTCCTGCTCCACGACCACTTCGTCGAGCGCGGTCTCAGGGATGCGGTCGAGATTCGCGTCGCCGGGCCGATGGCGGCTCCGGTTCCGATCACCGAGGAGCTCTCCCGGAGCTTCCTCGACGCTTTGACCGAGCGCGATATCGAGTACCTCCCGGATCGGCACATCGCGGAGCTCGACACGCACGAGAAGGAGGCGCGGCTGGCCGACGGCGGAGGTATCCCGTACGACCTGTTCGTCGGGATCCCCGTCCACCGGGCACCGCAGGTGGTCCTCGGCTCCGGGCTCGCAGACGATGGCTGGGTGCCGGTCGAGAGGGGCAATCTCGCGACCCGCTTCCCCGACGTCTACGCCGTCGGCGACGTCGCCGCCCTGCCGATGGCGAAGGCCGGCGTGTTCGCGGAGGCCGCCGCCCGGGTCGTGGCCGAGGACATCGCCGCGCGCCTTCACGGCGAGGAGTTGAAGCAGCCGTACGAGGGCGCGGGCATGTGCTACCTCGAGTTCGGCGGCGGCGCGGTCGGTGTGGTCGAGGCCAACTTCTTCGGCGGCCCGGAGCCGACGGCGCGGCTCGTGGGGCCGTCACCGGCGCTCGCAGCGGAAAAGGTCGAGTTCGCGTCGACGCGGCGCGCGCGCTGGTTCTGACGAGATACTGGTGCCTGACCTGGTCTAGAGGGAGGCGAGATGAGCATTGATCTGCGGGCGGTCCGGGTGGTGCTGCTGCTCTGCGCGGCCGTGCTGTTCCTCTTCGGCGCCGGATTGAACGACAAGCATCCACACAAGACGGTGGCAGTGCTCTGCGTCGGCCTGGCGCTGCTCGCGCTCGACCGGCTCCTGGCGCTGACGGTCGGCGTCCGGTCTGGAGATCCGGGCGACCGCTAGATCTCAACCCTCGACCGGCTCCCAGCGGAAGCCGCGGATCGCCAGGACGACGCCGAGCAGACCCCAGGCGGCGATCACTGCGATCGAGCCGGGAAACATCCAGATCTCCTGGCCGTGCAGCATCACGCCGCGGACGATCCGGATGAAGTAGGTCAGCGGCAGGACGGCTGCGATCCAGCGCAGGACGACCGGGAACGAGTGCGGGGCGAAGAACGCGCCGGCGAGGAAGGCGGCGGGGAGGTAGATCGCATTTACGACCGCCGACGCGCCTTCGGCGCTGCGGATCAGCGCGGTCAGGCCGATCCCGAGCCCGGCGAAGGCGACCGCGCCGAGCAGCAGGATCAGGACGAGCGAGCCGATCCGGTGCGGCGCAGCGATCCCGAAGAGCACCCGGCCGAGCAGGATGAGCACGACCACCTCCACGAAGAACGCGGTGAGGAAGGACGTGAGCAGCGCCGCGATGTAGGCGGGTGCCGGCAGCGGGGTCGCCCGCAGGCGCTTGAGCACCCCACTCTCGCGGCGGATCACGAGCACGATCGCCAGGCCGGCAAACGCGATCGAGATGGCCCCGTAGCCGATCATGCCGGCCTCGAGGAAGTTCGATCCGCGCACATTGCCCTCGCTCTTGATCCGGTCGCTCCCGTAGGTCGAGCCGAGCAAGACGAAGAGGATGATCGGGAACAGGAACGTGAAGAACGCGAGCTCTCGGCTGCGCACGTAGAGCAGCAGCTCGCCCTTCAGCTCGTGCCGGAAGAGCCTCACTCGCTCTCCTCGGCAGTGAGGTCGAGGTAGACGTCCTCGAGCGTCGGCCGTGTGACGACG
The DNA here is from genome assembly GCA_035624425.1 of Gaiellaceae bacterium. Lineage (GTDB taxonomy): Bacteria > Actinomycetota > Thermoleophilia > Gaiellales > Gaiellaceae > AC-32. The sequence goes on from DASPRN010000056.1 coordinate 12,102, forward strand.
AGCCCTTCGAGCTCGCGGTCCTCGGCAAGTGCCTTCGAGGTCAGCTCGTTGAGGACGCGGGTGGGCTGGTCGGTCTCGAGCACGACCTCGCGGCCGTTCTCGCGGTAGCGGATCTCGGTCGCCGGGAGGGCGCCGGAGAGCTCGGCAGGCGGGCCGGCGGCGACGATCTCGCCCTCCCGCAGGACGGCGACCCGGTCCGCCAGCCGCTCCGCCTCGTCGAGGTAGTGGGTGGTGAGCACGATGGTCTTGCCGAGGCTGCGGAGCGAGCGCAGGGTTTCCCAGGCCTGGCGGCGCGCATGCGGGTCGAAGCCGGTCGTCGGCTCGTCGAGGAAGATCAGCTCCGGGTCGCCGACGAGCGCCAGGCCCAGGTCGAGGCGCCTGCGCTGGCCGCCGGAGAGGCGGCGCACCAGCTCGTCGCGCTTCTCGGCGAGGCCGATCAGCTCGACCACCTCGTCGACCGGCCGCGGCTTCGAGTAGTAGCCCGCGAACAGCCGCAGGTGCTCGGCGACGGTCAGCGTCTGGTACATGGACGAGGACTGGAGGACGACGCCGATCCGGTCGCGCCAGTCGCCGCCCGCGCGCGCCGGGTCGACGCCGAGCACCTCGACCTCCCCTGCGTCGCGCTTGCGGTAGCCCTCGAGGATCTCGACGGTCGTCGTCTTGCCGGCACCGTTCGGGCCGAGCAGTCCGAAGACCTCGCCCGGCTGCACCTCGAAGTCGATCCCGCGCACCGCTTCGAGGGGGCCGTACGACTTGCGCAGCCCGCGGACGGAGATGGCGCTCATCGCCATGGCGGCCTTGGCGGCATGGCCGTCCTGATCCGGCGAAGGGTGAAGTACAGCTTGGAATTTCGGTGAGGCATCGTCAGAGCTCGAAGGCGAGCATCGCGGCCGGCAGGAACGCGGGCTCCGGACCGCCGGCGAGTTCGGCTGCGATCCGCCCGCAGTCGGGCTGGTGGCCGATCACGACGATGGTCTCTCCGCGCTCCTCGGCCGCGGCCCTGACGCTCTCCGCGGTCGCGCCGGGCGCGAGGCGCTCGTCGGGCTCGGGCTCGAGGCCCACCGGGCGCGCGAGCTCGGCGCCGGTCTCGCGGGCGCGCAGCAACGGGCTGGTAAGGACGGCGTCGGGGTGGACGCCCTCTGCGGCCAGGCGCTCGCCGAGCGTCCGCGCGGCCCGGCGGCCGTCGGCCGTCAGCGGCCTCAGCTCGTCGGGCTCTCCGTCTGCGGCCTCGGCGTGGCGCACGAGGTAGAGCTGCACGGCCCGGAGGATAGTCGGCTCGGTAGGCTCGAGGCGTGCGGTCATTTCGCTACGTCGTCGCCGACGTCTTCACCGACAGGCCGCTTGCCGGGAACCCGGTCGCGGTCTTCACCGACGCGCGGGAGCTCGAGGCCGAGGAGATGCAGCGCCTTGCCCGCGAGCTCAATCTCTCCGAGACGGTGTTCGTCCTCCCGGCCGAGGCCGGCGGCCACGCGCGGATCCGGATCTTCACTCCCGGGATCGAGATGCAGTTCGCGGGCCACCCGACGCTCGGGACGGCGTTCGTGCTCGCGACGCCGCTGCAGCTTGACGAGATCCGGCTCGAGACCGGCAAGGGGATCGTCCCGGTTCGGCTCGAGCGCGAGGGGAACCGGATCGTCTTCGGCCGGATGGAGCAACCGGTACCGACCTGGGAGCTCTTCGCGGAGCCGGAGGCGCTGCTCGTCGCAATCGGAGCGGAGCGAAGCGAGCTGCCGGTCGAGGCGTACGACAACGGTGCGCAGCACGTTTACGTCGGGCTCGCCACGGAGGATGAGGTTGCCGCGTTGCGCCCGAACCTCGGGCCGCTCGGCCTGCCGGAGGCGCTCGGCGTCAACTGTTTCGCCGGCTGGGGCTCGCACTGGAAGACGCGGATGTTCGGCCTCGGCGGCATCCCCGAGGACCCAGCGACCGGCTCGGCCGCCGGCCCGCTCGCCGTGCACCTCGCGCGCCACGGCAAGATCGCTTTCGGCGAGGAGATCGAGATCTCCCAGGGCGCCGAGATCGGCCGGCCCTCGACCCTGCACGCGCGTGCCGACGGCTCCGCCGAGCAGATCGAGCGCGTCGAGGTCGGCGGCAGCGCTGTGGTGGTCGCCCGCGGCGAGTTCCGCTTGCCCTAGTCGTCTCTTCGAGCCATGGCCCAGGGACAGTCCCTGGGCCATGGCCGCCGCAGCCATGCGAGCCTGACGACTCCCTGCAAGTGGAGCGGTTTTTTCGCAGTCTTCGTCGCTGCGGGACAGGTCCGAGGGACTGTCCCTGGGACCCGTCCGTTATAGGGGGTCCGCGCCTCGCTCGAGGGTCACGGCTTCGATCTCGGGGAGCTCGGGCGCGAGCGAGCGCCAGAAGCGGCCGCCGTCCTCGCTCAGGTGGAGGCGGTTGCGCGCGGCGTACACGACGTAGTCGGGGTCGTCCTCGGCGATCGCGAGCGCTCTGCCCGCTGGGAGGCCGCCGCCCGCCTCGCGCCAGGTTCGGCCCGCGTCGTTGGAGACCGCGAGCGGCGGGCGGCGGTCGACGATCGCGATCAGGGTCGAGCCGGACGCCGCTGCGGCCACGACGAGCGGCAGCGAGACCTCGACACGCGAAGGCTCGACCGGCGCTTCGACGAGGCCGAGCACCTGCTCCTCGTCCAGGTCGACCTCGAACACGCCGTCGACGGTGCGGACGCGCGCTCTCACCGGCGCAGGAGCCGCGCCACGAGCTCCGTCCCGCGGCGCGCGGCCGCGACCGGCGCGTGGCCGTCCGCGCGCGAGGCGAGGTAGCCGACCGCGAACGCATCGCCGGCTCCGGTCGCGTCGGCACCCTCGACCGGCTCGGCGTCGACCTGCTCGAGTGTCCCCTCCGCGAGCACCAGCGAGCCACGCGAGCCGAGCGTGACCACGACCTCGGACACGCCGAGCGAGCCGAGCGCAGCGGCGTCGAGCCCGCCGACGAGGACGTTCGCTTCCTCCTCGGCCAATTTGAGAATCGAGACGTGTCGCAGCACCTCCGGGTCGTAGGCCGCGTCCAGCTCCAGCGGCCCCGTGCGTGCCGGCCGGACGAGGCCCTGCCCGTCGAAGGAAACCCGCCGGCCGTTCGCGAGCTCCGCGAGCGTCTCGGCGGGGAAGTCCGACCGAGCGAGCGCCCCGACGTGCACCCAGCGCGCATCGCCGATGAAGCGGACGTCCTCCGGCGTCCAGGCCTCGCCGAGTGCGTCGACCGTCATCTCCCGCCGGTCGCCGACGTAGTGGAACGAGAAGGCGGCCGTCGACCGGGCCGCGAGCCAGAGCACCGGCAGCCCGAGCGCGAGCACGGGCGGCGCCAGGAGCCGCCGGTCGAGGTCGGCGCACTTGACCGCGACCAGCGCCGGCGTGTCGAGCTCGCGCAGCGCTCGAGCCGACCAGTACGGCGCCCCGCCGACGCGGGGCGGCGCTCCGTCAACGAGGTCGCGCGAGAGGTTGCCGATGACCGCGAGCGGCGGCACGTGCCGAGACTAACGACCCGGCGGCGAGGGCCAGCACGAACGACAGCGCGAAGCTCGGCAGGGAGGCGGTGAAGCGGGCGTGCCCGGGGCTCAGAGGGTTGACGAGCTCCGTCCACCAGTGCGGGCCGACCGGCGAGAGCCACTGGTAGAAGACGAAGCCGGCGAACCACGCAAGCAGCTGCCCGGGCCGGACCGAGGGTGCCGCGAAGACGTCAGCCCGCTCGTAGTGCGCGCCGCGCAGGAGCCAGTCCGCGAGCAGCACCGCGAACAGCGGCACGAACACCGAGCCGAGCAGGTAGAGGAAGGTCAGGTAGTTCCCGAGGTTGATCGCCACCGCTCCTGCCGTCGCGACCGCGCCCACGAGCACGATCAGCAGCTTCTGCGAGAGCCAGGGCAGGACGTTCTGGACCGACACCGCCGTCGAGTAGATGTCGGCGAACGCCTCGTCGCTCTCGTCCACGGTCAGCATCAGCAGCGCCACGACCGCGAGCGCGCTTCCCGAAGCGACCGAGCTCGGGATCTGCGCCGGCTCGCTCAACCCGCGCTCGAGCACGAGCACCGCGCCGAGTGCGAAGCACCAGAGCGTCGGGACGAAATAGCCGATCCCGGCGCCGAGGGCCCCGCTGCGCCGGTCGCGGGAGAAGCGTGTGTAATCGGCCGCGAGCGGCGTCCACGACAGGATGCTGGCCATCACCAGGTCGATCCCCTGGCCGAGCGAGAGGCCGCCCGTCCCGTGCGAGTGCCAGAGGTGCTGCAGGTTCGCCTTGTCGAGCGCCCACCAGGTCAGGTAGACGATCGACGCGGCCACCGCCCAGGCGGCGAACTTGCGCAGGTAGCGTCGGACGAAGCCGATCGGCCCGAGCAGCCCGAGCCCGATCGAGACGGCGCCGAAGAGGAGCGCCCACGCCCAGCGGGCCTCGAAGCCGAAGACGCGCTGCGAGAGCGCGGCGGCCGCGGTCGAGATGATGATCAGCTCGAAGGTCGACCAGCCGAGGTTCTGCGCGACGTTGAGCGCGGTCGGCGCGTAGGAGCCGCGGCGCCCGAGCGGGGCGCGCAGCACCACCATCCCCGGCACGCGCGCGTCGGCGCCGATCATCCCGGCAAGCCCGAGGAGCAGGTTCCCGGCGACGGCGCCGATCAGGATCGCCAGCAGCGCCTGCTTGAAGGAGAGCATCGGCACGAGCCCCGCGGCAGCGACGATCACGAGCAGGCTGATCGAGAGGTTGGCCCAGAGCAGGGTCGTGTCGAAGAGCCCGAGCACGCGCAGCCGCTCCGGAACGGGCGTGATTCCCCAGCTCGGTGTCTGCTCGGTCATGGCCTCCCTTCGCCGGCATTACCCGGATCAGGTTCGTCGGGTGTGATCTCAGCCGCCGGCCGCGGCACCCCGGTCTCCGGACTGTACCGCGGCTAGCTGCGCTTGACCGGGCCGGTCAGCGCGGCGACCGCGCCGAGGCCGACGAATACCGAGCCTGAGACGTACCGCTGGAGCTGCGGAAAGCGGATGCTGCGGCGAAGACGGTCGCCGAGGGTTCCCGCCACGAATGCCCAGACGCTGTCGCTGAGGAAGCCGAGGAAGGCGAAGAACAGCCCGAGCAGCAGGATCTGCGCCCAGGCCGCGCCACGCGAGGGCTCCACGAACTGCGGCAGGAAGGCGAGGAAGAAGAGCGCCGTCTTCGGGTTGAGCACGTTGACGACGATGCCCTGACGGTAGAGCCGTCCCAGGTCCCGCTCGCGCCGGTCGCCCATCGGCGCAGGCCGCTCGAGGCCCGCGAGGCGCCGGATGCCGACGACGATCAGGTAGGCGGCGCCGAGGTACTTGACGACGTCGAAGGCGACTGCCGAGGAGGCGAGCAGCGCCGAGAGCCCGATCGTCGCCGCGGCGACGTGGACGATCGTGCCGGTCGTGATCCCGGCCACCGACGCGAGCCCGGCTCGCCTGCCGTGTGAGACGCTCTGGGTGACGACGTAGAGCACGGCCGGCCCCGGTACGACCAGGAGCAGAAGCGCGGCGCCGGTGAAGAGTGCGAGGCGTGAGGGGTCAGGCACCGGCCTTGAACCTGGCGGCCTCCTCGGAGCCGCCCGTGGCGTCTCCGGCGCTGTAGGAGTGGGCGCCGGCGCCGGCGAGCTTGCCGGCGTCGACGATCAGGTACTCCTCCCGGATCGGGCGGCCTTCGAACCAGCACTCGAGGATCTCGCGGACGCCTGCGGCGTAGCGAGCCTGCGCGGAGAGGCTCGTGCCGGAGGTGTGCGGGGTCATGCCGTGATGAGGCATCGTCCGCCAGGGATGGTCCTGCGGCGCAGGCTGAGGGAACCAGACGTCGCCCGCATAGCCCGCCAGCTGGCCGCTCTCGCAGGCCCGCGCGACCGCGTCGGGATCGCAGATCTTGCCGCGCGCCGTGTTGACGAGATACGCGCCCCGCTTCATCTGGCCGATCAGCCCGGCGTCGAAGAGGTGCTCGGTCTCCGGATGGAGCGGCGCGTTGATCGACACCACGTCGCAGACCCGAACCAGCGACTCGACGTCCGGGTGGTAGGTGACGCCCAGCTCCTTCTCCACGTCGTCAGGCAGCCGGTGCCGGTCGGTGTAGTGCAGCCCGACCTCGAACGGCTTCAGCCGCCGGAGCACCGCAGTGCCGATGCGGCCGGCGCCGACGACTCCGACCTGCATGCCCTCCAGGTCGTAGGAACGCGAGACGCAGTCGGCGATGTTCCAGCCGCCCTCGACGACCCACTGGTAGGACGGGATGTAGTTGCGGACGAGGGCGAGGACCATCATCACCACGTGCTCGGCCACGCTGATGCTGTTGCAGTAGGTGACCTCGACGACCGTCACGCCGCGGTCGATCGCCGCCTGAAGATCGACGTGGTCCGAGCCGATGCCCGCGGTCACCGCCAGCTTCAGGTTCGGGGCCTTGGCGATCCGCTCGGCGGTCAGATAGGCGGGCCAGAACGGCTGCGAGATCACGATCTCCGCATCCGGGAGCTCCTGCTCGAAGGCGGAGTCGGGCCCGTCCTTGTCGGAGGTGACGATGAGCCGGTGCCCACCGTCCTCGAGAAATCTGCGCAGCCCGAGCTCGCCCGACACGCTCCCGAGCAGCTCGCCCGGCGTGAAGTCGATCCCCTCGGGAGTCGGCGTGGTCTGCCCGTCGTAGTAGCGCTCGATCTTCGGAATGTCGTCACGCGCGTAAGCCGGCGGGTACCCGTCCACCGGATCGTCGTAGAGGACGCACAGGATGGTGGCCATCGTTCCCTTCCTTCCCTCGCATGTGGACCGTCCCCGAAGGCTATGGTGAATCGATGGTGAGCGCCGGGGTTCACCGGCTCGTGGTCGCCGGCGTCGCCGCGTGCTGGGGAGTCGTCGGGGCCTTCTGGGTCGTCGGGGCGATCTACAACGCCTCCCGGGGACCGCGGGCGGGGACGAGAGCGCCGGCCGTCACGCGCCTGCCGATCATCATCGTGGTGCTGGCCGCCTGGCTGCTCTTCAGGCTCGTTCCCGGAACCGACTGGCACTCGCTCACGGTCGAGACGCTCTGGGTCCGCGTGCCTGGCCTCGTGATCCTGGTCTGCTCGACCGTCTTCACGCTCTGGGCCCGCGCCGCGCTCGGCACGATGTGGAGCGGGTCACCCACGGTCAAGGTCGAGCATCGGCTTCGCACCGACGGCCCGTACGCCGTCACGCGCCATCCGATCTACACGGGGCTGCTCGGGATGCTGCTTGGAACCGCCCTCCTGGTTGGGCTCGGGCACTGGCTCGTGATCGTCCCGATGGCGTTCGTCTTCGCCGAGCTGCGGATCCACACCGAGGAACGCCTGATGCTCGCGACCTTCCCGGAGGAGTACCCCGCCTATCGCCGGCGGGTCCCGCAGCTCGTGCCGTGGCTTCGCCTCGGTTCGAGCGGCGCGGGTTGACCTCGCGGAGACCATCGCGCTAGCTTGCGCCATGAGGTACGGGGTTCTTCTGGCGGGCGCCGGTGTCGCGTTGCTCATGGTTGCGCCCGCGGGTGGCGGTCTGGCACAGGCTGCCGGTGCGCCCGCGGCGATCCCGGGCGCGTTCGTAGTCCACGGCCGGCCGCTCGCGCACAGCTTCGGGAAGACGATCAGCGTCTACGCAAAGCCGCGGGCGCTCGTCTCGCTCGACGGCTGCCGTTCCAGCGCCGCGCGCGTGCGGTTAAAGGGTAAGACCGGCACCATCTCGGCACGCGTCAGCTGCCCAGGGCTCAGGGGCCGCGTCGACCTCTCTGCGAAGCTGGCCGGCACGAAGCTGCGGGGGACGTTCGGCAAGCGCCGCTTCAGCGCCGGCCGGCTCGGCTCCCTGCGCGTGCCGGTCTCGGGCCCGCCCGGCGCTTCCGCGCTTGGGCACCTCCGCTCGGTCTTCGCTGTCACCCGACACGCCGACAGCGAGCTCTCGACCATCGGCAAGACCACCGTTGCGCGGACAGAGCTGGTCGTCTTGCTGAAGGCGGGTGCCACCGTCGCGCAGGCGAATGCTGCGCTCGACTCGGACGGCGCCCGACTCGCGAGCTCGAGCCCGGTCTCGACGCTTCTGCTCGTCTCGATCCCCGACCCCGGCAGCGCGAAAGCGCTGCAGTCGGTTGCGAGCTCACTGCGAAGCAAGCCCGGGATCCAGTCCGTCTTCCTGAGCCCGATGTCGGAAACCGAGGAGCTGCCGCCGCTCTTCACGACTCCGTTTCCCACGGGCGACGCCGGCAAGCTCCACCATCTGCTGGCCGCGGGACTGCCCGCAGCCTGGAACGCCCGCCACGCGATCGTCGCCGCAAACCAGCCGACGCTCGTGATCGCCGACCATTTCGGCAACGGCCCCCTCTCGAGCCACGTCGCTGCCACCTACGACACCTCCGAGCTGAAGAAGCTCGCGAAGCGGGACTCGCACGGCTACCACGTCGTCGGGATTGCCGCCGGCGACTTCGCCAACGACGGAACGCCCGCGGGGAGCGTCACGGGGGTCTTCCCGGCGACCGCCAAGCTCGTCCTGTTCGACGCGACCGGCTTTTCGTACCCGGCCACGTCAGCCGAGCTGATCAAGCTGATGAGCTCGATCCCGGGGCGGATCGTTCTCAACACGAGTCTCGGATCGCAGTTCGACGACGCGGAGTCGCGTGCCGAGGCGTCCGACTGGGCGGTCCAGGTGCGCCACGCCGGTCTCGAGGACCGGGTCGTGCATGCAGCCTCGGCCGGCAACGACGCCGCCTCGACCACCGACAACGGGGTCTGGTCGCCCGCCGGGGTCAGGAACGACCTGACCAACTCGATCGGAGATCCGATCACGCCGCTTCAGAACACGCTCGCGGTCGAAAACCTGACCGACTCGGGCGCCCCCCTCTACACGCCCGGTTGCCTTTCGCTGCTCTCCGACCGGGGAGGCAACATCGCCGCCGTCGGCGAGAACGTCTACTCGAATCTCCTGGGGAGCAACGCCGGCTTCCTGAGCGGCACCTCGATGGCCTCGCCGCAGGTCGCCGCGGTTGCCGAGTATCTCTGGACGATCGCCCCCGCGCTCTCATCGGAGCAGATCGTCTCCGCGATCGAGAAGAACGGGCTCGCGCCGCTGCCGAACGACGCCGGGCACTGCGGGACCGACCTGCCGAGCGCGCCGCGACTCGCCGCGTACGCCTCGCTCCTGAGCCTCGACCAGGCACCGCTCTCTCCGGCGAAGGCTCCGGTGCGGTTCGCCGTTCTCGACGCCAACGGCGACGGCCAGTTCGACGGCAAGGACCTGAGCCTGCTCGCGCCCACGGTGTTGCGCGCGAGCGACGCCGGCCATCCGGACTGGTCACGGTTCGACCTCAACGGCGACGGCTACACCGGCGGCGCCCGGGCGGTCCCGTTCGACCTCGATCTCGGCACTCTGCCCGGTGAGCCGCCGCACCTCGGGACCGTCACGGAGACGATCGAAGGGCTCCAGGTCCCGTTCGACGAGACCCACGCCACGGACGGCTCGATCCTCTGCTACTACGCCTACTCCCCGCTCTTCAGCACGTCGCCGGCGAGCGTCTCCGTACGAACAAGCCTGCTCAAGAGCTACTGCACGCGGGCCGCCGACATCCTGGTCGTGAACCGCAATGCGAGCGCCGAGTGCAGTGCAGTGATCGACAGCGCGGGGAAGCTCGTCGACGACAGCGAGCCCGACGGCGTCGCGCCGTTCGACCGGGACGAGCACTGTGGCTTCAGCCTGCCGAACAGCGTCGAGGGGACGCCGTACACGGCGACGATGGACTCGCATCAGCACGCAGTTCTCGCGCGCACCCTGGACACGGGAGCGGTGTCGATGACCCTGAGCGGTAGCGCTACGGCAAGCCTTTCGCCCGGGTCGTGCCCCCCGTGTTCGTTCTACCAGGCGGCGGCGATCGAGAACTCCGACTTCACGTTCACGGTGACGGCGCCCGTCCAGTTCCACGTTCTCAGCACGTGGGGCGGGTACGTAGCTGATCCGGTCCTGTTCGTACAGACGAGCCCGACCGTCGGGCCGGTCATCCCGAACGACACGAGCGGGCACCAGGATGTGACAGGCACGCTGCAACCCGGGTCGTACGAGTACAGCACCGAGGTTCAGACCTACGGCGACGACAACAAGAGCTCGACGTTCTCGCTGAGCCTGACGCTTACCCCCTGAGCTGGCTAGAGGCGCTCGAGCTTGAGTACGTCTGGCCGGTGGTAGTGCCCGGCAGGGTCGAAGCGCTGGCGCTCCTCGTAGAGCCGCTGCGGGTCGAGCTCGGCGGTGAGGATGCCTTCCTCGTCCCAGAGCGGGCCGGCCAGGTAGGCGCCGTCGGGGCCGACGATCGCGGAGCCGCCGCGGCCGAGGAGCTCGTCGCCTTCCGCGAGCTGCACGTCGTCCGGGTAGCTCGAGGCCCGCTGGAAGACGCAGCAGGAGAGGACGAAGGCGCGCGACTCGCGGGCGATGTGCCTGAGCGAGTCGTGCCAGTCCTCGCTGTCGTCCGCGGTCGGGGCGAGGTAGATCTCGATGCCGGTCTCGTACAGAGCGAAGCGGGCGAGCGGCATCAGGTTCTCCCAGCAGATCAGCCCGCCGACGCGGCCGACCTCGGTCTCCACCGCGCCCAGGCCGGCACCGTCGCCCTGGCCCCAGACCAGCCGCTCGTGGTTGGTCGGCATCAGCTTGCGGTGGTGCAGGACGAGAGCGCCGTCAGGGCCGTAGACGAGCAGCGCGTTGTAGATCGTGCCGCGGTCGAGCTCGTTCGCGCCGACCGCGAGCCAGAGGCCGTGCTCGCGCGCGATCGAGCCGAGCCGGTCGGAGCCGGGCCCCGGGATCTCGAGCGAGGACTGCGCGAGCTTCGCGTAGACGCCCGTCGCGTCGTGCCCCGCGGCCAGGTAGCGCGCCCAGCGGTTCGACGGGTAGGCGGGGATGAACGCCTCCGGGAAGAGCACCAACCTCGCGCCCTTGCCGGCGGCCTCGGCAGCAACCTGGACGATGCGGTCGACGGTCGCGTCCAGGTCGAAGACCACGGGCTCGACCTGCGCGCACGCGACGGTGACGGGCTCGTGCATGTGCCTCAGGTCTGCTCTTGCAGCAGCCTGTAGCCGCCGCCGTGAAACAGCAGCGGCGGCTTCTCCGGTGCCATGTCGAGCGCCTGCACCTCGCCGATGAAGATGACATGGTCGCCGGCCTCGTGACGCGCGACGAGGGTGCAGTCGAGGTGCCCCGCGACGCCGTCGATGATCGGGCAGCCGGTCACGTCTACCCAGTGCGAGATGTCCCGGAAGGAGTCCGCCCCGCGAGGGCGGTCCTTGGAGGAGAAGAAGCGGGAGATCGGCTCCTGGTCGGCAGCGAGGACGTTGACCGCGAAGTGCCCGTGCTCCTCGATCGCATCGCTGCCCTCGGTGCCTGCGATCACGCAGATCAGCACGAGCGGAGGATCGAGCGAGACGGACGTGAACGAGTTGGCTGTCATCCCGTAGCCGTGCTCGCCGATGCGTGACGTGATCACGGTGACCCCGGTCGCGAAGGAGCCGGTCGCCTGCCTGAACTCCTGCCCGCTGAAGGTGGTGCGACCCGTGGTCTGGCGCTCCATCGTCGCGGCCACCTGTTTAGACGCCGCCGCCCTGCTCCAGCCGCTGCTTGATGACGCTGTCGAAATCCCCGGTCGTGCCGAGAGAGCCTGCGACGAGCTTCTGGAAGGTGTCTCGCTGCAGCGCGAGCAGCGTGACGTCGGTCAGCGCCTTCGCGGTGGCCTCGCGCGGCGTGTCGCGCAGGATCGCGACCTCCCCGAAGAACTGGCCGTCGCGCAGCGTGTCGAGCTCGACCGTCGACCCGTCCGGCTCCTCGCGCTCGATGCCGACCTCGCCCTTGATGATGATGAAGATCTTGTCCGCGGGAGCGCCCTGGCGCACGATGATCTCGCCCTCGGCGACGTTGACCGGCTGCAGCTCGCCGGTGAAGCCGAGCGCTTCCTGGCGCGGCAGGCCGGTGAACACGCTGTAGACCACCTCGCGCTTGAAGTCGAGGCCGAACTCGTCGTCGCTGGAGCGCCCGCCCTCGGTGTTGTCGATGAACTGGAGCTGCGTCGGCGTGATCCGGAAGAAGGAGATGTTGGTGGTCTTCCCGCTGCTCTGCGCGTTCGGGAACTTCTCGGCAAACGTGCGGGCGACGTCGATGATGTCCGACGCGTTGAGGAGTACGCGGCACTCGCCCGTGCCCTGGACGCCCTTCGTCTTCGACCAGTCCTCCGCGTAGTCGTCCACCGTGAACGCGACCACGGGGTTCTGGGCGACCTGCTTGGCGGTGGTCGTCTCGGGGCGCGTCCAGAAGAAGAGCTGCGGGCCGTCGTTGACGAACAGGAACGTCGCGGCGTGCGGCACGCCGGTCGTCGACGCCGTCGCCAGCGTCAGCTTCTGATGCTCACCGAGATAGTCGAGCACGTGCTGAGGGACGGATATCGGCGCGGTGGCTTCGGTGCTCATCGCTCTCCTCTCAGAAGGACTTCCATCCCGGCCTGATGAGGCCGAGCATCGATGCGATTCGGATGCGCTGCATCTCGTTCGTGCCCGAGTATATGGGCGCTCCGACGGCTGCTCGAAGCTCCTTTTCGAGGCCCGCTTCTCGCATGTATCCGCGGCCGCCGAAGATCTGCACGGCCGACAGCGCCGACGCGAGGTTCGCCTCGCTCGTCACCAGCTTGGCCATGGCGATCTCGGTGACCACGCTCTTGCCCCGAGAGACCTTCTCCGCGGTGTCGTAGAGGTGCTTGCGGCACGTCTCGACGCCGATCTTCTGGTCGACGATCTTGCCCTGGATGAACTGGTTGGTGGCGATGGGCTCGCCGAACTGCTTGCGCGTCTTGGCGAACTTGATGCACTCCTCGAGCCGGCGCTGCATCTCCCCGACCATCATCGTGAAGATGCAGAGGATCTCCCAGGTCATCACGTGCTCCATCATGAAGAACGAGCCGCCGGGCTTGCCGATTAGGTTCTCCTTCGGCACGCGGCAGTCGGTGAAGTCGATCGAGCCGATCGGTGACGTGTTCAGCCCCATCTTCGGGATCGGGTCGCTGACGTCGATCCCGGGGGTGTCCGTCGGGACGACGAAGGCGCTGATGCCGGTGGCGCCGGCCTCGGGGTCGGTCGTCGCATAGACCGTGATCAGGTCGGCGACCGGGCCGCTCGTGCAGAACGCCTTCTTGCCGTTGATGACGTAGGAGTCGCCGTCCTCGGCCGCCATCGTGGACATCGCCGTCGCGTCCGACCCGGCGTCCGGCTCGGAGATGGCGTGCGCGCTGATAAGCGACCCCTCGATCAGCTGCCTCAGGTAGCGCTCCTTGAGCTCGTCCGACCCGAAGCGCTCGATCGGGATCACCATGCTGACCATCTGGGTGGCGAGGGTGAAGAGCAGGCCGGCATCGCGGCAGCCATGGCCCAGGTGCTCCAGGACGTAGACCATCGTGAGCGCGTCTTTCCCCTGCCCGCCGTAGGCCGGGTCGTAGGGCAGGCCGATCAGTCCGGTCTCGCGGAGCAGGTCCCACTTCTCGCGCGAGAAGACGCTGTTGGCGTCGTCCTCGATGTGGCCTTCATTGAGCTTGTCGAAGTAGGGGTCGAGGGACTTCCTCAGCGCCTTCTGCTCGTCAGTCCAGCCTTCCATCTCAGTACGCGGACGTCTCTTCTTTGCTGAAGTCGTGGTGCTCGTCGCCCTTCAGCGCCGGTGTGAACATGCACACGAGCCGCATGTCCTCGTTCTCGCCCCCGAGGAGGTAGTGCGGGTCACGGTGGTCGAGCGCGTACATCGTGCCGACCACGATCGGGTGCTCGGTGCCGTCCATCTCGATGACCGAGCCACTGCCCTCGATGCAGTAGCAGGCCTCGAGGTGGTTCTTGTACTCGATCAGCGACTTCGTGCCGGCGAGGACGATCGTGTCGGTCACCGTGTACCCCATGCCGTCCGCCTCGAGCAGGAAGCGGCGGCTGAGGCCGTTGCCCCACTCGACGGTCTTCACCTCGTCCAGCTTGCGAATGAGCATCGCTACCTCCTTGTCGGATCGTTGGTCACTGCGGCGGCCTCGCGGCCGCCAGCTGGGGAGCCGCTCCCAGCTCGGCGAGCAGAGCCTGGAAGTCGTCGACGACGTCGCGGCCGCCGGCCAGCGCGTCCGCGACGCAGGCGACACAGGCGCTGCCCACGATCGCCGCGTCGGCACCGGCCGCCCCGAGGGCCTCGATGTCGCTCCTGGTCTTGACGCCGAAGCCGACGGCGATCGGCACGCTCGTGCGCTCGCGCAGGGTCGCGAGGACCGGCGCCAGCGCGCTGTGATCGGGCGGCCCGACCGTCCCGCTCTTGCCGTACGCCGAGACGAGATAGATGTACGCCGTGCCGTTGTCGGCCGCCTCCTCGATCACCGGGGGCTCCGAGCTCGAGTAGCACGTGGTCACGATCGGCTGTCCGACCGCACGCGCGGTCTCGTACAGCGAGGGACGCAAGCGCGGAGGCATGCCGTGGACGAGCAGGCCGTCGGCGCCCGCTCCGTGCACCCGCTCGAGGAACTCCTGGAGGGGCAGCTTCTTGATCGAGTAGCTCCAGTCGGCGAGCAGCGCGATCTTCAGGTGCGAGAGCTGCGGGCGAACGCTCTCCACGAAGCCGAGGACGGCGTCGAGATCGATGCCGTCGGCCAGTGCGCGGTCGGCCGATTCGCGGATCACCGGGCCGTCGCTGGGCGAGTTCGGGAACGGCACCGCGAGCTCGAGGCAGTCCACCCGCAGGTGGTCCAGCCGGAGGACGAGCTCCTGGAACACGTCGAGCGGCGGATCGCCGGCGTTCAGGAACACCGCCAGGCCCGGCCGCCCGGGAGGCGGCTCGGCGAAGAAGCCGGCGCTCATGCCGCGGGCGCTCCGGATGTGGCGTGAGCGCGCAGCCGCTCGATCAGCCTTCCCGGCTCGCCGCTTGCCATCGTCTCCGCGGCAAGCTCGAGCGCCGCGGGCCAGTCGTCGGCCACACCGCCGTTGATGGCGAGGGCGGACGCGTTCAGCTTGATGCTCTCGATCGCCGCCGCCGGGCCCTCGCCGCCGATCAGCGCGAGGAAATTGGGGACGGTGTCGTCGAGATCCTCGACCGGCAGCAGGTCGTCGAACGAGCCGGCGCCGAGGCCGAGCTCGCGTGGATCGAGCGTGAACTCCTCGTCGCGGCCGCTGTCGTAGACGACGCTCTCGACGATGCTCAGCAGCTCGTCGACGCCGAGCTCGTTGGAGGAGATCCAGTAGCGCTTGCTGGGATCCTCGGCGACGAGCTGGCGGAACGTGGGCAGCACGGAGTGGTCGGAGACGCCGGTGATCTGCGTCGTGACCGGGATCGCGGCCAGGAACGGGCCGATCACGTTGAAGAACCGCCCGACGGTCTTCATGCCGAACGGCAGGATCG
The DNA here is from genome assembly GCA_035624425.1 of Gaiellaceae bacterium. Taxonomy (GTDB): domain Bacteria; phylum Actinomycetota; class Thermoleophilia; order Gaiellales; family Gaiellaceae; genus AC-32. The sequence goes on from DASPRN010000056.1 coordinate 27,449, forward strand.
CCCGCGCGAGCAGTCGTAGCTCCTTCGGGTAGACGAACGCGCCGGCGCAGGCGATGCCGTAGGTCTCCAGCATCTCCTCGTTCTGCTCGTTCGACGTCGTCAGCTTGATGCCGAGGCGGTCGAGCAGGTCGACCGACCCGGTGCGGCTCGCGTACGCGCGGGACCCGGTCTTGACCACGCGCGCGCCCATCGCCGCGGCCACGAAGGCCGAGGCCGTCGAGAGGTTGAACGTGCTGGGCCCGCCGCCGGTCCCGACGATGTTCACCGTCGGCCGCGGCGGTGGGTCGGGCTGCGGGTTTCGCTCCCGGAGCGAGGCCAGCAGTGAGCTCACCGAGGCGCCGTCAGGCAGGTGCGACGTCAGCGACGCCGAGATCGCGAGCGCCTCGCCCGCGGCCAGGTCGCCGCTTCCGAGGCGGTCCCAGAAGTCGCCCCAGACCGCTGCGGAGATGGGGTAGCTCTGGGTGACGAGGGCCTCGAGGGCCTCCGAGGGAGACTTCTTAGGCACTCGCCTTCGCCTGGTCCACGTATTCCTTGATCGCGTCCACGGTTCGGAAGCTCTCGGGGCCGAGCTCCGACTCGTCGACGGTGACGTCGAACTCGGTTTCCAGCCAGGCGACCACCTGAAGCAGGCCGAGGCTGTCGACGACGCCTCCGGTCAGGAGGTCGAAGTCGGAGTCGAGCTCGTCGACCGAGACATCGGGCATGAATTCGTCGACGATGAACTGCTTGATCTTCAGCGTGGTCTCATCCATTCACATGTGCCTCCTCCAGCTGCGCGAGAACGCGCTTGCGGTCGACTTTTCCGGTGGATGTCTTCGGCAACGGGTCCGTGCCGATCTCGATCGTTGACGGCATCTCCGTCCGCGCCAGCCTACTGGCGCAGTGCTTCCTAAGCCCGAGACTGTTGAGCGTGCTGCCTTCCTCCCGCCGGACGACGGCGTGCAGGCGCTTGCCGGCAAGCTCGTCCTCCACGGCGATGACGGCGACCTCGACCACCTCGGGGTGCTCCTGGATCGCCTGCTCGACCACTTGGGTGCTGACCCGGACGCCGCGGACCTTGACGTAGAAGTCGGCGCGGCCCTCGAGCGTGAGCGTGCCGTCGTCGTGACGGCGGACGATGTCGCCGGTTCGGTACCAGATCGTTTCGCCGGTCTCGCTGTCGGCCTGGGGGACGAACCGGTCGATGTTGAGCTCGGCGTTCAGGTAGCCGCGGGTCTGGAACGGCGTCGACACGAGCAGCTCGCCCGTGCCGGAGCCCTCGAGGAACGAGTCGTCCTCGGTCTTGATCAGCGTGCGCACACCCGGCAGCGGCTGGCCGACGGGCACCTGCGTGGGAACGTCACCCTCGGCCAGGCCCTGGAACTTGTGGATCAGGCTGTCGTTCGTCTCGGTACAGCCGTAGATGTTGTAGAAGTCGGAGTTCGGGAAGAGCTCCGGCAGCGCCTCGAGCGAGGTCGCCGGGATCTTGTCCCCGGTCGTGATCACGTGCTTGACGCTCGGGAAGGTGCGGCCGGCCTCGCGGGACACGTCGATCAGCAGCCGGTAGAGCATCGGCACCGCCTGGAGGACGTTGACCTCGTTCGCCGTCACCAGGTCGGCGAGATAGTCGGCCTGCGTCGCCCGGTCCTGGTCGACGAGTGCGACGCAGCCGCCGTGCTTGAGCGTCGTCCAGATGTCGAGCAGGCAGAGGTCGAAGTTGAGCGGCGCGTAGTTGGCGACGACGGTGCCCGGGCCGATCTCGAACTGCTCCGCGGCCCAGTCCGTGAAGCGGTCCACGGCTCCCACGGGGAGGGGCACGATCTTCGGGAGGCCCGTCGAGCCCGACGTCGTCAGCATGAAGGAGACCTCCTCGGCGCCCTCGGCCGGGGGCCAGTGGGACGGCTCGTCCGCGGCCACCTGGGGCTCCTGGATCGCGCGCAGGCTCGCGCTCTCGCTGCGCGGGCCGTGGGGCTCCAGCACCCGGCTCGCGCCTCCCTGCGCAAACAGCCTGGCAAGCGTCTCGGGAGCTAGCTCGACCGACGGGAGCAGGAACGGGCGCTCCGCGCGGAGGCAGGCGAGGACGAGCGCGATCGCCTCCGGCGACTTCCGTGCGCGGAGGCCGATCGGGAGACCGGCCGGGAGGTCCGCCTTCTCGATCTCGGCGTAGGCGATGTCCACCATCCGGCCGAGCTCGCCGTAGCTGATCGTCTCGCCTTCCCAGATGAGGGCCGGTGACTCCGGCGCGTGTGCTGCGAAGTGGTCGTAGAGCGTCTTGGTCATGTGACTGGTGCTCCTGTTCCGAGCGCGGCGCGATGCTGCTCGAACTCGCCGACCCAGCCCTGGACGCTGCCGCTGCGCAGCAGTCCGGTGCCGATCAGCAGCCCCTTGAAGCCGGCGGCGATCAGCTCCGCGCCGACCCTGGGATCGGTGATCGCACTGGCGCTGACGGGACAGCGGGTCCCTGTGCGGAGTGCGGGCTCGAGCATGGCGCGGCTGACGTCGATGTCGCCGGCGTCGCGCTCCTGGTTCTTGATGTTCTTGTTGTTGATCGCGACGATGCAGTCCTCGGCGTGGGTCACGCGGCCGAGCTCGTCCTCGTCGATGACCTCGACGAACGGGGTGAGGCCGTGGGCGAGGGTGATGTCGATCAGCTTCGGCAGCGCAGTCTTCGGCAGGATCTGCGCGGTCAGCAGGATCGCCGAGGCCCCCATCTCTACAGCATCTGCGATCTGCTTCTCGCGCGTGATGAAGTCCTTCTTCAGAAGCGGCAGGTCCGTGAGCGCGGCGACGTCGCGCAGCATCTGGTCGTCCCCACCGAACCAGCGGCCGGTCACGACCGAGATGCAGGGCGCGCCGGCGGCCGTGTACTCGGCGACGATCTCCGGGATCGACCGCTCGCCCATCAGCTCCTCGCCGTCGCCGGTGCGGCGCTTGACCTCCATGATCACGGGCAGGTTCGCGCCGAGGAGCGCGTCGATGAACCGGCTGGTCGTCACGCCGACGCCTTCCACGCGCCGCAGATCGCGCCCACCTTCTCCGCGCTGAACTTGCCGTCCTGTCCGCGTGCGTTCGTGTCCACGTCAATCCCGAGGAAGCGCGGGTGCGAGGTGAGCGTGGCGAACTGCTCCCGGTTCTCGGCGGAGATGCCGCCGGCGAGGAGGAACGGCTTCGTGAGCGCGTCGGCGAGCGGGGCGACGTCCTGCGGATCGAGCGTCAACCCCGTGCTGCCGACACGGCCGTCCTCGGCCACCGCATCGAAGAGAAACACGTCCACCCCGGCCTTCTCGTAGCCGCCGATTATTCGTTCCTCTACACAGGCGCCTCCCCGGACGTGGAGGACCTTGATCACCCGCACCTCCGGCGCGATGGCCTTCACGCCCCGAACGAAGCCCGGGGTCTGGTACCCGTGCAGCTGCACCCAGTGCACCGGCGATCCGTCGAGCGCCTCGCGAACCGCGTCGACGTCCTTCAGGAAGGTCACGAGCACCGGGGCGAGCCGCCCGGTCGCCGCCGCCGCGGCGCCGAAGGCGCGCCAGGTCTCGAGCGGCTGGTCCGCCGGGCCGCCGGGCACGCCGTACCAGAGGCCCACGAAATCGACCTGCTGACCGGCGAGGACGTCGATCTCCGCCGACTCCGTGATGCCGCACACCTTGACGCGCGTTCCCTGGTCGGCGCTCGCCAGTCGATCGTCAAGCTCGGCCATGTCCGCGATCGGTGTGGGCATCGTCTTCGCGGTCTAGCGCGCGGCCAGGCCGGTGGCTCCGATCCCGATGTTGGCGCCCGGCTGCGTCGAGCCGATGAACTTGAGCCTGCCGCCCGCGATCCGCCGGTACTCGTCGATGTGGCTCGCGTTCCCGGGGCCAACCTTCGGCGCCAGCACGTACAGGAACTGGCTGCCGCGGCTGAGCGCGGCATCCGTGCGGGCAAACTCGCCCGGCCGCGAGGGGGTAGGTGGGCTGAGTGGGGTCAACCCACCGCCCGAGCTCACACGGAAACGCGTCACGGGGGCGGGGTGCCCGGCGCCGGTGTTGACGACGTAGGCGTAGCCGTCATTCGAGACGATGACCCAGCACGGAAGGATCCCGCCGGAAGGCTTCGTGCTGATCGGCGTTACTCCGCCCGAGTCGGTGACCTTGTACGAGGAGACCGATCCGTCGACGGTCGCAGCGCTGCGGATCTGCGACAAGACCAGGTGGCTGCGCTTGTCGAACGCGAAGCCGAACGGCAGAGCGTCGCTGGTCGGATGCGCGACCGCCGGGCCGGCCTTGCCGTCCGAGCCGACCACGAAGGTGTCGATCCGACCGGGAGGCCCAGTCATCGCGAAGCCCGCGGCGAGCTCCGTGACGACGATCACCTTGCCGTTGGGCTTGAAGTCCATCGCGCGCGGGTCCGCGGAGTGATCCGGCGGAGCGAGGTTCGCGAGCGGCCGCGACGATCCGACGGGCGACAGCTTGCCGCTCGGGGAGATGCGCAGGCCGTAGATGTTGCCGGTGCTGCTGCCGTTCTCGGTGGCGACGTTGAGCACGTAGAGCAGGTTGCCGTGGAGGGCCAGGCTCTCGGGCATCTTGCCTCCGGAGGAGACCTGACTCACCCGCTTCAGCCCGGAGGGCGTCATGCGGAAGGAGGTGACGGTGTCGCTGCCCGCGTTGATGGCAGCCACGAACTTCCCGTTCTTCGACACGACGACGGCCGTCTGCGAGTCCAGGATCGGACAGCCGGGCCCGCAACCGACGCTCTGCGTGCTGCCCTTGCCGCCGGTCGGCACGGACTGGCGCTTCTTGAGCTTTCCGTTGGCGAAGCGGTTGAAGACGACGACGGAGTTGCCGCTGGGGCTGTTGGTCTGCGTATAGACCGCTCCGACGACGCGCGGGCCCGTCGTGCTCGCGCCGGCTCCCGGCGCGGCGAGCACCCACAAGCCCAGGAAGCACAGGCCGGCGGCGGCGCCTGCCACCACCAGCCACGATCTGGCTGCCAACTGCGAACGCAACTGTGTCACCACGTAGGTCCCCTCTCGGCTTGACCGCGAGCCTCGACTCTACAACGCCTCCGAGGGGGAGCGCTAGGCGAGATCGACCTGCCGGCGGACCGGCAGGTCGATCTTCCTCGACTTCGTGTTGGAGGCCTAGTTGGCGGCCAGCCCAGTGACACCCACGCCCATGTCCGGGTCGGCGGGCGTCGGGCCGACGTACGTCAGGCTGCCGTCGTGGTGGCGCCGCCACACGTCGATGTGGCTCGGCGGCCCCGGACCGACCGATGGAGCCAGCACGTAGACGTACCTGCCGCCACGGCTCATGTCGATGTCGGTCTGGGCGAAGTCGCCCGCGTGCTCGGCCGGCGCCCCCACAGGGGTCAGCGTGCCGTTGGGGCCGAGCCTGAAAGTCGTCGTCCGAGCCGGGTCGGCGCCGGCACCGGTGTTGACGACGTACGCGAACTTGTTGTCCTTCGAGATCGAAACCCAGCACGGCAGGGCTCCGCCCGAGGACACGGTGTTGATCGGCGTGACGTTGCCCGAGTTGCTGACCGCGTAGCTGGACACCGAACCGATCGCGTGCAGTGCCAGGTCACGGATGTTCGACACGACGAGGTGGTGGTTGCTGTCGAACGCGAAGCCGAACGGGAGCGGATCGCTCGATGGATGAGAGACACCCGCCGCTGCATGGCCGTGCGAGTCGACCACGAACGTGACGATCTTGCCGGGCGGCCCCATCGAGAACGGGAAGCCGCCGGTGAGCTCCGTTACGACGAGCACCTTGCCGTTCGGCTTGAAGCCGATCGCCCGTGCGTCACCGGAGTGATCCGGCAGCGACGCGTCGGGAAGCGGCTGCGACGTGCCCAGCGGCGTCAGGTGGCCGTTGCTGGAGACGTGGAAGCCCACGATGTTCCCGAAGGTGCCGCTGCTGTTCGCCGTGGCGACGTTGAGCACGTAGAGCACGCAGCCCTTGAGGGCAAGGCTCTCCGGCATGTCGCCGCCGGACGGCACCTGGTCTACGAGCACGAGCCCGGAGGACGTCTCCCGGAAGGAGCTGATGGTGTCGCTCCCGGCGTTGACCGCGAACACGAGCTTCTCGTTTCTCGAGGTCACGACCGCGTTCTGGGAGTCCAGAATCGGGCAGCCGGGCCCGCAGCCGACGCTCTGAGTGCTGCCGACGCCGCCTGTAGCCACGGCTTGGCGCTTGACGAGCTTGCCGTACCGGTAGCGGTCGAAGACGACCACCTTGTTCCCGCCCGGATCGTTGGTCTCGGTGTAGACCGATCCGCGCACATGATCGTGATGCCATGCCGGGCTCGCGCCGGCCATGCTCGCCGCGAGCACCAGCACGCAGGCCAGGCCCAGGCCGGCGGCGGCGAACATGAGCGCAAGCCGCGCTCTCGCCGTCATCTGAAGGCGCAACTGAGTCACCACAGTGAATCCCCTCCCCTGTCCAGGTTCGACTTCCCCGAATCTACGATTAGCTATTGGAGAGTTAACACACTCTCGCGCGAAGCACAATCCCCGTCCGGCTCGGGCCTCGATTCAGGCGAACGCCGCCTCGCGCCTGGCCGCCTCGAGATCGACGGGACTGCAAAGGGCCTGCAAAGCAGGCAGCTGCTCGAGAGCTGCCGCCCGGCCGGCGGCCAGGAACAGGTCCGCGAGCCCGAAGTCGCGCCAGTCTGCCGGGCCGAAGCGCGGGGTGACGACGACGTCCGCGAGCTCGGCGTGGCGGGCGGCCGTATCGAGCTGGCTGAGGTCCATGACCTCGAACAGCGTGTCGAGCATGTTTTTGCGCTTGGGTTTCGCCGGCTCTTCCGCCTCCTGCTTCGGCGCATCGGGCCACTCTTCGAGCGTCTCGGCGCCCAGGAGGTTCACCGACAGGACGACGTCGGCGCCGTCCTCGATCACGGCGGCCGTGGGGACCGGCACGAGCGCGATCGCGTCGACCAGGCGGTGCCCGTCGCGCTCGAGCGGGGGGAAGACGCCTGCAACCGCGAGCGCGGCCAGAAGCGCTTCCCACAGCGGGCCTCGCCGCTGCGCCGTGGCGCCGCGGTCGGTCAGGTCGACGGCCATGATCACGAGCGGGATGGCCGTGTGCGAGAAGAAGCGCTGCTCGGTTGCCTCCTTCAACATCCCGGTCAGCTCCTCCGCGCCGCCTGCCCCGCCCCCGAATGCGCCGCCGAAGAGCTTCTCGAGCCGCTCGTCGCTGAAGGTTCTGCGAAACCGCTCGTAGGTCTCTTGCGCGCCGTAGCCGAGCGCGACATGGGTTGCGACGAAGCCGCCGATGCTGCTGCCGCCGGCGAAGTCGACGGTGTAGCCGGCCTCCTCGAGGACCTGGAGCACCCCCACGTGCGCGTAGCCCTTGGCGCCGCCCGCCCCGAGCGCCACGCCGAGCTTCGTCCGCGTCAGGTGCCGCGCGACCCAGGCGAGGTCGGCGTCGGCAAGGGGGAAATCCCGCTGCCGCGGGCAGTCGCGGACGATGCGCTTGAGGAACTCGAGCGACCAGGCCCTGCTCGCCTGGCGCGCCTCGTCGCTGACCAGGATCACCTCGAGGTTGCGGCCTTCCGCGGCCGCGGCGACCTTGCCGAGCCGCTCCGCCTCGTCCGCGTTCCCGGCCAGGGCGACCACGCGATCCAGCTCGTCGAGCATCACCGCGAGGTTCTCGGGCTCGAGGTCGCCCGAGATCAGGACGGTGGCGCTCTCGGACGCGAGGTCGTCGGATGCCGTCAGCGCCCCGGCGAACGAGAGCGAGCGGTCGAGGAAGGTCACCTCGCGCGTGGAGGCGGTCTGCGCGGCGGCGACGAGCGGCCCGACGGCGCCTGCCAGCGACTCGCCGGCGACGAGGCCGACCTCCTCTCCGCCACGATCGGCCGCGCTGCGCACGCTGCCGCTGAAGAGCGCCGCGCTGCGGGCACTCGCGCGAAAGAGGCGCTCGCGCTGCATCTGGATCACGTTGATCAGAATCTGCGGAAAGCGGCGCGCCAGGCTGATGAGATCCTCTGCGTCGAGCTCGAGCGCCGACGTGTGCATGCTCGCCACCACGGTCGCCGTGCGCTCCTTGCCGGTGATCGCGTCCTGGGCGCCGATCACGTCTCCCTTGCGCATGCGGAGCTCGATGTCCTCGCCGCCTGCCGTCACGGCGGCCGTCCAGCTGACCAGCCCGCCGGTGATCAGCCAGATTCGGTCGCTGGGATCTCCGGCCTGGCAGAGCTGCTCGTTGGGCGCGAACTGCCGAGGGCGCATGTGCTCGGCGACGACGTCGAGCTCGGCCTCGGTCAGACCTTCGAATACCGGGCTCCGAGCAAGCGACGGGTCGGGCATCGGGTGCACCGTAACACCGCAGGCGCGAGCCGCCCACTGGAGCCGATCCCGCTATAAAGTGACCCGCGCCATGGCCGTGTCCCAACAGCAGGCGCCGGTGACAGCCGCAACAGTGGCGCGGGACAAGCGCTTCATGCTCTTCTCCGGGCGAGCCAACCCGGGCCTTGCCGAAGGGATCGCCAAGGAGCTCAACGTCCAGCTCGGGCCGGTCACGCTCAAGACGTTCACGGCGGGCGAGGTGTACTGCCGCTTCGACGAGTCGGTCCGCGACGCCGACGTGTTCATCGTCCAGTCCACCTGCGGCAATCCGGAGACGGGGTTGACCGCGAACGACGCCCTGGTCGAGCTGCTGCTCATGATCGACGCCGCGGTCGGCGCGTCGGCCGCGCGCGTCGTCGCGGTCATGCCGTGGTTCGCCTACTCCCGCCAGGACAAGCGATCGGCGGTACGAGAGCCCATCAGCGCGCGCCTCGTGGCACACGTCCTCGAGACCGCCGGCGCCGACCGCATGGTCACGGTCGACCTCCACGCCGGCCAGGTGCAGGGGTTCTTCACCAGGCCGCTCGACCACACGACGGCGCTCCTGATGCTCGCACGCTACTTCGCCGGCCTGAGAATCGACGACCTCGTCGTCGTCTCTCCTGACGTCGGCCGCGTGAAGCTGAACAGCAAGTTCGCGAAGAGGGTCGGTGCCGATCTGGCGCTGATGACGAAGAACCGCCCCGCCCAGCAGGTGGCCGAGATCGGCTATGTGATCGGCGACATCGAGGGCAAGACGGCGGTCATCGTGGACGACATCATCGACAGCGCCGGCACCCTGTGCGCCGCGGCGCAGACAGTGCTCGACGAGGGCGCTGCCCGGGTCTACGCCGTGGCCACCCACGGGCTCTTCTCGGGGAAGGCCTACGAGAATCTCGCAGCTGTCCCGTTCGAGCAGATCGTCGTCACCGACACCGTCCCGCTTCGTCCGGGCGCGCCTGACAACGTCGTCGTCCTGTCGGTGGCCGGACTGCTCGCGGATTCGATCACGCAGATCTTCACCGGCGGTTCGCTCAGCCGCGTGTTCAGCGGCGACAACCTGCTGTTCTGAGACGCGCGCGGCGCGCGTAGTGGCCAGCAGTTGCGCGGCGAACCCCGATTGGCCATGATGACCCGCAGCCCTCGGACCGCAGGCAAGCAAGGAGGACGTTAATGGACGACCGTTCGGCATCGATGCTGGAGCTGAAGGCGTTGCACGTGCCGCACGGGCACTACGACGTCGCCGTCCTCGGCGGAGGCCTCGCCGGGCTGTCGATCGCGCTCCAGCTCAAGCGACAACGGCCCGACACTCGCGTGCTGGTGACCGACAAGCGGACGGAGCCGGCTCCCGACGCCGCCTTCAAGGTCGGCGAGTCGAGCGTCGAGATCGGAGCGCACTACTACCGGGAGGTGGTCGGCATGCGCGACCACCTCGAGCAGGCGCAGCTCCGCAAGCTCGGCCTGCGGTTCATGCTGCCCGCCGGCGACAACAGCGACATCACCAAGCGAGTCGAGTTCTGCACGCCGGCCCATCTCGCGGCCTACACGCACCAGATCGACCGCGGCCGCTTCGAGAACGAGCTCTTCCGGCGCTGCCTGAAGAACGGCGCCGAGGCATTCCGTGGCTGGCGTGTGCAGGACGTGGAGCTCGGCTCCGATGCGCACACGGTCAAGCTCAGCCAGGAGGATGAAGAGACGAGCGTCACCGCCCGCTGGCTGGTCGACGCGACCGGCCGCGCGAATTTCCTGCGCCGCAAGTTCGACCTCATCGCCGAAACCGGTCACCACATCAACGCAGCCTGGATCCGCCTCGCCGGCGGTCTCGACTTCGAGGAGTGGGGCGCCGACGACGAGGAGTGGCTCGACCGGATGCCCGAGCGCGGCCTTCGGCATTTCTCGACGACGCACCTGATCGACGAGGGTTACTGGCTCTGGATGATCCAGCTCGCCACGGGCCCGGTCTCGATCGGCGTCTGCGCCGACCCGCGCTTCCACCCGTGGGAGGAGATCGAGAGCTTCGAAGCGTTCATGGAGTGGTGCCGGACGCACGAGCCGCTCGTCTTCGCCGAGATCGACGGGCGGCGCGAGGACGTCCTCGACTTCCTTCGCGTCAAGGACTTCTCGTATGCCTCGACGCGGGTCTACTCGCCCGAGCGCTGGGCGCTCGTCGGGGAGGCCGGAGGTTTCATCGACGCCTTCTACTCGCCGGGCTCGGACTTCATCGCCTTCTCGAACACCTTCGCCACCGAGCTCATCTGCCACGACCTCGACGGCGGCGAGGCCGAGCTCGATGAGCGCGTTGAGTTCTACAACGACTTCTACTTCAAGCTCTTCAACCCCACGATCCACCTCTACCGCGACAACTACCACTTCTTCAGCAACCCACAGGTGATGGTTGCGAAGGTGGTCTGGGACAGCCTCGTCTACTTCACCGTGCTCGGGTCGCCGTTCGTGCACGGGAAGCTGGCGAAGAAGGAGGACATCGAGAAGTTCTCGGAGATCGCCGACATGGTGGTCCCGGTCATCCCGCGCATGCAGGAGCTGTTCCGCGACTGGCATGCTTTGGACCAGACCCCCTATGAAGGAGTGTCGGTGCTCTCGAGGCAGCTGAAGCCGTATATCTGGGGACAGGAGGAGATCGGCCTTCCGGGCACTGACGACGAGCTGCTCGAGCGAGCGCGCCAGAAGGTTCAGACCATTCGGGCTCTCGCCGTGTGGATCTTCTTCAAGGCGGCGAGAAACCTGCCCGATCCGCCGGACGAGAACGTCGCCGTCAATCCATTCGCCGTCAGCCTGCACCCCGAGCGCTGGGAGGAGGACGGACTGTTCTCCGGTGACGGCCTGACGCTCGCGCAGGCCCTCGAACAGCTACCCGGGATCGAGGAGATGGACCTCGAGGCCTGCGGGGCTGTCGTGGCCGGGTGACCCCGAGGCTTCCACCACCGATGGACGCCGCCATCCCCGCCGTCAACTTCGGCGCGTCCGACGACTTCGCGCTCGGGATCGAGGAGGAGCTGATCCTCGTCGATCCCGTGACTCACGCGCTCGAGCATTCCGCCGTCGAGGTGCTCGGGCGGCTGGATGTGCCTCCCGAGGAAGGAGCAGTGGTCCCTGAGGCGTTCGCGGCACTGGTCGAGCTGGTCACGCCGGTCAGCCCCGACGCCGGAGAGGCGGTTTCGTCTCTCTTCGGCCTGCGCAGGCACGTGCACTCCGTCGCGACGACGATCGGCGCCGGCCTCCACCCCAACGGCGCGTTCGGAGACGTCGTCCACTATCCGAGCGAGCGTTACCGCCTGATCGGGACCGAGATGCGCGGGCTGATGCTGCGCACCCCGACCGCGGCGCTGCACGTGCACATCGGGATGCCCGACGCCGACGTGGCGATCCGGGCGTACAACGGCCTCCGAGCGCACCTGCCGCTGCTTCAGGCGTTGGCGGCCAACTCCCCGTTCTGGCACGGCCACGACTCGGGGCTGGCGACCGCGCGGGCCCAGGTGTTCCGCGGTCTGCCGCGCTCGGAGATCCCGGCAGCGTTCGGCTCGTTCGACGAGTACGTCGAGAGCGTCGAGGCCCTTGCGGCTGCTGGTCAGTTGCCCGACTACACGTTTCTGTGGTGGGACATCCGCCTGCACCCGGTGCTCGGGACGCTGGAGGTGCGCGCGATGGACTGCCAGTCGTCACTCTCCGACGTGGCAGCCCTCGCCGGGCTCGTGCACGCGCTCACCCGGCGCGCGGCCGAGGAGCACGGGCCGTGGGAGCACCGCGACGCCTTGATGGAATCGAGCTTCCGTGCGGCCCGAGACGGTCTCGACGCAAGCCTGTGGTACGACGGCCGGCTGAGGCCTGTTCCCGAGATAGCACGGGCCACGATGCAGCTTGCGATGCCCTACGCTCGCGAGCTTGGCTCCGACGGCGCGCTCGAGGAGCTCGAGCGGATGCTCGTGGACGGCAACGGCGCTGTCAGGCGCCGGGCCGCGTTCGCCCGCGGCGGCATGCCCATGGTCCTCTCCGAACTCGTGGAGGAGACCGCGCAGCCCCTGCGAGCGGCCGTGGGCCTCGGCGCAGCAGTCGATCGACCCTAGGATCTCGGCGATGTGCAGGCTCTTCGGCATGAGCGGCGGAACGCGCCAGGTGGAGGCGAAGTTCTGGCTCCTCGCCGCCCCGACGAGCCTGCTGCTCCAGAGCGAGAGTCAGCCGGACGGCGTCGGGCTCGGTAGCTGGGACGACGACGGGACGCCCATGGTCTACCGTAAGCCGGTCTCGGCAAACCGCAGCGAGACGTTCATCGCCGAGTCCAAGGAAGTGCGGTCGAGCACGTTCCTCGCCCACATCCGGCATGCGACCGAGGCCGAGCCGAGCCTCGAGAACACGCACCCCTTCGAGCAGCACGGGCGCCTGTTCGCGCACAACGGCGTGCTCGACAACATCCCGGAGATGCGGCGGCGGCTCGGCGACGACGTCGACCTCGTCCACGGCCAGACCGACTCGGAGCACTATTTCGCGCTGATCACGAAGCGGATCGCCGAGCACGGCGACGACGTCGCCGCCGGGATCGCCGCCGCAGCCAGCGAGATCGCGGCCGAAATCCCGCTCTACTCGCTGAACATGGTCCTGACGACGCCCCACGAGCTGTGGGCGCTCCGCTACCCGGACACCAATGAGCTCTGGATCCTAGAGCGCTCGGTCGGCGGCTTCGATCCCGGCGAGGGCTTCGATGAGCGCAGCGAGTCGGGGACCCTGCGGGTGCAGGCAGGCGAGCTCTCGTTCCTGCCGGCGACCGTGATCGCCTCGGAGCGCATGAACGCCAACTTCGGGTGGCGGCTGCTCGAGTCAGGTGAGCTCATCCACGTCGACCCCCAGGTGCGAGTGACCTCGACGATCGCGGTTCCCGATCCGCCGGCCCACATGATCGACCTGAACGCGATGAGCGCGCAGGCGGCAATCGCCCAGGGGGAGGAGCCGGAGCCGGCGATCGGCTGACCGGCCGGAGGCGGCACAGGGTGGCCAGAGATCCCGCGGCCCCCTATGCTGGTCGTGTGGAACCTCAAGGTGCTGCAACGCGGGAGCTCCAGCCGGGCGACGTGCTGGGCGGCTACCGGCTCGAGAGCGAGCTCGGCGAGGGCGGCATGGGCCTCGTCTTCCGGGCAACCCGGGTGGAGGACGGAAGGGAGGTCGCATTGAAGGTGCTCAAGCTCGCGCTCGCGAACGATCTCCTCTTCCAGCACCGCTTCCGCCAGGAGGCTCGCGCGGCCGCCGAGGTGCACGAGCCTCACCTGGTGCCGATCATCGAGGCGTCGGAGGCGGACGGGCGGCACTACCTGGCGGTCGACTACGTCCCCGGCGGCTCACTCGCAGACCGCATCGCCGACAAGGGCCGGCTCGACGGCGCGGACCTCGTGAGGATGGTCTCGGAAATCGCCGCCGGGCTCGACGCGCTGCACGCAGCCGGGATCGTGCACCGCGACATCAAGCCCCAGAACATCCTCTTCGCACTCGACGGCACGGCGATGCTGACCGACTTCGGCCTCGCCAAGGGGCGGGCGTACACGGTGCTGACGCAGCCGGGCCAGGTGATGGGAACGCTCGACTACCTCGCGCCCGAGCTGATCCGTGGCGAGTCGGCTACGCAGCTCACCGACGTCTACGCCCTTGGCTGCGTCGCGTTCGAATGCGTGGCCGGCAAGGCGCCGTTCGCCGACAAGTCGCTGTTCCAGGTCGGCATCGCGCACCTCGAGGAGGCGCCGCCCGACCCGTGCGAGGACCGGCCGGACCTCGGCCCGGGCGTCGCCGGCGCGTTGCTCGCGGCGCTCGAGAAGGACCCGGCGGCACGGCCGCAGAGCGCCGGCGCCTATGCCGAGCTGCTACGCGCCGCCGTCGAGTAACGCTCAGCGCTCACCGAAGGACGGCATCGATCTCGTAGAGGTCGGGCGTCCGCACGAGCGCTTCCGGCGGTCCCGTGTATCGGATCCGAACGCCGTACTCGCGCTCGGCCGCCTCGAGTGAGACGTAGCCGTCCACGACGTCCCGGAGCACGAGCTCCGGCTCCCGGGCCCGGGGCTCGCCGTAACCTGCGCCGCCCGGCGGATTCAGGTGCAGCCGGTCGTCGGGCCCGAGGTCCACGAGCCGCTTCGGCGGCAACCGCTCGCCGTCCGCGCCTAGGAGCTCGCCGAGCGCTCCTTCGCGGCCGCCGTCCAGCGGCGGGCCGGCGAAACGCGTCCGGTCGATCATCGCCGAGACCGTCCAGCGCTCTCCGCTCGCGTTCGAGAGCTCGGTCGACTGACCGAGCCCGCCCCGCCGGCGTCCGGCACCGCCCGAGTCTGCTCTGAGCTCGCGGCGATGCTGGATGAGCGGCGTCAGGGTCTCGATCACCTCGACGGGGACGCCGCCGACCCCGGTCGGAAAGCCGGTGGCCGAGAGCCCGTCCTTCTCGGCCCGGGCCCCGATCCCGCCGGCCTGGAAGAGGCCGAGCATGAACCACTCGCCGTTCCCTCGCTGCCCCCGGAGCATCGTCAGCCAGACCGAGTCGGCGCCGCCCGCGAGGAGTCGCCCCGGCTGCGCGTCGGCCAACGCGAGGAAGATCAGGCCCGGCAGGAAATGGCCGATCGTGTGCCGCGAGCCGACCGCGGCGGGCGGCGTCGCGTTGAGGATCGATCCCGGCGGCGCCGTGACGTGGACCGGTCGAAACGAGCCCTCGTTGTGCGGCACGTCCGGTGCCAGAGCGGCCTTCATCGCGAAGGAGGCATAGGCGTGCGTGTAGTTGAGGACGACGTTGATCCCGTGCCGGCTCTGCGGCGAGGAGCCGCCGAAGTCGATCGTCGCCTCGTCTCCGGCGATCCTGACCGTCGCCTGGAGGCGAACGGGCTCGTCGTCGATGCCGTCGCTCCAGGTGGCGGCCTGGTAGACGCCGTCCGGAAACCGGTCGATCGCATTGCGCATCGCGCGCTCAGTGCGGTCGACGATCTCGTCGGCGACCGCCTCGAGCGAATCCAGCTCGACCTCGTCCAGCAGTTCGAGGAGCCGCCGCGTCCCGACGTCGTTGCAGGCGGTCTGGGCGTAGAGATCGCCGACCGTCTCGCCGGGCGCCCGAACGTTGGCCCGGACGATGTCGAGGAGCTCGCGGTTGGCCTCGCCGCCCACGAAGAGCTTCATGATCGGGACCCTCAGTCCCTCCTCGTACACCTCGGTCGCCTCGCCCGAGAGCACACGGCCGCCGATGTCGGCGCAGTGGCATGTGTTCGCGAACCAGCCGATCAGGCGATCGCGGCGGAAGACCGGCGACGCGACGGTGAAGTCGTTCAGCTGGCCGCTCGTCTGCCAGGGATCGTTGGTGACGAGAACATCTCCCGGTGCAAGCCGGTCGGCCGGATACGCCTCGACGAAATGGCGCATGCCGGTCGCCATCGAATTGATGTGTCCCGGCGTCCCGGTCAGCGACTGGGCGATCATCCTGCCGCGCGGGTCGAAGACGCCGCAGGCGAGGTCCTGCGACTCGCGGACGATCGTCGAGAACGCGGTTCGCACGAGCGCGGCCTGCTGTTCGTCCACGATCGAGACGAGGCGGTTCGCAATGAGGCCGGTGACGACGGGATCGAGCCTCATCGCACGAGCACCGCCAGGTTCGCGGTCACCTCGGCAGAGCGTCCGGGCGGGACGACGAGCGTCGACTCGCGCTCCTCGAGGATCGCGGGGCCGTCGATCCGCGTCCCGGGCTCGAGCGCGTAGCGGTCGAAGACCGGCACGGCGCGCCGGCCTCCGGGAAAGTACGCCTCGCGCTCGCCCTTCTTCCGTGCCCCATTGGGCGCCGAGCGCGGCGAGAGCCTCAGCTCGGGCCGCGGGCCGCTCGAGAGCACGCGCCAGTTGAGCGCTTCGACCGGAACTGCGGGCCCCTCGTGTCCGTATACCTCCCGGTACAGCCGGACGAACTCCTCGGCCAGTGCGCCGACGCCGCCGGGCGGGACGTCGACGCGGAGCTCGTGTCCCTGGCCGACGTAGCGGAGGTCGGCGCTGCGAGCGTGAGAGACGTCCTCGATCCCTGCGGCACGCAGCACCCCGGCGCCCTCCGCCTCCATCTCGGCGAAGAGCGCCTCCGCCTCGGTCCGGTCGAGCTCGGCGAGCGGTGCGCTCCTCGTCCGCACGAGGTCGAAGGCGAGCGGCGCGACGAGGAAGCCCGCGGCGCTCAGCACTCCGGCGCCGCGCGGGACGTAGACCTCCCGCGAGCCGAGGGCTGCCGCAACCCCGAGCGCGTGCACCGGGCCGGCGCCGCCGAAGGCGTAGACCGGCAGCAGGCTCGGCTCGCGGCCGCGCTCGACGACGTGCACCCGCGCCGCATTCGCCATGTCCTGGTTGGCGATCTCGTGGATGCCCCACGCGGCCTCGTCGAGCGACAGGCCGAGCGGCCCCGCGACCGATCCCTCGATCGCGCGGCGGGCGGCGTCCATGTCGAGTCGCAGCCGCCCGCCCAGGAAGTAGCCGGGGTCGAGATAGCCGAGCACGAGGTCGGCGTCGGTGACCGTCGCCTCCGTGCCCCCCAGGGCGTAGCAGGCCGGGCCCGGGTCGGAGCCCGCGGAGTCGGGGCCGACCGCGACCGTCTCCAGCGCGCTGACGCGTGCGATCGAGCCACCCCCGACACCGATCTCGACCATGTCGATCACCGGCGTCCTGACGGGGAGCCCGGAGCCGCGCTTGAGCCGGTAGACGCGATCGACCTCGAACTCGTCGGTGACGAGGGGCCGGCCGCCGGTGACGAGGCAGAGCTTCGCGGTCGTGCCGCCCATGTCGAACGAGAGGAGGTCCGGCTCGCCGCTCTCCTCGCCGAGCGCGGCCGCTGCGAGCGCGCCCGCGGCAGGCCCCGACTCGAGCAGCCGCACGGGGAACCGGGACGCCGTCTCCACGGTCGCGATCCCCCCGCTCGAGAGCATCACGGCGAAGCGCCCTCGAAAGCCGAGTCGCTCGACCCGGGCAACCAGGTCTTCCAGGTAGCTCTCCACCAGTGCCTGGACGTAGGCATTCGCCACCGTCGTGGAGATCCGCTCGAACTCGCGGATCTCGGGAGCCACGGCAGAGGAGAGCGAGACCCTCAGCGACGGAGCCGCGCGCTCGATCGCCGCGGCCGCGCGACGCTCGTGCTCCGGGTTCGTGTAGCTGTGCAGGAATCCGACCCCCACCGCCTCGACGCCCGCAGCCTCAAGCTCGCGTGCGAGCCGCTCGACGTACTCCTCGTCGAGCGGCTCGGCCTCGCTGCCGTCCGCCAGCAGGCGCTCCGGCACGTCGAAGCGCAGGTGCCGCGGCACGAGCGGCACCGGCAGCTCGACCTGGAGGTCGTAGAGCTCGTAGCGGCGCTCCCGTCCGATCTCGAGGATGTCTCGAAAGCCGTGCGTCGTCAGCAACGCCGTCCGTGCTCCCTTCCGCTCGATTATCGCGTTCGTGAAGAGCGTGGTCCCGTGGACGAGCAACGAGAGCTCCCCGGCCGAGGTCCCGGCGTCGGCGAGCGCCTCGACCAGCACTCGCTCGACCGCATTGGCAGGCGAGTCCTTCGTGGAGAGCGTCTTCGCGACTGCGACGACGCCGTCGCCGTCGGCGAGGCACAGGTCGGTGAACGTGCCGCCGATGTCGACGCCGACCCGGTAGGGCCGATCCTCGATGGCCGGATCAGACATCGGCGCGGGCGAGCCCCGTAGGGCTTGCGATTCCCATCCCCGCAACCCTACAAGCGTGCTTTCAGAGGATTAAGATCGCTCCGACGACTCCCACTGGCAGGTGGATAGGAGAGCACCGTGAGCGACACCAAGCAGCCGGCTGCGAGCTACGACGTCGCGATTCTCGGCGGGGGCCTCGCCGGCCTGACGCTCGGGCTGCAGCTGAAGCAGGCGCGCCCCGAGACGACTGTCTTCATCGCCGAGAAGCGTGTCGGTCCCGCGCCGGAGGCTGCCTTCAAGGTCGGCGAGTCGACCGTCGAGGTGTCCGCGCACTACTTCGGCGAGGTGCTCGGCCTCCACGATCACCTGGAAAGCGACCAGCTCCACAAGTTCGGCCTGCGCTGGTGGTTCCCGGCAGCCGGCAACCGCGACCTCGCACAGCGCATCGAGCGCGGCATCAACCGCCCTCTGGATCACCCGAGCTACCAGCTCGATCGGGGGCGTTTCGAGAACTTCCTCGGCGACAAGAACCTCGAGGCCGGCGTCGATCTCTTCGGGGGCTGCCGCATCGAGGACGTCGACGTTGCCGCAAACCCTCACCAGATCACGTTCTCGCGCGACGACGAGACCTCGACAGTGCAGGCGAGGTGGGTCGTCGATGCGACCGGCCGGTCCTTCACCCTCAAGAAGAAGCTGGGCCTGCTCGAGGACAACGGCCACAACGTCAACTCGGCCTGGTTCAGGCTCGCAGGCGGCCTCGACATCGAGGAGTGGGCCGATCCCGACGACACGGAGTTCTTCGAGCGTATGCCCGAGCGAGGCATGCGGCGCTTCAGCACGAACCACCTCTGCGGCGAGGGCTACTGGGTGTGGATGATCCCGCTCTCCTCCGGCCCGATCTCGATCGGCATCGTCGCCGATCCCCGCTTCCACCCCTGGGAGGAGATGAACACGCTCGAAGCTGCCATGGAGTGGATCCGGGAGCACGAGCCTCAACTCGGCGAGTCGCTCGACGGCCGGAGCGACCAGATCGAGGACTTCCTCAAGGTCGAGAACTTCTCCTACGGCTGCAAGCAGTACTACTCCGGCAGCGATCGCTGGTGCCTCGTCGGCGAGGCCGGTGCCTTCCTCGACCCCTTCTATTCGCCCGGCTCCGACTTCATCGCCATGTCCAACACGTTCAGCGCCGACCTCGTCACCCGTGAGCTCGACGGCGAGGACGTCACCGAGCGGGCCGCGACGTACGACGACCTGTACGGGAACATGTACTCGGTCTCCCTGACCCAGTACGAGGGCCAGTACGAGTTCTGGGGCAACCCGCTCGTCATGACGGTCAAGATCTGCGCCAACAACATCCTCTACTGGGGAACGGTCGGCCTGCTCAACTTTCACGACAAGCTCACCGACGTCGAGTTCATGGCGGCTGTGCGCCCCGACCTGGAGCGGATCTGGGCGATCACGCGCCGGCTCGAGGCGATGTACCGCGAGTGGAATGCCCTGGAATCGCGCGAGTGGCGACGCGCGATCGTGCCAACGGCAGCGTTCCCCGGGATGTTCCAGCGGCACGTCGACATGGCCGGCGGCTTCGACGACGAGACGCTGAAGGCGAAGCTCGCCTCGACCGCCGACCTGATGGAGGGAGTCGCGGTGGTCGCCTTCCACAGAGGCGCTACGAACCTCGGTGACGCCGCACCGGGAGAGGACGAGACGATCAACCCCTACGCGATCAGCCTCGATCCCGATCGCTGGGAGGCGGACGGGCTCTTCAACGGCGAGGGCCTCTCGCTCGCCGAGGCGCGGCAGACCGATGCGGCAGGGCTCGAGAACCTCTTCATGGAAGCGGTCGCGCAGCCGGCATGACGGCCCGCAACCGGGTTTCGCCCTGGTTGCTCTCACCTTCAGCACCTTGGATCCCCGTGCCTTGAAAACACGGGCCGAATGGTGCAAAGTCCGCTCGAACTGGGAGAGAGGGTCAGTCGGAGGGGAGACGAGCAAGGCGCCCCACGATCGAAATCGCCGCGGTCTGCAACGCGGGGAGAGGGAGGAAATCATGAGAATCGTGTCCATGCTGCGGGGATCGCGAGGCTGGCTCGTGCTCTTGCTCGGCCTGCTCGTGACGCTTGCGGTACCTGCCGGTGCGGCCGCCTGGGGTCACGGAGGGGGTCACACAACACACGGAGCCGTGTACACGGCGACGAACAACCCGGCCGGGAATGCGGTCATCGTCTTCGACCGCCACGGGGACGGCTCGCTCACGCAACGTGCGGTGGTGCCGACAGGCGGCATAGGACTCGCCTCCAACCCACCGTTCAGCTTCCCGATCGTCGACTCGCAGGGATCGATCGACCTTGCGTTCGGCGGTCACCTGCTGTTCGTCGTCAACGCCGGAGACAACACCATCAGCTCGTTCCGGGTGACGCCATGGGGTTTGCAACTCGCCGACCGCGTCTCGTCGCGCGGAACCCTTCCGATCAGCCTCACGAGCCACGGCGACGTGCTCTACGTGGTCAATGAGGTAAGCGCCAACATCTACGGCTTCCGCTTCTCGCCTTGGGGCGACCTGAAGCCGCTCGCCGGGCAAGCCGCCGGCGGGCGACCGTTGTCGACCCCGTTTCCGGACACGGTGACGGCGCAGATCGGCTTTTCGCCGGACGGTCGGCAGCTGGTTGTCACCGAGCGCGGACTGCCGAACCTGACCGGCGTGATCGACACGTTCAACGTCGGCTGGAACGGTCTCGCCGGGCCCGCGCACAAGAACACCGGTGCCGGTCTCGTCCAGCCGAATCCGTTCGGCTTCGATTTCGACAACGCGGGGCACCTTCTGGTCAGCAATGCCGGAATCGTGCTCGCGCCGGGAAATGGCCCACCGCCGATCCCGCAGGTGTTCGACCCGGCGCAGTTCGTCGGGTCGGCGACGTCATACAGCGTGTCGAGCTCGGGCGCGATCGCCAGCAAGGGCGACGTCCTCAGCGGTGGACGCGCGGCCTGCTGGCTCGTGACCAGCAAGGACGGCAGGTACGCGTTCGTGACCAACACGCTGTCGGACACCGTTACGAACATCTTCACCGGCATCGGTGGCGTCACGGAGTACGCGGTGGGTCCCCACGGGACCATGACGTACCTGCGACAGGTGGATACCTCGCCGGGCAACCCGGGCGACGAGGCGATAAGCCAAGGCGGCAGGTATCTGTTCGTCCTCGTCCCGACCGTCTTCGGGCCTGACGACAGCCACATCGAGACGTACCGGATCGGCAACCACGGAAGCCTCACACGCGTGGCTTCGGCGGGCGCCTTGCCGGCCGCGATCTCGGGGCTCGCAGGGAGCTAGCGCTCACAGCGAAACGGCTACACGCAACAACTGATCACGCCCCGCTCCGGCGGGGCGTGATCGCTCCTGACCCCGTCGACGCCGCGAGGGCGCCTTGAACAGTTCAAAAGGCGGTGTTAGCGTCGCGGGTGGCTCTTGCTGGCGGATTAGGAGGCTAGATGGGTAAGGATCAGCAGCCTGCGGACATCTATGACGTCGCGATTCTCGGCGGCGGCCTCGCTGGGCTGACCGTCGCGCACCAGATCGTGCAGGCGCGGCCTGAGACCAGCATCTTCATCGCCGAGAAGCGCGAGGGGCCCGCTCGCGAAGCGGCCTTCAAGGTCGGCGAGTCGACTCAGGAGATCTCCTGCGAGTACTTCGGGCACCAGCTCGGCTTTACGGAGCACCTTCAGAACGACCAGATCACGAAGAACGGGCTGCGCTTCTGGTTCACCGCCGGCGACAACAGCGAGCTGGCGGAGCGCGTCGAGCGCGGCCCGGCTGCCCGGCTGCCCGTGCACACCTACCAGCTCGACCGCGGCCGTTGCGAGAACTACCTCGGCGAGCAGGCACTGGCGGCGGGGATCGACCTCGTCGGCGGCGCCCGCGTCCGGAACGTGGAGCTGGGCGACGAGTTGCACGAGATCACGTACACGCTCGGCGACAAGGAGAGCACGGACGAGCACACGGTCCAGGCCCGCTGGATCGTGGACGCCACCGGCCGGGAATTCACGCTGAAGCGGAAGCTCGGGCTGCTCGAGGACAACGGGCACGTCATCAACTCGGCCTGGTTCAGGCTCGCCGGCGGGCTCGACCTCGAGGACTGGGCCGACCCCGACGACGAGGAGTTCTTCGGCCGCATGTCGGAGCGCGGCGTCCGCAGGCTCAGCACCAACCACATGTGCGGGCAGGGCTACTGGGTGTGGCTGATCCAGCTCTCGTCGGGGCCGATCTCCATCGGCCTCTGCGCCGACCCGCGGTTCCACCCCTTCGAGGAGTTCGACACGCTCGAGGGCTTGATCGACTGGTTCCGGCGCCACGAGCCCCAGATCGCCGAGTCGGTCGAGGGCCGGCTCGACCAGGTCGAGGACTTTCTCAAGGTTCCGGACTTCTCCTACGGCTGCAAGCAGTGCTATTCCGGCAGCGACCGCTGGTGCCTGGTCGGCGAGGCGGGGGCGTTCCTCGACCCGTTCTACTCGCCCGGGTCGGACTTCATCGCGATCTCCAACACCATGACGACGGACATCGTCACCCGTGCGCTAGGCGGCGAGGACGTGACCGAGCGCGCGAAGGCCCACGACGAGCTCTACCGGGCCGCGTACCGGACGCACCTCACGTTCTACGAGGGTCAGTACGAGTTCTGGCACAACCCGGCGGTGATGAACGTGAAGATCGGCTGCAACAACATCCACTACTGGGGCTGCAACGCGCTCCTGTTCTTCAAGCGCAAGTGGACCGACCTCGAGTTCATGGCCCGCGTGCGGCCGGACGTGGAGCGGATCTGGGCGATCACCCGACGGCTGGAGCCGATGTACCGCGAGTGGAACGCGCTGGACTCGCGCGAGTGGCGCCGTGCGCTCGTCTCGACGGCCGGGTTCCCGGCGATGTTCGAGCGGCACGAGGATCTCGTGCGGGACTTCGACGACGACGCGCTGGCGGCGCAGCTGGCGGCCAACGCCGACCTGATGGAGGCCTACGCGGTGCTCGCGTTCCACAAGGCTGCCGCCTCCCTGCCCGACGGGGCGCCGGGCGAGGACGAGACGATCAACCCCTACGCGGTCAGCCTCGACCCGGATCGCTGGGAGGAGGACGGCCTCTTCAACGGTGACGGCCTGTCGCTCGTCGAGGCGCGGAAGACCCCAGCGGCCGGGATGGAGACCCTGTTCATGGAGGCCATCGCCCAGCCGGGCTGACGCCTCCCTGCTGCCGCGGTCTCAGCGCCTGACGCGCAACACGGCCCGCATGCCGAGCTGCGCGTGGTTCAGCACCGAGCACCAGAGGCGGTAGCGGCCGGGCAGGAGCTTGAGCGAGATCGTCCGCCGCTTGCCCGGGTCGGTGAGCACGATCGCGTAGGTGCGCTTGCCTCCGACCCGGCGGAGGCGCAGGTCGTGCGGGTCCTGGCCGACGTTCTGCAGCTCGATCAGCGCCGGGCCCGCCTTCACGGACGCGCGCGAGAGGACGAGGTGGTACTCGCTCGCCTGTACGCCGAGCCTGGCGGGGCCGGTCGAGTGGGCGAAGAGGACCGCGTAGGCGGTGACCGCGACGAGAGCTCCGCGGATCACTTGACCAGCGCGGGCCGCGAGAAGGAGCCGGCGCCGGGGATCACGGCCTTCGCGTCCGCGTTGAGCCACTGCTCGATCAGCGAGCAGTAGACCCCGCGGAAATCGGCGGTCGCGCGCAGGTTGCCGTCCTCGTCGAGGTTGTTCACGCCGGGGAACTCGCCAACCATCTTGCCGCGGGCACGCGTGCCGATCAGGAACCCGCTTCCGGCGGCGCCGTGGTCGGTGCCGCTGTCGTTCTCCTCGGCGCGTCGGCCGAACTCCGACCAGACGAGCGTCAGGACCCGGTTGGCGAGGCCGCGGGCCTCGAGGTCGCGCTGGAACGCGAGCAGGCTGCGCGCCGTGACGTCGAGCCCGTCGGCGAGCGGCTGCGGCTGGTCCGAGTGCGTGTCGTACTCGCCCGGAGCGGTGATCGCGACGCAGCGAAGCGGCAGGTTCGCGGCGAGCATCGCAGCGAGCCCCGCGAGCTGGTGTGGGAACGAGTCGTCGACGTCCGGGTAGGGGACCGGCGTGCCGTAGCCGTTGCCGGCGAAGGGCGCGAGCTGCCGCCGGAGCCGGTCCGACTGCGCGGCCGCCTTGGCCGCCTGGTTCAGGAACGGGTCCTTGCGCCGGGCGCCGAGCGGCCTGAGCGCGTTCAGCATCCGCTGCTCGACGTCGCCCCAGACCCCGGGCGCCCAGAAGCTGTACTCCTCGGGTGAGGCGACCGAGGCGACCGGCACCTTGTTCGAGGCCAGCGAGGGCTGGAGCTGGTAGTCGAGCGACAGTCCCTGGAGCGGGTTGTCCATCGTCCCCGCATGGTCGAGGTAGCGGCCCATCCATCCGCTCGTGAGACGCGCGTTGGTGGCGCCGACCTCCCAGAAGTGGCGCGACGTGAAGTGCGACTGGTCGGGATGCGTGTAGCCGACGGCCGGCAGCACCGAGACCTTCCCCTCGCCGTGGAGGGTCGCGAGCGGCTGCAGCGACGGGTGCCAGTGCAGCCTCGTGTCCTCGGTGAACACCGGCCCGGCGGCCGGGTCGAGAGCGAGCGTCGGGCGCAGCTTGCGATAGGTCGGGTCGAGCGCCGGGTAGAGGACGGAGAGCGCGTCGGCGCCGCCGGGAAGGAAGACCGAGACGAGCACGGGCTGCGCCGGGCCGCTCGCCGCCCGCGCGATCCCTTCCTCGAAGAGGCCGAGCTTGCCGAGCCCATAGACCGAGAGCGCGAGGCCGAAGGTGCGCGTGACGAAGGAGCGCCGGTCGAGCCCGGTGCCCGCCGGCAGCGGCATCCCCGGCTCGATCGCCGGCAGCCCGCGGCCAGCTTCGGCCGCAGTCCTCCGCATGAGCGATGCTCGCGAGAACTCGTCGCAGTGGTGGCAGGAGCGCGCCATCAGCAGGTCTGGAGGTCGGGGGACGAGGCCATGAGCTGCCGCAGCGCGTTCTCGATCAGCGCCGGGTACTGCTCCTTCTTCCACTTCGCGTTCGCGTCGCCGAGCGCGCGCTTCGCGAAGTGCTTCAGCTCGGCGTGCGTCTGCCCGGTCAGCACGGGCTGTCCGAGGAAGCCTTCCGCGCGGGCGAGGAGCTTCGACGCGTTGTCGGGCAGCTTGGCCTTGTCGGGCTTGAGCTGATGTTTCTCGATCGCCTGGGAGGCGATCTGCCAGCGGGCGCGGTAGGTCGCCGTGTCGAGCCAGCGCGAGTCGTCCCAGCCGGCGACGTTGGGCGGGTAGAAGAGCTGCTGGCCGGCCAGGCTCATCAGCCAGGTCCAGGCCTCAGTGTCGATCCCGCGGCGCAGCGCGCGCAGGAGCCCGGCGGTGTAGACCGCGGGCGACTTGACCATCCGCGGCCCTCGGTAGAGCGCGGGGTGGAGCAGGATCGCCTCGACGACCGGGCGCACGGCGAACCCGTGGTGCACGTAGAGCCGCTCCAGCTCGCGGCGGGTCGCGGCCGGCGGCGCCGTCGGGATGAAGTAGCTCCAGAGCTTCGTGATGAAGAACGACGGGTGTAGGCGGTGGTGGACGCACAGGCGGCACGAGTCGCGCCAGTCGAAGTGCCCCTTCTTGCCGAAGATCTTCTTGACGCCGGGGTCGTGCCGGCGCTTGTCGTAGCGGAAGTTGACCGGGCCGAGGTTGTCGTCCCAGTCGCTGCGCCAGCCGGTCAGCGCGCGGGCCTGCTCGCGGACGTCGTGCTCGGTGTAGCCGCCGCGGTCGGCGCCGATCGTGAACAGCTCCATCATCTCGCGGCCGTAGTTCTCGTTCGGCGCGTCCTTCTCGTTGTCGACCCCGGAGAGCCAGAGCAGCATCGCGGGGTCGTGCGTCACCTCGGTCAGGAGGGTCGAGAACGAGCCGAGCGCGTGCTTCCGGAAGAGCCGGTTCTGGCGGAGCATCAGCCGCGCCGGCCCGACCCCGTCCTGGGAGGTCGCGAACCAGTCGTGCCAGACGAGCGTCATCCGCTCGGCGAGGGGCTGGGTGGTGCGCACCATCCGGTCGAGCCACCAGAGCTGGTCGTGGCCCCAGGCGTCGTTGGGGGCGAGCGGGTGACCGTTGTCGTCGTGCGGCTTGGGACCGCGGAGCCGCTCGCGGCCCGGGTGCGTCAGCGAGTGCACGGCGCCGTGCAGCCCGTGCTTCGCGAGGCGCTCGGCCTCGCCGGGGCGCGGACCGAAGCCGGCGCGCCAGAGCAGGCGCTCGGCCTGCGGCTTTCCGAACGGTCCTCGGTAGACGGGCGGCATCGTCAAACCTTCTATCGGCGCGCGGGCCCCAGGGCCTTACCGCCCGTTCGGGGCAGCGCGAGTCGACGGCTTAACGCAGCCTTAATCCCGCGCAACAGGGGCTGAATACGGCGGCGTTATAAGGGGATTCGTGGCAGCGCGTTCTCCCTTGGCGCTCGGTGCCCTCGTCGTCTCGGCGGTCATCGGCGGTGCAGTCGCGCTCGGCGCGGCCGCCGGGCTCGGCACCTTCAAGTCGAGCACGACTACGGTACGCGAGCTGCGGGCGGTCCCCGCGGCCGCGAGCCCGACCGCCTTCCAGAGCAGCAAGGCACTCTCGGTCAACCAGATCTACCGCCGCGCGGCGCCGGGAGTCGTCCAGGTGACGGCCACGCAGGTCGTCAAGACGCCGGCGGTCGATCCGTTCTTCGGCTTCTCGGTCCCGCAGAGCCAGAGCCAGCAGGCGCTCGGCTCCGGCTTCGTGATCGACAAGGCCGGCCACATCGTCACCAACTACCACGTGATCGCCGGCGCGCGCTCGGTCCGGGTCAGCTTCTCGGACAACGAGAGCGTCAGGGCCCGGATCGTCGGCTCCGATCCGAGCACGGACGTCGCGGTGCTCCAGGTGGACGCGCATGCGCTGGCGCTCTCGCCGCTTCCGCTCGGCGACTCGGACGCCGTTCACGTCGGCGATCCGGTTGTGGCGATCGGAAACCCCTTCGGC
Source organism: Gaiellaceae bacterium (assembly GCA_035624425.1). Taxonomy (GTDB): domain Bacteria; phylum Actinomycetota; class Thermoleophilia; order Gaiellales; family Gaiellaceae; genus AC-32. The sequence continues at coordinate 54,358 of DASPRN010000056.1, forward strand.
CTCGACCGCACGGTCACCGCCGGAATCGTGAGCGCGCTGCAGCGGGTGATCCAGGCGCCGGCCCAGCAGTACTCGATCGACCACGTGATCCAGACCGACGCCGCGCTGAACAAGGGCAACTCGGGCGGCCCGCTGCTCGACGCGCGCGGCTCTGTCATCGGCGTCAACTCGCAGATCCAGAGCGGGAACGGCGGCAACGTCGGCGTCGGCTTCGCGGTTCCGATCAACACCGTCAAGACGGTTGCGGCCGAGATCATCAAGACCGGCCACGCCGAGCACGCCTTCCTCGGGATCACGGGCCAGGCGGTGACGCCCTCGATCGCGAAGCTCTTCCGCCTGCCCGCCTCGCAGGGAGTGCTCGTGGCGAGTGTCAAGCCCGGCAGCGCGGCGGCAAAGGCCGGCCTGCGCGCGGGGACCCAGAAGGTGCTCGCGAACGGCGAGTCGTACCCGCTCGGGGGCGACCTGATCGTCAGCGCGGACGGCGTGCCGCTCGGCAGCATCGAACGGCTTCACGACGTGATCTCGAGCAAGAAGCCCGGCGACAGGGTCTCCCTGGAGATCTGGCGCGGCAGCTCGAAGACAAGCCTCGACGTCAAGCTCGGGCGGCAGCCATCCCCTTGAGCTGACTGCCCAAGACGGCCCCGACCCCCTGGGGCCAAGTTCCCGGTAGGCCGATCGCCAGCTCGGCCTGCCGGGACCAGGAAGGAGGCCCGCCGCCTGCCCGGGCCTCCTTCCTTTGTTTTCGGCTGACGGCGTGCGCATCGACCGGTCAGTTCAAACGGAGGCACGAGCACAGCTCGCGCCTCCTGAGGTCGGCGTCGCAAGCGCCGCCTTATTGGGGGGTGTCGCCGCTCCGCATGGGCGGTCAAGCCCGCTCTGCGGCGGCCTTGATGCCCTCGCCGAAGGTGGGGAAGACGTGGTGCATCGCGGCCAGCTCGTCGACGGTTGCGCCGAGGCGCAGCCCCAGCGAGAAGCCCTGGACGATCTCGCCCGCGCTGCGTGAGAGGACGTGCAGGCCGAGCACCTTCCGGGTGCCGCGGTCGTAGACGATCTTGAACAGGCCTTGGCGCTCGCCCACGAACGAGAAGCGCTTGACGTACTCGTTGCGGACGACCTCGACGTCGTGGCCCTCCTCGCGGGCCTGCTCCTCGGTCAGCCCGACCGAGCCGAGCTCCGGGTCGGTGAAGATCGAGGTCGGCAGCACGGAGTAGTCGGCGGCCGGAGCATCGGCACCGAACATGTCGGCGACCGCGATCCGCGCCTGGTACTGCGCGACCGGAGTGAACTGTGCGACCGCGTTCACGTCGCCGGCCGCCCAGATCCCCTCGACGGAGGTGCGCAGATGGTCGTCCACCGTGATCCAGCCCTTCTGGGTCGCGACCCCGATCCCGTCGAGGCCGAGCTCCTCGATGTTCGGCGCCCGGCCGGAGGCGAGCATCACGCGCTCGACCCGCAGCTCGTACTCGTCGCCGCCGTCCCGCGGGGCGATCGTCGCGACTACCTCGCCGCCGTCCCGGCGTACGCTCTTGACGAAGGCGGGACAGTCGCTCTCGATCCCTTCGGCGCTGAAGGCTGCCTCGAGCATCGCCGAGGCCTCGTGGTCGGCGAGCGGCGCGAGCCGGTCGAGCGCGTCGACGATCGTCACCTTCGAGCCGAAGCGGGCGAAGATCTGGCCGAACTCGAGCCCGACCGCGCCTGCGCCGACGACGAGCAGCGAGGCCGGCACCTCCTCGAGGTCGAGCGCCGAGACGTGGTCGATCCAGCCGACCTCTTCGATCCCCTCGATCGGCGGGACGGCGGTGCGCGAGCCGGTCGCGATCAGGATCCGCTCGGATTCCAGCTCGAGCTCGCCGACGCGAACCTTGTGCGGCTCGACAAAGCGCGCCGCGCCCATGTAGGTCGCGTAGCCCTGCTCCATCAGCTCCTCGACCCACTGGTCCTGCGGCTTCTTGATCGTCTCCTTCCAGGCGCGGACCCGCGCGAGGTCGACGCTCACCGGACCGGTCTCGATGCCGATCGCCGGGGCCAGCTCCGCCGCGTCGTGCGCGAGCTCGGCCGCGACGAGGTAGGCCTTCGTCGGCTGGCAGGCGACGTTCGGGCAGCTGCCGCCCCAGCGCTCCTTCTCGACGAGCGCGACGCGCGCCCCGTGTTTCCGCATCGCCCTTCCGGCCGCGTCGCGCGCCGCCGATCCACCGCCCAGCACGATCAGGTCGAACCGCTCACTCATGGAACAGCGCCTCCTTCTCCAAGTAACACAGTGTTACTAGGTCACGGTCCTGTGACATCTCGGGTCTCGCTCTCGACGGCGGTCATGGACATCTCGGGCATGTCGAGGGCGATCGCGGCCTGGATCAGGCCGACGTGCGAGAACGCCTGCGGGAAGTTCCCGAGCAGCTCGCCCGAGGCCGGGTCGATCTCCTCGGCGAGGAGGCCGACGTCGTTGCAGAAGCCGAGCAGCCGCTCGAACAGCTCGCGGGCGCGCTCCTCCTCGCCGGCCCGTGCGAGGCACTCGACGAGCCAGAACGAGCAGATCGCGAACGTCGCCTCGTGGCCCGAGAGGCCGTCCACGCCGTCGGTGACGTAGCGGTAGACGAAGCCGTCAGCAGAGAGCTCTGCCGCGATCCGTTCCACGGTCGCCCGTGCTCGCGGGTCGCCGTGGTCGACGAAGCCGACGATCGGGATCATCAGGTTCGAGGCGTCCAGCTTGCCGCCGTCGCCGAACGACTGGAGGAACGCACCGGTGCCGGGGTCGACGCCCTCGCGCTCGATCTGCTCGCGCAGCTCGTCCCTCTCGGCGCGCCACTCGTCCAAAGCGCCCCCGCGCCCGTCGAGCTCGGCGACCCGGACGACGCGATCCAGGGCGACCCAGGCCATCACCTTCGAGTAGGTGAAGTGCCGCGGCTCGCCGCGGATCTCCCAGATCCCCTGGTCCGGCGTGCGCCAGTGCTCGATCACGGCGCCGGCGACGCGGCCGAGGAAGTCCCAGAAGCCGTCGTCGATCTCGCCGCCGTGCCGCCGGTAGACCCAGACCGTGTCGAGCAGCTCGCCGAAGACGTCGAGCTGAAACTGCGAGTAGGCGCCGTTGCCGATCCGCACCGGGCGCGAGCCGCGGTAGCCCTCGAGCCAGTCGAGCTCCACCTCAGGTAGCAGCCGCTCGCCGCCGACGCCGTACATGATCTGCAGCTCGTGCGCGCGTCCCGCCGTCGTGCGGCGCAGCCAGGCCATGTACTCGTGCGCCTCGGCGACGTAGCCGAGCGCGAAGAGCGCGTTCAGGGTCAGCGCCGAGTCGCGCAGCCAGCAGAAGCGGTAGTCCCAGTTGCGCAAGCCGCCGACCTCCTCCGGGAGCGAGGTGGTTGCGGCCGCGACGATCGAGCCGGTCGGCCCGTTGGTCAGTCCCTTGAGCACGAGCGCGCTGCGCAGCACCTGCTCGCGGTAGGGCCCGTCGTAGGTGCAGCGGTCGGACCACGCCGTCCAGTGCGCGACCGTCTCCTCGAGCTTCCCGTGCACCTCCTCGCCTGTGAGCCGCTGCGGGTCGAGCTCGTGCGGGAGCTGGTAGGTGAGGACGACGAAGGCCTCCTCGCCGGCGCGCAGCGTGCGGTTGCCCTCGGTCGCGGAGCGCTCGGCGTCGCCGAAAGGCAGCTCGCTCTGAAGCACGAGCCCGTCGGCGCCGCCGTAGACGACGACCAGGTCGTGGGCGAGGGTGTCGAGCCGCGGCGTCGTCAGCCCGTAGTCGAACCGCGGCACGAGCTTGACCTTGACCGCGACCTCGCCCTCCTCGCAGCGCGCGATCCGGATCAGCCGGTGGTCAGGGTGCCCGCCGGTCTCCGGCGGGCGGAAGGCGAAGAAATCGGTCAGCACGAGGGTTCCGCCCGGCGTGCGGAAGGTCGTCTCGAGCACGTTCGTCCCGGGCAGGTAGCGCCGCGTCGACTCGTAATCGTCGTCGAGCGGGGCAATTCGGAAGAAGCCGGCCTTGCCCCAGTCGAGAATCCGCCCGAAGACGGGCCGCGCCTCGAGCCGGTGGAAGACGCACCAGTCGATCGAGCCGTCCTTGGAGACGAGCGCCCCCGAGTGGCAGTCGGAGAGCAGCGCGTAGTCGCCGATCGGCGGGTAGGTGCTCGCCTTCACCACGCGATTGTGTCGTGTTCAGGCCCTTCGTTACAGTCGGCGGCGTGGTGAGCGAGGCGCAGCTTGTCGAGGCGCTGCGCGGCGGCGACGAAGAGGCGTTTCGGGAGCTGGTCCGCGAGTACCAGCCGTCGCTCGTCCGCGTGGCGCGGATCTACGTGCCGACGCAGGCCGCCGCGGAAGACGTCGCCGCGGAGACGTGGCTCGGCGTTCTCAAGGGCCTCGACCGCTTCGAGGGCCGCTCCTCGCTGCGGACCTGGATCTTCCGGATCCTGACCAACATCGCCAAGACCCGCGCCGTGCGCGACGGGCGCACGCTGCCGTTCTCCGCGCTCGATCCCGGCCGGGTGCCGGAGGCCGCCGTGGACGCCGACCGCTTCCTCGACCCCGAGCACCCGCGCTGGCCCGGCCACTGGGCGGTCAGTCCGGAGGCCTGGCCCGAGGACGCGCTGCTCGCGGCCGAGACGCGCGAGGTGATCGCCGAGGCGATCGAGGCGCTGCCGGCCACGCAGCGCGCGGTCATCTCGCTGCGCGACGTCGAGGGCTGGTCGAGCGAGGAGGTCCGTAACGCCCTCGACCTGAGCGAGACAAATCAGCGAGTGCTGCTCCACCGGGCCCGCTCGAAGGTGCGGGCCGCGCTGGAGTCGTATCTCCAGGAGAACGCATGACCGTCTACGCCGAACAGCTGAGTTGCCAGGAGCTCGTGGAGCTCGTGACCGATTACCTCGAGGGAGCGCTCTCGGAGGAGGAAGCGGCGCGCTTCGAGTCCCACATCGGCACCTGCACCGGCTGCCGGGTCTACCTGGAGCAGATGCGCCAGACGATCGTCGTGCTCGGCGCGCTGACGGTCGAGTCGGTGACGCCCGAGGCCGAGACCGGCCTCCTCGAAGCGTTCCGCGGCTGGCGCTCGGCCTAGCCTCCATAGGTTCGGCGTGGCGCGGGCTCGGCGCCGGGAACAGCGGGCCTTGTAACACTGTGTTACTTAGTGCTGGGTGGCCGCGAGGCTCGGGGTTTCGGCCTCTCGCGGTTCGACTGCGGTGCGGAGCAGGCTGAGCGCGCCCGCCGGAAGAGGAGGACTGAGAGCAGGCCCGCGGCGATGACGGCTGCGGCGTTGGCTGCGCCGATCAGACCCATGTCCTGGCCTGCGCCGCGTCCTTCAGCACCGAGACAACGATCCCGAGGGCGGTCGCGGAGAACATGATCGTGACGAGCAGCGGCGAGCGGACGATTCCGCCCGCGTGCAGCGCCAGGCCCGCACCGAGCCCGAGCGCGAGCGCGACGAGGAAGCCGAGCCCCGTCACGCGCAGCAGCCGCCCGCGCAGGCGGTCGTAGTCCACCTCGCGCCCCGCGATCAGGAGCAGGAACGAGAGGCCGATCATCGCCAGCACCTGCACAGGCTCGTCGTCGGTGGCCCAGCCCAGCACAGAGCGCCCGATCAGGATCCCGAGGACGAGCTCGAGCACGACCGGCGGCAGCGGCACCCTGGGCACGAGCCCCACCAGGAGCGGCGCGGCGAACGCGGCGGCCCCGACCACGGCGAGGCTCGTGAAGGAGATCTCCATCAGCGGACTGTCCCGCGTCCGGCGTTAGCGTTACCGCCGTGATCGAGCAGCACTTCGGAGAGTCGAGCCCGTTTTCGCTCGGCGTGGAGGAGGAGCTGATGATCCTCGACGCCGAGACGCTGGCGCTGACGCCGGGCGTCGAGTATCTGGTGGAGGAGAGCGAATCGCAGCCGGGCGTCCTCAAGATGGAGCTGCTCGCCTCGATGGTCGAGCTCGCCACCGGAGTGGCCGAGTCGGCGGGGGAGGCGCTCGCGTCTGTGAAGGAGCTGCGCTCGGGAGCGGCGCGGCAGGCGCGCGCCCACGGGCTCGCGCTTGCCGCGGCCGGCACGCACGCGTTCAGCGTGCCGACTGCGCAGCAGATCGCGCCCGACCCCCGGTACCGCGAGTTCGTCCAGTACGCCGGTGTGTCGGCCAGGCGCCAGGCCGTCTGCGGCCTGCACGTCCATGTCGGCATGCCGAGCGCGGAGGCCTGCATGACCGCGCTCGAGGGCGTCCTGCCGTGGCTGCCGGTCGTGCTCGCGCTCTCCGCCAACTCGCCCTTCCTCGCCGGCGAGGAGACGGGGCTCGCGTCGAGCCGCGCCGAGGTGCTCGCACAGCTCCCGCGCTCCGGCGCGCCGCCGGTCCTCGCCTCGTACGCCGAGTGGGAGGCCTTCGTCGAGCGCTTCGTCCGGATCGGGCTCGCGGACGGCTACACGCGCTTCTGGTGGGACGTCCGGCCGCACCCGCTTTTCGGGACGCTCGAGGTGCGCGCGCCCGACCAGCCGACGGACATCGCGCTGACCGGCGCCTTCGCCGCGCTGCTGCAGGCGCTGAGCCGCATCGTCCTCGAGCAGCCTCCGGCGGGCCCGTACAACCGCGGGGACTACGCGCAGAACCGCTGGGCCGCGCTGCGCTTCGGCCCGCGGGCCGAGCTGATCCATCCCGACGGCGAGCGCCTCGTCCGGGCCTCCGAGCTCGGGGCCGAGCTGCTCGAGCTGGTCGAGCCCGCCGCGCGCGAGCTCGGCAGCATTGAGCTGCTCGCGCGGATCGACCCGGCCGCGTGCGAGGGCGACCGCCAGCTCGAGGTCGGGCGTGCGGAGAGCCTCGAAGCCGTCGTCGCGGACGTCGCGGTCCGGACGCTAGGATCGGCCGCGTGATCCAGGCGGAGACGATCCAGGTCAGCGGAATCCGCTGCGAGCGCTGTATCGGCCGGCTGGCCGGCGCCCTGCGCGGCCACGAGGGCATCGAGCAGGCGATCGCCAACCTGGTCGGCCAGGTTCAGCTCTCCTGGGATGACGAGCGCACCGACCGCGAGGCGATCGTCGCGACGCTGACGCGCGCCGGTTTCCATCCGGTCGAGCAGTCCTGAGGCGGCGGCTCGCCGGCAGCGAGCCGCCGGCACTCGGGAATGAACCCGCATGGATGCTCGTTCCAGCTTGAAAACCGGCAGTTGCTAGGGTGGCCGCGATGAGCGAGACCAC